>CALQHT020000397.1 GCA_943330455.2 Nitrosovibrio sp. Nv4 | reverse complement strand
CGGGACGAAGAAACGGCCCCCAGCCGAACAAAGAAACTGGTCGTTGTCTGGAGCGCGGAACACATGACGCGGGCCGCCCGAGAGCAATTCGGTCTCACAGGCGATTGTCCGCCGTTCGTTACCACCCACTCCAAACAGCGAGGAGGCACTTAGGGCAGGAAGAAAGAATTCAACCGCAGATGAACACAGATAAGAAAGAATGCATCGTGCCATCTCATCCGCTGGCCACAGGCGATCGCGGTGCGGGTTCCCGGCCAGTGCCCCGGGTCGCCGATAATGCGGCTTATCCACCTCGGGCCGCCACGGGTGGAGCCGAATATGGCAGCGACGACCAGTCAATGAAATCGATGACGGAGGTCCCCAGCATCCGATTGACACGGCAAGCGTCACGCGGGCACGGTGCGGCCACAAGAGACAACCGCCAACGGGCAGCAACGCACGACACCGGGTGGTAGACAGGGAGGTTGACCATGGACAAATCCGGAACCGGGCCATCGCGCCCTGGCGCGTGTGCAACATCGCGCCCTGGCGGGCATACAACATCGCGCCGACATGTCCTGGCCATGGCAGGGGCCGCGACCGTTGCCGCGACCGTTCCCCGAGCGGCCTCGGCACAGACCCTTCCCAGCTACTACCCCGCCGATTACGGCAAGATCGTCGAGGCATCCAAGAAAGAGACCTCGCTGCTGATCTATTCGGTCCTGGCGCAATACAACTGGGCACCGGTCATTGCAGACTTCAACAAACTCTATCCCTGGATCAAGATATCGACCCTCGATCTGGGTGGAGAGGAAGTGTTCCAGCGCTACTATGCCGATCGCGGGTCGGGCAGCGCCACCGGCGCCATCCTGCTGACCCCGGCGGTCGAAACCTGGATGGATTTCGTCAAACGCGGCAATCTGGTGCCCTACGTCTCGCCGGAATCGCCGCATCTTCCGGACTGGAGCAAGGCCTATCCTGGGCTTTACACCGTTTCCGCCGACCCGCTGGTGATGGTCTACAACAAGCTGCTGCTGCCGGAAGGCAAGCGCCCTCGCGGCCTGAAGCATCTGGCGGAACTGGCGCAGGCCAATCCGAAGGAGTTCCGCAACGGCATCACCACCTACGATCCGGTCAACTCCACCTCGGCGCGCGATCTTTACCTGATCTACCAGCAGAAATACGGCGATGACGTCTTCAAATGGCTGGAAATGATCGGTCCCAACCTGCGCCCCGAGGTCTCGGCTGGTCCCATGCTGCAAAAACTCGGCGCGGGCGAATACAAGGCGGCGTTCTTCGCGTCCGGCGTCGTCGTGTTCCCGAAGATGAAGGAACCGGCGCTGCAAAAGATCATGGACTGGACGTTCATGGAGGACGGCCAGCCGCTGTGGATCCGCCCCATCGGCATCCCAAAGGACGGCAGCAGCCCCAACGCCGCGCGTTTGATGGTGGATTTCATCGTCTCCCACGCCGGGCAGGCGGCGTTCGGCCGCGGCGGACTGACTCCGTATCGCGCCGATGTGCGCAAGGATGAAGTCGCCAACTACACCATGGCCTCCATCGCCGAGGCGGTGGGCGGGGAGAAGAACCTGATGATCATTGGCTTCGACCCGGAACTGCGCAAGCGTTCGGAAGAGTTCACCCCTCGCTGGAAAAAGGCGATGCAGAAGTCCTAGGCGCATGGCATCCTCATCCGTGGCACCCCGAAGTGGTCCGACCTTAGCCTCCGTCCGAGAGCATAACGTGCTCTGTGGAATCGTTATCCCGAGGCACCAGGCAGACTCGGCCCAAAAATCGACGCGGGGCCATCGGTGAAAGGCCATTTCGACCGGAACGCCGCCATTCAATGGTTCGTGGCCGCGGTGACCCTGGTGCTGGTCATCGTGCCGATCCTGCCGATCTTTTACCAGGCGTTCCTCGACAAGCCGCTCTATTACCCGGACGCGGAGCCGACTTGGGACAACTTCATCGCCCTGCTGACCGAGCCGGAATTTCGCGCGGTCATCCTGAACACGCTCTATTTCGCGGGCGTGATGACGGCGATCTCCCAATCCGTCGGTATCGGCTGCGCCATCCTGATCGGACGCACCGATCTGCCGGGGCGGCACATCTTCGGCGATATCCTGCTGTGGCCGCTGTTCATTTCTCATCTGGTGCTGGCCTTCGGCTGGTTCATCATGTTCGGCCCGTCCGGCTACATCACCCTCGCGGTGCAGTCCGTGGCCGATATCGAGCCGTGGAATCTCTACAGCCTGACCGGGATGGGCGTGGTGGCCGGTCTGGCACAGGCGCCGCTGGCCTATCTCTACTGCATCGCGTCGGCCACTTCCGTCGATGCGTCGCTGGAGGACGCCGCCCGCAGCGCCGGCGCCGGCACCTGGACCGTGCTGCGACGTATCACCCTGCCGCTGATGCGCCCGTCCATCATCTACAGCACGATCATGAATTTCGTCATCGCGCTGGAAATCCTGTCGATTCCGCTGGTCTTCGGTGGACCGGCCGGGATCGAGGTGTTCACCACCTATCTCTATAACCGCGTGTTCCGCACGACGACTCCGGCCTATGGCTTGGTCGCGGCGGCGGCGTTCTTCATGCTGGCGCTGGTGATGACCCTTATCGCGATGCAGGGCCGCCTGATGCGCAATCGCGCGCGCTTCGTCACCGTCGGCGGCAAGGCAACCCGCCCTAGGGCCTTCCCGTTGGGCAAGTGGCGCTGGGTCGCGTTCGGCGTCATGTTGGCCTATGTCGGCTTCGCCATCATCGCCATTATCGGCGGCCTGGCCTTGCGCTCCATGGTGACGTTGCTGTCGCCGTTGTTGCCGATCTGGGACCTGTTCACCTGGGACAATTACGAGGTGATTTTCCTCTACCCGGTCTATCTGCGCTCCATCGGCAACACGATCCAGATTTCCATCGCCGCCGGGATCATCGGCACAGCGCTGGTGACCTTGATCGTGCTGGTCTCGACCCGATCGCCGTTCCCCCTGGCCCGCCGGCTGGAATACATCGCGATGGCGCCTCGCGCGGTGCCCGGTATCATCGCGGGCATCGGCATCCTCTATGCCGCCGCGATGTTCGGCCCGCTGGGCTGGCTGCGCAACACGATCTGGATCCTGGTTGCCGCCTACGTGATGCGCTACATCCCCGCGGGCTTCGGCGCCATCGCGCCCTCGCTCGCCCAGATCAGCCAGGACCTGGACCGAGGTGCTCGCACCGTCGGTGCCGATTGGTGGCGGACATCCCGCTCGATCCTGGTCCCGCTGATCCGACCGGCGCTGTTCTCCTGCTTCGCGCTGATCTTCATCCTGTGCTTCAAGGAATACGTCACCGCCGTCTTCCTGTTCGCCCCCGGCAGCGAGGTGATCGGCACCACCATGCTGCAATTCTGGCAGAACGGCGACAACGGCCCGGTCGCCGCCCTGGCCACCATCCAGGTCGGCTTGACCTTCCTGTTCGTCTATCTCGCGCGCCGCTTGCTGGGGGTCCGGATCTATGGCTGAACTGCGCGTCGAGGGTCTGACCAAGCTGTTCGGCGCCGTCCGGGCCGTCGACGATATTTCATTCACTGTCGGCGACGGGGAGTTCCTGACGTTGCTGGGTCCCAGCGGCTGCGGCAAATCCACGACGTTGGCCGCCATCGCCGGTCTCGATCGGTCCGATCACGGACGCATCGTTCTGGGCGATCGCGTGTTCTTCGACGGCACCAAGGGGGTTTTTGTCCCCCCTGAGAAACGAGAGGTCGGGCTGGTCTTCCAGTCGTACGCGCTGTGGCCGCATATGACGGTCGCGGACAATCTCGATTTCCCGTTGCGGCTGCGCAAGATGCCCAAGGCCCAGCGCGCCGAACGCATCGCCGAGGCGCTGGCCCTGGTCGAAATGACCGAGTACGCCGCGCGCTACCCGTTCGCCCTGTCCGGCGGCCAGCAGCAGCGCGTGGCCCTGGCGCGGACCCTGGTCTATCGGCCGTCCCTGCTGCTGCTGGATGAGCCGCTGTCGAACCTGGACGCCAAGCTGCGGGAGCGTGCGAGAAGCTGGTTGCGGCACCTGCAACGCACCTTGAAGGTCACCACCGTCTATGTGACGCATGACCAGAGCGAGGCCTTGGCGCTGAGCGATCGCATTGCCGTGATGAACGGCGGCAAGATCGCCCAACTGGCCGATCCGCACACGATCTATGAGCGTCCGGCCGACCCGTTCGTCGCCGACTTCATCGGCAGCAGTAACTTCTTCCCGGGCACCGTGGCCTCCATCACCGATGGCATGGTGCATGTGGCTCTGACCGGATTCGGACCCCTGCCCCCTTTGCTGGCGCCGACGGCGCGAACTCTCACAGTCGGAACAGCGGTGACCGTGGCGGTGCGCCCGGAACGCATCCGCATCGGGCAAATGTCAGACAACGCGCAAAACGCCTACCCAGTCACGGTGGTGGAAAGCACGTTCCTGGGCGCGCGCAACCAGATCCTAGTGCGCGCCGGGGAGCAGGAGTTCCGGGTGGAGGTCGAGGCCGGGCCGTCCGGTGGGGAGGCGGTGGTGACCATCCCGTCGGAGGCTTGCATCGTGTTTCCGGGGAGGGGGTAGAGACGGGGCTTCCGCCCCGGACCCCGCCAGGGGCTCTGCCCCTGAACCCCGCCAAGGGCGACGGCCCTTGGAACCGGAACATTGTTGGGATTGAGGATACGGCCCAACACGGACCCATCACGGTCCGTGTTGGGCCGTATCCTCAATCCCAACAAAAGAATCGCATTCCAAAGGCCGTGCCTTTGGTGGGGTCCAGGGGCAAAGCCCCTGG
>CALQHT020000396.1 GCA_943330455.2 Nitrosovibrio sp. Nv4 | reverse complement strand
GCTGTGTATGACTGTATTCCTGTGCGGTTCCATGTGATTCGACCCTGTCCCGATTCGCGGTGTTGCGATGGGTTCGAGTCGAATCCATAAATATGGAAAGTACAAGTTATTTAAACCGGACAGCCGTGGGTCAAGCCCGGCAATGACGAAGGGGCGTGTACTCGATCCCACAACTTTGGTTCGCACCCGGCGGCCGGCGGCAGTTCCAAATTCATCCAAACGCGGACCTCGCCCAGTCCCCGCCTGTGCTTTCCCCTCACGGAGCCTGTGGCGGCGGCCTGGCGAAGGCCATGGTCCGGAGCAAATCGTCCCATGACGGGAACACCAAATACGCCTTCAGCGCTCCCAACGTCTTGAAGAAGCCCTGCCGAACAAGCCAGTTCCCGACGCGGCGTCAGGTGCCGCAGAAGGTCTGGTAGACGCGCTGGTCGGCTTGCGGGGGCAGGGTGTAGCGCTCGAATCCGGGGCGTTCCTCGAAGGGGCGGGACAGAACGTCGGATAACCACTCGAACGGCGTGAAATCGTTCTTTTCGACAGCAGCAGCCAGGGCCTCTTCGACCAGATGGTTGCGCGGGATGTAGATGGGGTTGACCGCGTTCATCGCCGTTCGGCGGGCCTCCGGCGCCATCGGATCGTCGAGGAGACGTTCGCGCCATTGCGCCGACCAATCGTCATAGGCGCCGGGGTTGGTGAACAGGGCGCGGACGGCGGCATCGCCATCGGGGCTGACGGCGGCGTCGGCCAGGCGGCGGAAGGTGAGGGTGAAATCAGCCTCGTTCTCGGCCATCGCCTTCAGCAGGGCTTGCACCAGGACCTGATCGCCGTCGCGCGCCTGAGACAACCCGATCTTGCGGTTCAGCCCACCGAGATAAGCGGCCTCGAAGCGCGGGGCGAATTCGGCGATCACCGCCTTTGCCGTGGTCATGGCGGCTTCTTCATCGGCGGCCACAAGTGGCAGCAGGGTTTCGGCCAGGCGGGCGAGGTTCCAGTGCGCGATGCGCGGTTGGTTGCCATAGGCGTAACGACCGGCATGGTCGATGGAGCTGAACACCGTCCCCGGATTATAGGCATCCATGAAGGCGCAGGGGCCAAAGTCGATGGTTTCGCCGGAAATCGAGCTGTTGTCGGTGTTCATCACCCCATGGATGAACCCGATCAGCAGCCATTTCGCCACCAGCTCCGCCTGCCGCCCCACCACGCCGGCCAGCAACGCCGCGTAGGGGTTTTCGGCCGTCGCCGCCTCCGGATAATGGCGCGCGATCGCGTAGTCGGCGAGTTGGCGCAGCGCGTCGAGGTCCTCGCGCGCGGCAAAATACTGGAACGTGCCGACCCGCAGATGGCTGGCCGCCACGCGGGTGAGCACCGCGCCCGGCAATTTCTGCTCCCGGTAAACGAGTTGCCCGGTCGTCACCGCGGCCAGCGCGCGGGTGGTGGGCACACCGAGGGCCGCCATCGCCTCACTGACCAGATACTCGCGCAGCACCGGACCCAGCGCGGCGCGCCCATCGCCGTTGCGGGAATACGGGGTCGGACCCGAGCCCTTCAGTTGGATGTCCCGCCGGAGCCCGTCCCGCCCGACGACCTCGCCCAGTAGCAAAGCCCGCCCGTCGCCAAGTTGCGGCACGAAATTGCCGAACTGATGCCCGGCATAGGCAAGCGCGATGGAGGCGGCGCCGTCGGGCACCTGGTTCCCGGCGAGTACCGCGACACCGTCCGGGCCGGACAAAGCTGCCGGGTCCAGTCCCAACGACTCGGCCAGTTCCGTGTTGACCCGGATCAGTCGCGGTTCGGCCACCCGGGTCGGCGCCAGGCGCGCGTAGAAATGCTCCGGGAGGCGGGCATAGGTGTTGTCGAAGGGAAAGCTGGCAAGCATGGGAAACTCCCCGAAAACTGGTTCCGCTCGGCGGGCATGGGCGTAAGACGGCCCCACGGTGGACCTGTCCGAGATGGCGGTATTCGCGGGACTCGACAAGGACCCGGCCGGCGGATCGCGCGCGGATTGTCAGGCCGGCGGCACGATCAGACGGGTGATCGCCTGGACATCGGCCACGGTTTCCAACGCGTCGACCAGGTCGATCAGCGCCTCGCACGCCGTGTCAGGCAGGGGTTCGCGCGAAAAGCCCCAGCAGCGGCGGAATTTGGTCAGATGCTGCGCGCGGGACAGCCGCCGTGTGGGATGCGCCAGCATGACGTCGCAGCGCCACTCGAATTCCTGGCCGTTGGTCAGCCGCACCACGACGCGCTGCGGGGCAAGGGCGTTGGGATCGGTGGTGCCGTCCGGCTCCATCACGATTTTTTGCGCCAGGGCATAGGTGTCGGGGTCGGCCAGGGCGGCGCCGCGATAATGGGACAGGTCGATCAGCCCATGGCGCAACACCTTGGCGCCCACGAACGGCATACACAGGCGCGCGTAGCTTGGCGTCGGGTTTGGCAGCGGCGGGCGGCCGCACAAAGCGTGGATCAGAGGCGGACCGATCACCCGCACATGGGCGACGTCCTCGGCGGTGAAGCGGTGTTCGGCCATCAGGGACAGCAGCCCCTCCACGCCGCCATGCGTTGCGCGTCCGCTGGGATAAGGCTTGTGGCTGAGTTCGGCGATCCGCCATGTCTGGCCCAGCGACGCGAGGACCGGTTCGAGGTCCCAGTCCCCCTCGAACAGGCGCAGATAGCCGAACGGTCCCTCGAACACGTCTTTCGGCCCGTCCAGACCGGCACGCACCAGATCCACCGATTGCAACGCGGCGCGGGTGTTGAAGCCGACTTGTAACGGCAGGGCGATGCTGCCCTCCACATGCGATTGCATGGTGCCGCTGGCTTGCGCGTATTGCAGGCCGAATGCCGCGACCATCTGCGCGTGGCTCAGCCCCATCAGCCGCCCGACCGCGGCGACCGCCCCGAACCCGCCGGCGGTGGCCGGACGGAAGAAGCGCAACCCATTCTTGCAGGCCACGCCGAGGCCGATGGAGACATCAGTGCCGACCGCGACGGCGGTGATCAGGTCTCGCCCGGACACGCCCCCTTGCGAGTCTGCCACGGCGAGTGCGGCCGGCAGCAGAGTGGCGAGCGGATGCAGCACCGCGGCCTCGCTGAGGCAGTCGTATTCCTGGCAATGGACCTGGAACCCGTTGACCATCGCGGCCACGGGGGCCGGCACACGCTCGTGTCGGCCCCAGATCGCTGCCTGTTCCCGGCTGCCCCAGCCGATGCCCGTCCGCAGCAACGCGTCGGCACCAACCGCGGTGGAGCCGGCAATGCCGACACCGATCGTGTCCAGAATGAACGTCTTGGCCTGCGCCACCGCGTCGGCCGACAGGTCCTGGTATGTCGTGCCCAGGACATGGTCGGCGAACCGATCAGCCGCGAACGGTGGGGCTTGCATCGTTTCGGAGCCGACCTAACCGACGTGCTTGCGGATGAAACTGTTGATCAGGGCCAGCGCACGGACCGAATCGGGGGCAGTCGGCGCGTTGGGGATGAACGCATGCGGTTGGCCCGGGAAGATCTCCAGCTCGATCGAGCCGCCCAGGGCGCGATAGGAGGCAGCGAGCCGGGACGCCATCTCGTCGGTGAGGTTGTTATCGGCGGTGCCCTGCATGATCAGCATCGGCGGCTTGGCGACGGCCTCCTTGCGGTCGAGGATGTGCTGCGGGCTGCCTTCCTCCATCGCGGCCTCGGATGGCCAAAACAGGATATGCGCCTGCACCAGGCGGTCGTTGCCGCGATCCTTCATCACCCGATAGCGGGTCAGCGGGTCGGCCACCGGCCAGCAGACGATGCCGAAGGCCAGGGAGGCGTCAATGGTCGATCCGGCCAGTGTATGCGCGGTGTAGCGCGGATCGGCGGGCCGCAGCAGGTTGAGCAGCAGCAAATGCCCGCCCGAGGATGTCCCCAGCCCGCCAACCAGTTCGGGCTTGCTGCCATACTCGGTCGCGTGGGCTTTCAGCCAGCGGATGCCCAGATTGACGTCCGCCACGGTGTCGGGATAGCCGGCCACCGGCGGCATCCGGAAGTCGATCGACATGACCAGGATGCCGTTCCTTGCCAGGTCCTCGGCGATCGAGGCGTTGTTCAGCCGGTCGCCGCCGGTCCAGGCGCCGCCATGCACTTCCAGGACCGCGGGGAACGGACCGGTCCCCTCCGGCCGATACAGGCGCGCCAGCAGCGGAGTGCCGCCCGGGCGTTGGTATTCGATGTCCTGGATGTCGATCGCCATGGAAGGTGCCTCCGCTGATAGCGGGATGAGACTACAGGGGGCGGTGGACACGCGGCAACCTGGGGCGGCGGGCGGTCCATGACGCCGGGGCTGTCTCGGCCGTGAGTTGGGCGGATGCTTGTCGTCACCCCGCCGATATCCGGATCGTACCGGAACCAATCCATGACGCGGACAGCGTGACGATCCGTCGAACCCACCCCACCGACAACATCGCCAATCTGTTCGCCGGAAAACCCGCCGCCGAGTAGCGGGCGGTGTTTGCGGCCACATACGATTGAAGCCCCAACCAACACCCCGAGACCATTGCGAAAGCCTCTCACGCCGCCCTCCGCGGTTCGGCCGCTGAACCAGCCCTGCCGAGATCGGATACCAGGCCTGACGACGCAGTTACGTCGCCTCTGTGTCCGGGTAGTATTTTGTGTAAAAAAACCCCATGATATGAGCCACTTGCAAAACTCGACGCCAATCATGCGCGAAATTCTATCGGACGTGACAACCCTGGATAGAATTTGCGTAATTGCGCCTGATTTCCATCCTCCGAGACAACGTGCGACCGTTTTCGGCCGAGACGGGCAAATGGGTAGCG
>CALQHT020000395.1 GCA_943330455.2 Nitrosovibrio sp. Nv4 | reverse complement strand
GACGGAGATAGGTCCGGGTAGGCCCCAGGAATTCAAACGACAATGGTCCGGGTTCCAAGGGCCGTCGCCCTTGGCGGGGTCCAGGGGCAGCGCCCCTGGGCGGGGTTCCGGGGCGGCAGCCCCGCCTCTCCTCCCAACTTACTTCCCCAAGAGGCCCCCATGCTCCGTTTCCTCCTCCTCGCCACCGCCCTGCTGATCCACCCCGCCACCGCCCAAACCACTAAATGGCCCGAACGCCCGGTCAAGGTCATCGTCCCCTTCGCCGCCGGCGGCCCCAACGACGTCGTCGCCCGCCTGTGGGTCGACCGGCTCAGCATCGGGTTCGGCCAGCAATTCATCGTGGATAACCGCGGCGGCGCGTCCGGCATGATCGGCTCCGAAGCCGCGGCACGCGCGACACCGGACGGATACACCCTGTTGCTCGCGTCCAGCAGCACCTTGGGTTTGGTGCCAGTCGTCACCAAGACGAAATTCGACCCTCTGAAGGACTTCACCCCCATGACCAGGGTGGGCGACCTGATCCAGGGCATGGCCGTGCACCCGGCGGTGAAGGCCACCAACATCGCCGAACTCGTCGCCCTGGCGAAAGCCGAACCCGGAAAACTGGCCTGGGGAACGCCGGGAGCGGGGACATCCGCGCATCTGATGGTCGCCAACTTCAACCAACGCGCCGGCACCGACATCCTGCATGTGCCATTTCGCGGCAGCGCCGACGTGCTGAACGACCTGCTAGCCGGCCATGTGCAGATCATGTCCGATATCGTGGTGCTGCCGTATATCCGCGCCGGCAAACTGCGCCTCCTGGCGATGGTCGGCGATGCGCGCCACCCTGGCTTTCCCGACGTCCCGACTCTGTCGGAGCAGGGCTTCCCCGATATCACCCCCATCACGTTCTACGGCATCTATGGCCCGGCCGGCGTGCCGAGCGACGTGACGGCCAAGATCCATGCGAAAGTGGTGGAGATCATGGAGAAACCCGACATGATCCAGATATCCCTGGAACGCGGCGTGATGCTGCGGCCGATGGACGGAGACGGCGTGGGCAAGGCCCTGGCCGCTCAGATTGAGATCAATCGCGGCCTGGTCGCGATGGCCGGCATCAAGATGGAGTGATGCGGACCGGCCGGTAACGACGTGCCCGAGGGGTCCAACCAGTAACGCCGCCGCCTGGCCCGGATGCTAATCCGGCCCAGGCGGCACAAACATGCGCTAGCCGGACCAGGCAGGCAGACCACCAAAGAAGCCACCAATCGCGCCCAGAAAACCCTTGGTATTCTGTCCGTGCACGTTGTGTCCGCAATTCGGCACCGTCACCAACGTCCCATTCGGCAATGCATCCCGAAACCGCTCGGCCGCATCAGGTTCCAGGATGTTGGAGTTCTCACCCCGCACCACCATCACCGGCAGGTTGTAGAGACGAACGTCGTCCAAACTGACCGTGTCCTGTGGGCTGTTGCCGCGCAGAATGCCCAGACGACGCGGATTGGAATCGCACTTGCTGACGAATTTCCCATCGGCGCGTTGCAGCATGTTGTACTTGACGGTGCGCTCGATATGTTCCCTCGGGCGGTACGGGTCGTATTGACGCACGTTGCGCACGAAATGTTCCAGGTCGTCGAATTCCTGGTTCGCCTGCACGAATCCGCCGATCGCCGCCCGCCCGCGTTCCGACACTTCCGGGCCGACATCCACCACCACCATGGCCCGCAGATAGGAATGATCGTGGCGTGCCAGGATCATCGAATTCCGCGCGCCCATGGAATGCCCCATCAGGATCGGCTTGCGCAGTCCCATCGCCGCGATGAACGCCTCGGCGTCCTGCGCCATGTTGTGGTTGGAGTATTCGACGTCGCGCGCCCACTCGCTGTCGCCATGGCCGCGCTGATCCAGCGCCAGGACGCGATAATTTTGCGCCAAATGCAGGCTGACCAGATCCCAGGAATGCGCCGACTGGTGCCCGCCATGCAGCAGCACGATCGGCGGCGCATCGGGCGCGCCCCATTCCAGGAAGTGGAACCGCAACTGCCGCAGCACGATGTTGCAGGAACGGTAGTGTATGTCCGGCTTATGCGGAATGCCGAGTTCGCCCGCGCTGGTGAGCAGGCTGCGGAACTCATCGGTCTGGGTCATGTCCAGGGGATCGGAGCCCTGGGCGTAGGTGTTGAGGTACATGGGACGTTTCTCTGTCTGGTTCTGGTCGCGTCGGACAGGACGCTACAGGGTCATGCGCAATCCCGCAAAGCCGAGTGGCTTGGGGGGCGAACCAAGGTTGTGGGATCGCGTAAACGCCTCACCGTCATTGCCGAGGTCGACCCGGCAATGACGGTGACGCAATGATAAGGGTCGATCGTTAGGGCCGTTGGCTCTACAGCTTCACCCGCACGCCCAGCCATCCGCTGGGTCCAGGCGTCTGATAGCCGTTCACAGCCTCAAACTTCGAATGGAAGACGTTGCGTACATTGACGTAAACCTGCAACGCCGGTGTGACATCGTAACTGATTGCCAGGGACGCGATCAGTCCCTGCGGGGAGGTCCCGACCCCGGTTCCGAAACCGGCATTGTCGGTCAGAAAATCCCGAAACACCCCAGTATAGGCAAGCTGTGGGACGATTTTCAACTCCGGGACCGGCTTCAGGGTCAGACTGGCCGATCCCGCATGCGCCGGCCGGCGCAGCAGCCGAGAACCGGTGGAGGCCGCCTGGCCGATCCCGTTCGTATCGGTATAGGTGTAGTTCGCGTTCAGACTGAGCCACGTTGTTGGGCGCAGGGAGAACTCCGTCTCCACACCCTGCACATGCGCCGAACCGATATTGACCGATGTGTAGACGGGCACGAACGCGGTTGTGATCAGGTTCTGCACCTGCTGGTTGAAGTAGGTCGCGCCGAACGTCACGAAATCGGCTCGCTCGAACGCAGGCAGGGTGGTGGAAAACCCCAATTCCCAGCCCTGCGCGCTTTCCGGTTTCAGGGCCGGATTGCCCACATAGCCGAACGAGTCGACACCATAACGGTCGAACAGCGACGGCGCCCGGAACGACGTGCCATAGGCCAGCTTGAAGCGGGTAAACACCTCCGGCACCGCCAGCACGCTGCCCAGGCGCCAGGTGGTCGGCGCATTGCCCGCCACCCAGTCCTGACGCACCTGCCCGGTGACCGTCAGCCGGTCCCACAGCGTCGATTGGAGGCCCAGATTGACCGCGTTGGTCGCCATCGAGGCGTTGGCCGACTGCGCGAACGGAAAGCCGCCGAAATCGCTGTTGGTGCGCACCTTGATCGAGTCGTCGGTGTATTGGTAGCCGAACGTCAACGCGGTGTCCGACATCGCCTCCGCCGGCAGCCATTGATCCAGATGCACCGTGTTGTTCCACTGCACATCGGTGCGATAGGCATGGTAGCGGGAATCGCTCGATGTCTGGTTCGGATCGCGCGGGTCGAAATATTGCCGATAGCGCCGATCGTCCTGCATGCGCCCGACGAACACGCCGGTTTCATAGACCCCGTCGAACAATTTCGACGTCACTCCGACGCGCCCAAGGAACGAATCGGCGGTACCCGACGAATTGGCGGTATCCCAGGTCGGGAAGCCCAGCGCGTTGAAGCCGAACAACGCCTGCCGCGCGCGGACGAACAGCGACAGCCGCGTCCCCTCGACCGGAGAATAACCCAGGTTCAAGGTTCCGACCCGGTCGCGAAATCCCTGCGGCGTGCCGGTGTAGTTACTCTGACGCTGCGGAATGGCGTCGTAGCCTTCCGACGACTGCGAAGACGCGGTCAGCGCATAGTCGAAATTGCCCTCGACCCCGGACGCGACGACGGTGCCCTTGATCTGTTGCGGCAACCCCGCCGCCAGGTCGAATTGCCAACGCGGTCCGCCAGACACCCCACGCCGGGAAATCAGGTTGATCACGCCGCCGATTGCGCCCGAGCCATACAAAGCCGCCATCGGGCCACGAATGATCTCGATCCGCTCGATGTCGGACAGGGTATCGACGCCGAAATTGAACGCCCCCGTCGCCTCCGACGGATCGTTGATCGGCATGCCGTCGCGCAGCACCAGCACGTGGTTGGAGTTGGTGCCGCGGATGAACACGCTGGCCTGCCCGCCAGGCCCGCCGGACGGGCTGACGCGGACTCCGGGAACCTGGGCCAAGGCCTCGGTCAGGGTGTTGAAACCGAACGCCTCAATCTTCGCGCGGTCGATCACGGTCACGCCGGCGGGGATTTTCTCGATCGCGGTCGGAACCCGGGTCGCGGTCACGACCAGGTCGGGCAGCGCGACCTCCGGATCGGCCGCCCAGGTGACCGGGACAAGGGAAACGCAGAAACCTGTTGCCAGCAGCGCGGTTTTTGAGCGCATGCGGGTCCTCCTATCGACACAGTGCCGACAGCTCGCATGCGGGTTTCTCCCCGCTGCCCCGGTGCACCCCGCCCGTCGCGCGCGCGCAGTCTCGACGTCGGCCGGTCTCCTGGCTATCGGGTCATCGCCCTGGCCCGCCTTCTCACCTTGCGGCAATGGCACGTGGACCGGGGCTCACCGACTACAGTTGCGGGGGCAGCCGCTTGCGCGTTCCCGTTTCAGCCCTTGCGGGCCACCGTCGTCTGTCGCGATTGTAACCTACCCAGCCGCGAGCGCACCAGGGGGGCTACCTAAGGCGACGCACAGCAATAACCGCACCATCTGTCGGGCGTTCGGGGGGAGGAGAGAAAGCCTCGGGGCTCCGCCCCAAACCCCGCGAGGGCTTCGCCCTTCGAACCCACCAGGGGCTACGGCCCCTGGACCGCGATTCATGGGGTCAGGGACGAAAG
>CALQHT020000394.1 GCA_943330455.2 Nitrosovibrio sp. Nv4 | reverse complement strand
TCCGGCTATACCTCCCGTGGTTACCGGCCGCCGGGGCCCAAGACTATGCATCACGGTTTGCTCCGTCTTGACCCGATATTGCTCGGATGGCGACTGGCAAATCGTTCCGCACTTGTGCGACTCCCGTAGCCCGCAAGGGGAGGGGGAGAGTTTTCTCCAAACCTGCGATCTTCGCACTCCGTCAGAGGGTCTGCCGACCCGTGCGCACCCCGCGCCCTCCCTCCCGGTTGGCAGCCAAAGTATTGCTTGTCGACAGCTTGCCCTGGGCGATACTGACTTGGTGACGGTCGACAGCACCGAGCGTCGCACCTCAGACTCTCTCGCCGCTCGGCCCATGAATGCGGCCTCTTCCTGAGCCCAAAGTGGAGAACCACGATGCGCCTGCCGATCCTTGCCGCCCTGCTGTTCGCGACAGCGGCCCAGCCGCTTCCGGTGGCGGCCCAGACCAAGCCCGCGGCATCCGTGGGCACGGTGGCCGCGGAACGCCGAGCGGTGGCGCTGAAAACGGAGTTCGTGGGGCGGGTGGAGGCGGTCGAACGGGTCGAACTCCGCGCCCGCGTGACCGGCTTCCTGCAAGAGGTGCTGTTCAAGGAAGGCGACGAGGTCAAAGAGAAGGCCGTACTGTATCGGATCGAGCCGGAAAGCTTCCTGGCCGCCGTGCAGGACGCCCGCGGCGCGCTGTTGCAGGCCCAGGCCCGCTACGTTAACGCAACCGCCCAGCGGGAGCGGACCGAGGAACTGGTCAAGACCAACGTGGCCTCCCGGGCAACCTTCGACGAGCGGGTCGCCGCGGAAAAAAGCGCCCAGGGCGACGTGGTGACCGCCGACGCCAATCTGAAGACGGCGCAGATCAACCTCGGCTACACGGAAATCCTGGCGCCGATCAGCGGCGAGATCGGACGGTCCAAGCTCACCCGCGGCAACGTGGTGGGCCCCGATACCGGCAATCTGGCCGTGATCGTCAGCCGGGAACCGATGTATGTCACGTTCCCGGTCAGCCAGCGGGAATTGCTCAATCTCGGCACCGAGGAACTCCGCAAGGCGAAGGGCCAGGCGGTTTCCGCGTCCATGCGGGTGCAGATCCGTTTTTCCGACGGCTCGGCCTATGACCAGATCGGGCAGATCAATTTCGTCGATGTGGCGGTGGATCGCTCGACCGACACGGTGCTGGTCCGGGCCACCATCGCCAATCCGCGCGGGCAGCTCATCGACGGGCAACTGGTCCGGGTCTCGGTGGAGGATGGCAAGCCGGAGGCGAAAGTCCTGGTGCCGCAGTCCGCGCTGATCGTCGATCAGCAGGGGACCCATGTGTTCGTGGTCGTCGACGGCAAGGCGGCGGTCCGGCGGGTCAAGCTGGGTGGCGAATCCGGTGCCTACATGATCGTGGATGAGGGCTTGCAAGGCGGCGAGCAAGTCGTCGTACAGGGACTGGAAACCCTGCGTCCAGGGACCCCGGTGCTCGCGAGCCCTGTCGCGCCGCCGCCGAACCGGAGCTGATCCCGTGTTTTCAGCCATCTTCATCGACCGGCCGCGGCTGGCGAGCGTCATTGCGATCTTCACCACCATCGCCGGGCTGTTGTCGCTGCTGTCGATCCCGGTCGCGCAATATCCGGATATCGTGCCGCCGCAGGTCTCGGTCACCACGATGTATCCGGGCGCGTCCGCCGCCGTGGTGGAAGCCACCATCGCGCAGCCGATCGAAAGCCAGATCGTCGGCGTCGACAAGATGATGTATATGAAGAGTGTCAGCGGCAACGACGGCAGCTATTCGCTGCGGGTGTCGTTTGAGCTCGGCACCGATCCTGACATCAACACCGTCAACGTCAACAACCGGGTCCAGGTGGCGCTGTCCAAGCTGCCGGAGGACGTGCGCAAGCAGGGCTTGCAGGTGAAGAAGCAATCCTCCGCCCTGCTGGGCGTGGTGGCGCTGTATTCGCCGAAGCAGTCCTACGACGAGCTGTTCATTTCCAACTACGCCACGATCAACCTTGTCGATGAGATCAGAAGCACGCCCGGGATCGGCGATGCGTCCCTGTTCGGACCGCAGGATTACGCAATGCGCGCCTGGGTGCGCACCGACCGGCTGACCGGCCTGGGGCTGACGTCCGCCGACGTCATCAAGGCGATCCAGTCGCAGAACATGCAGGCCGCGGTGGGGCGGATCGGCGCGCGCCCGATGCCCGACGACCAGCAGTTGCAACTGAATATCCAGACCAAGGGGCGCCTGACCTCGGTCGCCGAGTTCCAAAAAATCGCCATTCGCACCAACCAGGACGGATCCGTCCTCCGTCTCGGCGATATCGCTCGGCTTGAACTGGGGGCGGCCAATCTCGACCGTTCGACGCGGCTGAACGGCGCCCCGGCGGCGCTGATCGCCATCTACCAGTCGCCCGGCGCCAACGCCCTGGATGCGTTGGGGGCGGTGAAGACGCTGATGGCGAACGCGGCCCGGAATTTCCCGGACGATCTGGCCTGGAAGGTCACCTACGACCCGACCACCTTCGTATCCGCGACGATCCATGAGGTGCAGAAGACCCTGATCGAGGCTTTTGTTCTCGTCGTGCTGGTCGTCTACCTGTTCCTGGGCAATCTGCGCGCCACCCTGATCCCGACGATCGCCGTGCCGGTCAGCCTGATCGGCACGTTCATTGTGCTGAACGCCATCGGCTATTCGGCCAATACGGTGTCTCTGCTGGCCATCGTGCTGGCGATCGGCATCGTCGTCGATGACGCCATCGTGGTGGTCGAGGCGGTGGAACAGGTGATGGAGGAACATCCCGAACTCTCGCCGGCGGAGGCGACGAAGCGGGCGATGGGACAGATCTTCGCGCCGATCATCGCCATCACCCTGGTGCTGCTGTCGGTGTTCGTGCCGATCGCGTTCATTCCCGGCATTTCCGGGGAGTTGTTTCGCCAGTTCGCGGTCACGGTGGCCGTGTCCATGCTGTTGTCGGCGATCAACGCGTTGACCCTGTCGCCGGCGTTGTGCGCGCTGTTGCTGCGCCCGCATCACGGCCCTCGACGCGGCCCGATCGGCGTGGTGATGCGTGCCATCGACCGCGTCAGGGACGCTTATGGCGCGGTCGTTGCCCGGATGGTGCGGTTCGCGCTGATCGGCATGGCGATGGTCGCCGTTTCCATGGCCGGAGTCTGGAGCCTGGGCAAGATCACGCCGACCGGATTCCTCCCGGAAGACGACCAGGGCGCCTTCTTCGTGGTCGTGCAGTTGCCCGACGGGGCCTCGATCGGCCGGACAACCGAGGTGGTTCGGCAGGTGGAGGAGATCGTCAAGTCGGAGCCCGCGGTCGCCAACCAGTCGTCCACCATCGGTTTGAACTTCATCGACAACTACTCGCAGCCCAATGCCGCCTTCCTGATCGTCTCGTTGAAGCCGTTTTCGGAACGGGACAAGACCCAGTCGGCGGATGTGGTGATCGCCAGTCTGGCGAACAAACTGAAGGCGGTTCGTGGTGGGTTCGCGATCCCGCTGGCGCCGCCGCCGATCATTGGTCTGGGGAGTGGCGGTGGGTTCAGCTATGTGCTGCAGGATTCCGGCGGCGGCACCGCGCAGACCCTGGCGCAGGTGTTGCGCGGACTGCTGGTGGCGGCGAATCAGGACCCGCGTCTGTCTGGCGTGTTCAGCACGTTCTCGGCCACGACGCCCTCTATCTATCTCGATATCGACCGTGACAAGGCGCAGATCCTGAAGGTCGATCTGGCGGCGGTGTTCCAGGCGTTGCAGGCGTCTTTGGGCGGGTTTTATGTCAACGACATGAATTTGTTTGGTCGTTCCTGGCAGGTGCAGGTGCAGGCCGAGGCCGATGACCGCCGCTCGATCGACGATATCTACCGCATCAACGTGCGCAGCGAGGACGGCAAGATGATCCCGCTGCGCAGCCTGGTGGAAGTGCGTCCGGTGATCGGGCCGCAGGCGCTGATCCGCTACAACAACCGTCTGGCGGTGACGATCCAGGGATCGCCCGCGCCGGGTGTGTCGTCGGGCCAGTCCCTGGCGGCGATGGACCAGATCGCCAGCGCGACCCTGCCATCCGGGTATCGCGGCCTGTGGACCGATGTGTCGTTCCAGGAGAAGCGGGCCGAAGGCAAGACCGCCATTATCCTGGCCTTTGCGGTGCTGTTCGCCTACCTGTTTCTCGTCGCCCTGTATGAAAGCTGGACCATCCCGGTGCCGGTCCTGCTGTCGGTCTCGGTCGGTGTGCTGGGCGCCTATATCGGCATGGTCATGGCCGGTCTGACCCTGGATCTGTATGCTCAGATCGGCATGGTCGTGCTGATCGGCCTGGCCGCCAAGAACGGCATCCTGATCGTCGAGTTCGCCAAAGCGCGCCGAGAAGACGGTGTCCCGCTCCTCGAAGCGGCCACCGAAGGCGCTCGGCTTCGCTTCCGCCCGGTGATGATGACCTCGTTCGCGTTTATCCTGGGGTTGCTGCCGTTGGTCATCGCCGAAGGGCCGTCGCAACTGGCGCGTCGCGATGTCGGCACGCCGGTGTTCGGCGGGATGATCGCGGCGTCCTTCATCGGGATTTTCGCGATCCCGCTGTTGTACGTGACGTTCCAGGCGTTGCGCGAACGGGTCCGAGGCGCGCCGAAGCCGAAGCACCCGCGTGTGTCGACCGATCATCCGATCACGTGACATCCTCGGTCTGCGGTGGCGACGCGGTGGTCGGTATCCGGTCCTGATCTGTCTTAGCATTTGGCTGAAACCGCGGCAGGCCGTAGAAGGTTTATACCAACCGACCTGACCATGGATCCACAGGCGTCCCCACACCGTCATTGTCGGGCTTGACCCGGCAACCCGCCCTCTGCCGTCGAAGCGCGGGTTGCCGG
>CALQHT020000393.1 GCA_943330455.2 Nitrosovibrio sp. Nv4 | reverse complement strand
TGGCCAAGAGGCCATCCTTGACAGCCGCCATCCCCGGCGTCCTTGGATCGTCAGGCCGGGACGGAGAAACGGCGCCCAACCGAACAGAGAAACACTTGAGGAAGACCGGATTGGGTCGTTACCACCCACTCCAAACAGCGAGGAGGCGAGATTCGCAACCATGGATTTGCATGACGACAGGATCCGGAGACGATATAGCGAGTACCGAGTTGTCGTCCGATCGTCTGTAGGTCCAACGAGCGATCGGCATAGACCCGGCTTGAATTGCTTGAAATGACAACAGGCTCTTTGACCGTAGCGAGAAGCGTAATGATATCCTCGACCAGTCCGGATGCGAAATACTCCGGGACTGGGTTCGGGCCAAGGGCACGGAACGGCAGCACGGCAACCCAGGGAGGGCCGAGGGTCGCTTGTGGGTAGACTCGGACACGCACCTCGTCCCGTTCAATCAGTGTGCCAGAACGAACACTGCCGCCGGGCTCCCCCCGAACCCGCCCAATCAAAGCCTCCGTCTCCGCCGAAGGCCCAACATCCAGATCCCGTCGCAGCATCTCCACACACGCATTATACTGCCGGATCGCATCCGCCCGCCGACCGACCCGCGCGTAAGCCTCGATCAATCGCCGGTGCACATCCTCCCGCAGCGGATCGATTGCCAGCATGCGCTCCGTCGTCAACACGGCGGCATGGGCATCCTCCGCCGCCAGACAGCAATCCGCGAGACGACCCAGCACATCCAGGGAAACCTCCGCGATCTCCCCCCGCGTCCGGTCCACCCAATCATCGAAATCCGCTGCCACCGGCTGGAACCGAGCCAGCAACGGTCCAGCATAAAGCTCCGCCGCCTCGGCCAGGTCGGCCCGCTCCCGCGAACCCGCAAGCACCCGAAACCGCCCGACATCCGTCGCTACAGCGTCGGGCCGGAACGACAACACGCCGTCTTCGCTGCGGATCAGGTCTTCGCCGGCGTCCCGCAATTCCCGCCGCAACACCAGCAGGGTTTGGCGTAGACTATGCCTCGCCTGATCGACGCCGCGGTCGGTCCACAGCAGGTCGGATATCGTTTCTCGCGATACCGGCTTTCCGTCCTGCAGGGAGAGGTAAGCAAGCAATGCCCGTGCCTTCCGAGGAATGGACGCCACCTCTCTCCCGCCAACTCGCAGCGTAAAACCGCCGAGCAGGGTAAGCGAGACCAGGGGTGACGTGTTCGATGGGTTGACCATTGCAGACTGAAACGAAGGAAACCATCCCCGTAACCTCGGCGCAAGGCGCTTTGACGCAATTTTTGACGTTTCCCCCCTTAAACTTTCCTCATTTTTGACGATTGGCTTGCGAGCGAGCACCTGGGAAAGGGGGATGCCGGGACGGTTCGTCGCAAAGGTGGGCCGAAAAATAAGAACCGATGAAAACAATCAAGACTCGTCTCTTACAGCAACGTGATATCTCAGTAGAGTGGCCTCCATCACAGCGGAGTCGGGAAGCGGCATCTCCGTCGCACACTGGGCGAACCGGCGCCAAAAATCTCCCTGTCCCGAGCCATGCCGTGCGCGGTTCCAGATGGGAAAGTCAGTTCTGATTCGAACCTAATGCCGCAGATGTTCCGGCCGAACGCCCATGCCCACGGCGCGTGCGGGGAACCGGCGCAGGGCCGGAAACCGCTGCAACAATCGCAACAGCAACGGCGGCTTGGGGGTTGCGGTGCCACGCAGGACGCTGGAGATCACTCGGTTCTGGATCAGCACCTGAATCCGCTGCGTCATCCTGGTCGGAAAATCCCGGCGGCGTTGGATGGCGGCCAGATCGCTTTGGCTCGCTCGTCCGTTGCGCAGGGCCGGCACAAGGATATTGGCCGCGGCGACGGCGTCCTGGATCGCCAGATTGATGCCGACCCCGGCCACCGGGGACATCGCATGCGCGGCGTCTCCGATGCAGACCATCCCGGGCAGGTCCCATTTTTGCAGCCGGTTCACCGCCACGGTCAGCAGTTTCACGTCGTCCCAACTGGCGATTTCCGCCACGCGGTCCTTAAAATGAGGCGCCAGATGGACCAGATCGGCCCGGAATGCGTCCAAGCCGGCGGCTCGCACGGTGTCGATCTGGCCTTTCGGGATGACAAAGGCGCATTGCCAGTAGTCTCCGCGATTGATGTTGATGAAAAATCGGCCGGCGTCCACTCGTCCCAGGCTGGCTTCCGGATCAGTGTCACGGCGGGACAGCCGCAACCACAGGACGTCAATCGGGGCCCCCTGATCCTCGACCGTCAGGCCGGCGGCGTCCCGCAGGGTGGAACCGCGGCCATCGGCGGCGACGACCAGTTCGGCTCGGATCGCGGTTGGGCCGTCCGGCGTGTTTGTTTCTACCCCCACCACGATGCCGTTGTCGCGGATCAGGCCCGTGGCTTCCGCCCGCATCATCAGGGTGAAGCTGGGAAATTGTTTGGCCTCGGACGCCAGGAAGTCCAGGAAGTGCCATTGCGGCATCATCGCGATGAATTTGCACCGTGTGGGCAGGGTGGTGAAGTCGGCGATTTCAAAATACGCGCCGCCGATCACGGTGCCGACGGTGCGGACCTCGTCATGCGGTCGGGCGAGAAACCGGTCGAGGATGCCAAGCTCTCCCATGACCTCCAAGGTCGAGGGGTGAACGGTGTCACCGCGGAAATCGCGCAGGAAGTCTGCGTGCTTTTCCAGCACGATCACGTCGATCCCGCCGCGGGCGAGCATCAGGCCCAGCATCATCCCGGCCGGTCCGCCGCCAGCGATACAGACCCGGGTCGTGATGGGCATCGCAGTGTCTCCTCTCTCTGGGCCGCCGCTCGGCAGCCGAACGCGGTCAGCCGCGGTTGCGTCGGCGGGCCAGCCAGACCAGCAGAATGGCCGCCGCGGAGGTGGCCGTGTAGAGGGAAAATGCGTTCAGATAGCCGATCATCGCGGCCTGACGGTTGATCTCCCGGCCCAGGCGCGCCAGGCCTGGTGAGGTTTCGACTGTCCAAGATCCCATGGTCGCGGGAAGGGACAGCACGCGGTTGTAAAGCGACACGGACTCCGTCAGCCGGCCGTAATTCTCTCCCGTCGACTGGGTTACCAGGGCAAACGCCAGGGAGATGAACAGGCTGGAGCCGATGTTGCGCAGCAGATGGAAGACGGCCATGGCCTCGCCCATGTAGCGCTGCTGCATGGAGGAGAATGCCATCACGCTCAGCGGAACCCAGACGACTCCCGTTGCCAGGCCTTGGACGATGGAGTTCACGAACAGGTCGTCGGTGCCGATGTTCAGGTCGATTTCCATCAGCCAGACGCCGGACAGGGCCAGCAGGCCGAAGCCGATGGTCATGCCGATACGGGGGTCGAGGCGACCGATGAACATGGCGGAGAAGAAGCCGATGGTGCCACCGATGCCCCGACAGGCGACGATCTGGCCGATCAGAGCGTCAGGATAGCCGGCATGGGTCTGCAACAGGGGCGGCAGCAGCACCATGGGCGTGAAATTCAGCATGCCGTAGGTGAACACGAGCAAAAGGCCGAGCGCGTAGTTGCGGTCGAGGAGGATTCGGAGGTTGAGGAAGGGACGGTCGGAGGTCAGGCTGTGTGCAACGAACACATAAAAGGCCAGGCAGGCGCCGACGGTTTCCACGATGATTTCGGAGGATTCATACCAATCCAGCCGCTGCCCCCGGGACAGTACAAGCTGCACGCAGCCGATGGCGGCGGACAGGCTGATGAAGCCGATCCAGTCCAGCCTCAATCCGCCGCCGTAGTCTTCTTTCGGGAAGATCATATACAGCGCCAGCAGTGCGAGGGTGCCCGCCGGCACGATCATGAAGAAGGCGTAGCGCCAACTATAGGTCTCAGCGAGGATGCCACCGAGCGTGGGACCGATGACGGGGCCCATGACGACGACGGCCATGCCGAAAATGGAGCTGACCAGTCCGGCCTGCCGCCGTGGGAAACAGTCCAGCACCATGGCGTTGGAGATCGGAATCAGCGGGGCACCGATGCCGCCCTGCATGATGCGCCACAGGATCAGGGTTTCCAGCGATTCAGCCTGACCGCAGAGATAGGTGGCCAGGGTGAAGCCGCCGACCGAGCACAACATCACCTTCCGGCGGCCGAAATTGGCGATCAGGAACCCGGCGGTCGGTGTGACGATCGCGGTGGCCAGGATGTTGAACGTTGTGCTCCAGGCGATTTCGTCCGCCGTGGCGGCCATCGAGCCTTGCATCTGGGGCAGCATGGCGGACGCGATCAGCAAGGTCGTGGAATACAGGGTCGAACCGAGCACCACCGACGCCATGATCATCACCCGACGGGAGAACGACAATGCGGCAACCAGGGGCGAGTCAGGGGGAAGCGGGTTGTTGGCCATCGGCTTTCGAGCAATTCCCCGGCGGAGGATCGGGCCGCGGGATGCGGGTCACAGAAACCATCGTGTCAGGTCCACAATAGGCGTGGGGGCGAACCCCGTCGATCCCGGCCGGGGGGATCGAGCTGCGCGTTCGTGGCCGGGCTAGCACGCTGGCTACACGGGTCGTGTCTCCGGTCACTCCGGGGTAGGACGGTAGCCCCGCGCTTTGCCGACGGCCACGAAGTGGTGAACGAAATCGTGGTAGTTGCCGTGCAGGACTTCGGTTGCCGCCAACGGATATTGGGCCGCGTACCAAGCCTTATCGATGTCAAAGGGTGCGCGACCTTCTTTGAACCCGGATCGGACGAAGTGATCCCGGCCAGACGTCAGCCATCCCGCTCTAATGGCATCAGCGACGTCGGCGTTGGTCGCGACGTAGAACGCTTCATCGAACAGGTCCAGCACCTCCTCCAGCCTGCGTCTGCCGCGTTCCGGTCGACTGAGCTTCAGAAGGTCTGCGAAGACATTGCC
>CALQHT020000392.1 GCA_943330455.2 Nitrosovibrio sp. Nv4 | reverse complement strand
GGAGGAGAGGAAAGCTTTGGGGCTCCGCCCCAAACCCCGCGAGGGGCGTTGCCCCCTCGACCCCCACCAAGGCTGGGCCTTGGATGCCATTTATTGGATCAGGGAGGAAAGGGGGCCGACCATGGCGTTTCAACGTCCGTGTCGGCCCCCTTTCCTCCCTGATCCAATAAATGGCATCCAAGGCCCAGCCTTGGTGGGGGTCGAGGGGGCAACGCCCCTCGCGGGGTTTGGGGCGGAGCCCCAAAGCTTTCCTCTCCTCCCCCGATTGCCCCACCAAATGAAGCAGTTGTTGCCGCGCATCACCTAACTCACCGCCTTTCGCACCCGCGCCGACACATATTCGCTGATCACCACCGTCCCCAGGATCACCAGCAGGATCAGCGCCACCTGGTTCCACGCCAACGTGCTCATGGAGCTTTCCAGGTTCATCCCGATTCCGCCGGCGCCGACCAGGCCCAGCACCGTGGCCTCGCGGATATTGATGTCCCAGCGGAACACGGAAATGCCCGCAAAAGCCGGCACGATCTGCGGCCACACGCCCCACACCAGCACCTGCAACCGAGACGCCCCCGTCGCCCGGATCGCCTCGATCGGTTCGACATTGATCTCCTCGATCGCCTCATACAGCAGCTTGCCCAGGAACCCGATCGACCGCAGCCCGATCGCCAGCAACCCGGCGAACACGCCCGGACCGACCAGGGTGACCAGCAACAACGCCCAGATGATCGCGTTGACCGAGCGCGACGACACGATCACCAGCAACGCCACCGGCCTTATGAACATCACGCTCGGCGTTGTGTTCCGCGCCGCGAGGAACGCCACCGGCAGCGCCATCCCGATGGCCAGAACCGTCCCCAGGGTGGCCATGTTGAGCGTGTCCCACAGCGGCCACCACAGATCGCCCATATAGCTCCACCGAGGCGGCAACATGCGCCCGCCAATATCCGCGGCCTGGGTCGAGGCATCGAACACAAACGCCCAGATCGTATCCTGCGTCATCACCCGCCAGGTGAACGCGAACAATACCAACGCCGCGAACCACCCCAGATTGCGCGCCCATTGCGCCCGGTTCGTGCGTCGCTGCCAAAGCTTCTCGCCCGACGTCGTTTGCGAGACCGGCATTACCGCGCCCTCTCGCGGATCAGCCCGGACGTGTATTCGCAGGCAAACACGATCACGATGATCACGACCAGGACCGCCGCCGCGCTGTCATACTCATAGCGGCTGAGCGCCGTGTTCAGGGTGGCACCGATCCCGCCCGCGCCGACGATCCCCACCACCGCCGATTCCCGGAAATTGATGTCCAGCCGATACATCGACAGCCCGATCAGACGAGGCGCCACCTGCGGCAGGATCGCGTAGATCATCACCTGCCACCACCCGGCGCCGGTCGCGCGCACGGCTTCCAGGGGGGCGGAGTCGATATCCTCGATGTCCTCCGCCAGCAGCTTCGCCAGAAACCCGATCGTGCCGAACGCCAGGGTCAGGAACCCGGCGAACGTGCCGAATCCGACCAAGGCCACCAGCAGGATCGCCACCACGATTTCATGCAGGCTGCGGGAGACCGCGATCACCGACCGGCAAACCACATAGACCGGCAGTGGCACGATGTTCCGCGCCGCGCCGATCCCGAACGGGATGGAAATGACGATCCCCACCATGGTGGAGGTGACCGCCATGGTCAGGCTCTCCTGCAGCCCGATCCAGATATCCTCGCCACGCGCGAAAAAATTCGGTCGCAGGAACCCACCGAACAGGCGGGCGGCACGGTCGGCGCCGGATGCGATTCGGGCCCAGTTGATCTCCATCGTGCCCAGCGCGAGCACCACGTAAAGCAGCGCCCCGCCATACACGGCGTAACGAACAACGCGATTGGGGATCAGCGAAGGCGGCACCCAGCGCCGAACCGAGACGGTCATCGAGCGGTCGCCAATTCGCCGGACGCCTCGTCGGTCTCATCGTCAACCTTGCGGATCGTGGCAGACCAGTCCTCCGCCCCGTAGATCTCGGTCAGCACATCGGCGGTCAACCCGTCCGGCGGACCGTCGAACACGATCTGCCCGCGCCGCAGCCCGACGATGCGCTGGACGAACATCTGCGCCAACGCCACGTCATGGATGTTCACGATCGCCGCCAATCCGCGTTCGGCGCAGATCTCCACGATCAGCCGCATGATCTGGCGCGACGTCTTTGGGTCCAGGCTGGCGGTCGGCTCATCGACCAGCAGCAAGTCCGGCTCCTGCACCAGCGCCCGCGCGATCCCCACGCGCTGGCGCTGCCCGCCCGACAGCGCGTCGGCCCGCTTGTCGATATGCTCGGTCAGACCCACCCGGTCGAGCACCGCGAACGCCCGATCCACATCCGCCTGCGGGAACCGGCGAAAGAAAGAACGCCAGAACCCGACATAGCCCAACCGGCCGGAGAGCACGTTCTCCATCACCGTCAGCCGGTCCACCAGCGCGTATTCCTGGAAGATCATCCCCATCCGCCGTCGTGCGCGCCCCAATTCGGCGCGGTCGGCGGCGACGATATCGGTGTCGCCCAGGAAGATGCGGCCCGCGGTCGGCTCCACCAGCCGGTTGACGCAACGGATCAAAGTCGATTTGCCGGCGCCTGACGGGCCGATCAGCCCCATCACCTGGCCGCGCGGGACGATCAGGCTGACATTGTCCAGGGCCAGGTCGCCGGTTGCGTAGCGTTTGGTCAGGGTCTCGATACGCAACATAGGTTTGGATCCGGTGGTAATGGCGCTCCCCTATACCAACCGTTGCGCAGAATGACCCATAGGCATCCGTTCACCGTCGTTGCTGGATGTGATCCGGCAACCCGCCCCTCCTCGGTCCCCACCGTCATTGCCGGGCTTGACCCGGCAACCCGCGCTTCGACGGCTGGGGGCAGGTTGCCGGGTCAAGCCTGGCAATGACGGTGGGGGAGGATGCCTATGGGTCACTTGTTACCCCCGTTGGTCTCACTTGCAGGCGTAGCTGACACCAAGTGCCTTATCGACCTGACGCACGACCTCCCAATGCTTCTGATAGGTGATCGCCAGGAACTTCTCCTGCGGCGGTTCGGTGTTCTTGAACTCCTCCAGCAGGGTGGAGCCCTCGAACTTGAAGCTGAAAAACGACTCCTTGATCTTTGCCGCCAGGTCCGGCTTCAGGTTGTAGGCCAGCCCGTAAGCGGTGGTCGGAAAGGTTTCGGACTTGTAGATCGTCACCACCTGGTCCGGCTTCACCACATTGCGGGCCATCATCCGCTTCATCACGGAATTGGCGACCGCCGCCGCCGGGTAGTCCTTGTTGGCCACCCCCAGCACGGAATTGTCGTGCTTGCCGGAGAACACCGGCGTGTAGTCCTTGCCGGCCTCCAGCTTGAACTGGTCGCGGAACAGTGCTGCCGGCGCCTTGTAGCCGGAGTTCGATGTCTCCGCCGTGAACGCGAATTTCTTGCCGCGTACGTCTTCAATCTTCTGGATGCCGGAACCGGGATAGGTGATGACTTCCATCTCGTAGCCGAACTCGTCCTTCAGCGAGGCCATCATCGCGAACGGCACGAACCCGCTGCAATTGACCGCGAGCGGGGTGGATCCGGTGTTGAACCCCGCCACATGCAGGCGTCCGGCCCGCATCGCCTCGATCTGCGCGGCGTTGCTTTGCACCGGGAAGAACTGCACCCGCTTGCCGGTGACTTTCTCCATGTTCTTCAGGAACCCGTCCCAGACTTTTGCGTAAACGGCGGGGTCCTCGACCGGCGTATAGGCGAATATCAGGACGGACGGATCGATCAGTTCGGCGGGGTTGGTTGGGGTATCGGCGACCATATCGCCGTCCACATCCTTGAACCGCGCATCCAGCGCCCACGCGAAGCTGGGCGCCATCGCCATCAGGAGGGCACCCGCCAAGGCTGCTCGTCTGCCGTGTAAGGTCAACCGTCGGAACCGAAGACCCATCGGCGTTCCCTCACCGTCATTGCCGGACTTGATCCGGCAACCCACTCCCTGTCGTTGAAGCGCGGGTTGCCGGGTCGAGCCCGGCAATGACGAATGGAGCCGTGCATCGGTCGTTGTTTCGGCCGTCTGGTATAAGGCCATGTTTGCCCACCTTGGTTGCAATTGACGCGATGTCCGTAGCCGGACGGCCCCATCGGGGTCATGACGATCCGGTGACATCATGTGGGAATGGGCCTCGCTCAAACCGGCACCGGCCAGCCACGCCGTTGATAGGCACCGTCCCAGAATAGCCACTCATACTGGCTGCATCGGATGAAGGCGGTCATCATGCGGTCCCTTACGGCCGCCGTGGTGCCCTCGGCCGCGCGGTCGGTGGCGGCGATGACGGATTTCACGACGTCCCCGAACCCCTCGGCCGAGTAGGTGTCGATCCAGGCCTGGTATGGGTTGGCGGGCACGGCCTTGCGGGCGATCGTGTTGCCGACATCCCAGTAGAGCCAGAAACACGGCAGCAGAGCGGCCAGCAGGACCTCGAACGGCTCATGATAGGCGGTGGCCATCAGATAGCTGGTGTAGCTGAGGCAGTCCGGCGAGACCGCGTCCGGCGTCAGCGCCGACGGACCGACCCCGAAATCCTTCAGGTAGGTGGCGTGCAGGGCAAACTCCACGTCCACCGCGCCGAGCGCCGCGGTGGCGAACGCTTTCAGGGTTTCGCTGTCCGGGCCGCGTGCGCCGGCCAGGGCCAGGGCGCGGCCATACTCGTACAGATAGAGCGCGTCCTGGATGATGTAGCAGTGGAACCGATCCCGGCTGAGCGTGCCGGCGGCCAGTTCCTGGTTGAATGGATGGGCATCGATCGCTGCCCGTAACGGGGCGGTGCGCTGCCAGGCCTGATCGGTGAAGGAGGTCATGGGTGATCGCTTCCTGTCAGGGGATATTGCCCGTATTGGAGAAAATCCTCCCCCTCCCCTTGT
>CALQHT020000391.1 GCA_943330455.2 Nitrosovibrio sp. Nv4 | reverse complement strand
TGGTGCCTGACACGTTCACCCTGGCGGACTTTATCAACGCACGGGGCCGGATCTGCCGCCGGCTTGCTGAATCGCGAAGGAGGCGGGTCAGGCAAAGGATATTCTCCGCCAAAAGCTTATCCTAACGCTGATGGGGCGGAGCCCCGCCGCCTTGCGCCAACCCCCAACCATTCGTAGAGAGGCATCAGGGGCGGAGGACCAGAATGCCTGACCTGACACAAACCTATGACGTCCTGGTCGCGGGCGGCGGCAATGCGGCCTTGTGCGCCGCGATCACCGCGCGCCAGGCCGGAGCAAGCGTGCTGGTGCTCGAAAGCGCACCCAGGCACTCCCGCGGCGGCAACAGCCGGCACACCCGCAATCTGCGGGCGATGCACGACAAGCCGAACAGCGTGCTGACCGACGCCTACCACGAAGACGAGTATTGGGACGATCTGCTGCGAGTCACCGGCGGCAACACCGACGAGACCCTGGCCCGGATGACGATCCGAGCATCCTCCGGCGTGTTCGACTGGATGAAGGCGTGCGGCGTGCGCTTCCAGCCGTCTCTGACCGGCACCCTGAACCTGGGCCGCACCAACGCCTTCTTCCTCGGTGGCGGCAAGGCCCTGGTGAACGCCTACTACCTCACCGCCGAACGGCTCGGCATCGACGTCCTGTATGACACCGAGGTCCTGTCGCTGAACATGGACGACGGCGCGGTCCGCTCGGTCGATATCACCCTGCGCGGCTTCCCGGAAACCGTGCATGCCCGCTGCGTGGTCGCCTCCGCCGGCGGCTTCCAGGCGAACCTGGAGTGGATGCGCGAATACTGGGGCGACGCCGTCGATAACTTCGTCATCCGAGGCACCCCCTACAACAGAGGCCGCGTCTTGAAAAACCTGCTGGACCAGGGAGTCGCCTCCATCGGCGATCCCACCCAGTGCCACGCGGTCGCCCTGGATGCGCGAGCACCCAAGTTCGACGGCGGCATCACCACTCGTCTGGACAGCGTGCCCTACAGCGTCGTCGTCAACAAGAACGGCGACCGCTTCTACGACGAAGGCGAGGACGTCTGGCCCAAACGCTATGCCATCTGGGGCCGCCTGATCGCCCAGCAGCCCGACCAGATCGCCTATTCCATCTGCGATTCCAAGGCGTTCCAACTGTTCATGCCCTCGGTCTACCCCGCCTACAAGGCCGACACGATCGAGGAACTCGCCATCCGCATGAAGCTGGACCCGCTGAAAGTCCGCCGCACCGTCGAGGAATTCAACAAGGCCGTCGTCCCCGGCCAAAGCTTCGACAACCTGAAACTCGACGGCAACCGCACCGAGGGCCTGACCCCCAACAAGACCAACTGGGCCCGCCCCGTCGACAAAGGTCCATACTATGGATACCCGCTGCGGCCCGGCATCACCTTTACCTATCTCGGCGTCCGGGTGAACGAAAAAGCACAAGTCATCATGGACAACGGCCAACCCGCCGGCAACCTGTTTGCCTCGGGCGAGATCATGGCCGGCAACATCCTCGGCAAGGGCTACCTGGCCGGGTTCGGAATGACGATCGGCACGGTTTTCGGCCGTATCGCGGGGCAGGAGGCCGCAAACCGTGCAAGAAACTGACGCCATCCAACGCGCTCGTCACGAAGTCGAGGTCTGCAACGCCTGCCGCTACTGCGAGGGTTTCTGCGCCGTCTTCCCGGCCTTGGAACTGCGCCGCGAATTCTCCTCCGGCGACCTGAGCTACCTGGCCAATCTGTGCCATGGCTGCCGCGGCTGTTACTACGCCTGCCAATACGCGCCGCCCCACGAATGGGGGATCAACATCCCCGCCATCCTGGCCGAGGTCCGTGCCGAGAGCTACGCCGAATACGCCTGGCCGAAAGGCATGGGCTCGTTGTTCGAGCGCAATGGGACCGTTGTGTCCCTCGCCATCGCCGGATCGATCGCCTTCGTGCTGATCCTGACCATGGGCCTGACCTCTCCCGCCACATTCTGGGCCGCTCGGCCGGCCGATGCGGGGTCGTTCTATGCCGTGATCCCGCTGTGGATCATGCAGGTGGTCGGCATCGGCAGCTTCGGCTTCGCCCTGGTCGCCATGTGGATGGGCGCCCGGAATTTCTGGAAAGACGCCGGCCCCACCGACCGAGTCGGCCCCGTCGCCCTGGCCATCGCCATCTGGGACGTGCTGACCCTGAAGAACCTGGGCGGTGGCGGCGATGGCTGCAACGATAACTCCGAGGCGTTTTCCATGCGCCGGCGGATGCTGCACCACGCCATGTTCTACGGCTTCATGCTGTGCTTCGCGGCGACCACCGTGGGCTTCTTTTATCACGCTTTGATGGGTTGGCATGCGCCCTATGCCTTCATAAGCGTGCCCGTGCTGTTGGGAACCGTCGGTGGCGTGCTGCTTTTGATCGGCACGGTCGGGTTGCTCGCCATGAAGATGGTCGACGACCCGATGCCCACCGTCCGCCGTCTGCTGGGAGGCGACGTGGCGATGCTGATGCTGCTGGCGATGGCCTCCCTGACCGGGTTGGTGCTGCTGGCGGTGCGCACGACGGGGGCGATGGGGCTGGCTCTGGCGATCCATCTGGGTTTCATTCTCGCGCTGTTCCTGGTGCTGCCTTATTCCAAGATGGTGCATGGGGTTTATCGGTCCGCGGCCCTGCTGCGTCGCGCTGTTGAGCGGAATATGAAGCCGCTGGGCGGGGAGTAGAGCGTTTCCGCGGCTTTCGGCGGCGGTGGTTTGGGGCGGGGTCCGGGCTTGCGGCCTCGATCGCTGGCGGTGATGGGGACGATGGGCCGGATGGACGCGCGGGAGGCGTCGCACTGGGGCGCGCAGGGGCTATCGCGCGATGCGGTTTCGGCTGCTGCGGTGGGTTCGTGGCCGTGTCGGACGGTGCTGGACCGAGCCGATGGGCTTCGTATGGATGCCCGATATGTTTTTGATTTATTCCAGGCGGCCGGGGTGGGGCGAGGCAAGCGCAAACCGCTGAGACCTGGCGGTTTGGCTTGTGTTTTTCTCGATCGGACGCGGTTTGGGGCCGTTCGGTGCGGGATTTCAGGCGTTTTGCGAAGGAGATACCGGACGATCTTCATGGACTGCCTGAGGTTTGTCTCGGTTTTGTGGCGGGCGTTCTTTTCTGAGCGTTTCTGTTGTTAATTGGTGGTTAACGTCAATTCTGATCTCGGCTATTGGCGACCGGGGCGGGTCTGCGTGGTGTTGAGATCTTGGTTCGGGATCGGGGTGTATTGGCCTGATCCCGCTCGGCAAACCGGCCGGACTTCAGAGATTGGTTGAGGTTGCCTCAATTCGGTTTTTGTTGCGAAACCATGCGGGAACGCGGGGGTTTCGTTCCGGTTAGGCGCGGGATTCGGGGGGTATCGTTCCGGATAGGCGCCGTTAATTTATTCTTGATCGCAGGGTAATCGGGGGGATCGGCCTGGGTCGGCGGGCGGGCCGAGCGGGGGTGGGGGCGACGGGGTCGGGGGTGGGAGGCGGCGGTCGAAGGGGGTGGTTTGTTGCGGGTTCGGTGGTTGTTTGCGGGTCTTGCGGGGCGGGGCGACCTGCCCCGTTGGCGTTTGGGGCGGGGTGGTCTCTGTCGTCGGGACGCCTTGCGGGTGGGGCGTCTGGTGGGGGATCGGCGGGCCTTGGGTGAGGCTTCTGCTTGTGGCGCGGTCCGTAAGGGTTAACCACGGAGAACACGAAGGACCACGGTGATCCACGGAGCCGAGACCTTGCCCGGTTCGTGCCTTGCTGCGTCCGCCAGGATGGCATGTGCACCGGTGGGAGGCCGGGCGAGATCACCCCGGAACGGACGAGACCAGGGCAACGGGGGACACCGCGCCGCCTGGCGGCGCAACCGGCAAACCTCCCGACCGCACCGCCGGATCGTCGAGCCACTGGCCGTGGCCCAACGCCTCCGTGCGTCCCCGTGGTCCTTCGTGTTCTCCGTGGTTAAGCCTTGCGGACCGCGCCACAAGCACGAGCCCCGACAGGGACGCACACCACACCGCGACCTGCCTTTGCCAACCCGCCGCCCGCATGCCACAGTCCCTGGATACAACCGCCCGTGTAACGGACCCCATGGCCAGACCGCGCGTCTTCCTGTCCGCCGTCAGCAGTGAATTCCGGTCATTCCGCGTCCAACTGCGGCATGACCTGCAACTGCTGGGCTGGGACGTGCTGTTGCAGGAAGAACTGGACCTCAAGACTGGCTCAACTCTGCTGGCGGTGATCGACGCCCATATCCAGACATGCCAAGCGCTCATCTGCCTGATCGGCACCCGCAGCGGTGGCGGCTATCCGGAAACAGCCGAGGCGATAGACGCCGCCATCCCGCTGCCGGCGGGGATGCCCCGAGCCTCCTACACCCAGTACGAGTATTTCCTTGCCCGCAAATACGGGCTGACACCGCTGGTCGGCTGGGCAAGCCCCGATCATCGGCCGGAGACGCAAGACACCGACCTGAAAGACCCCGACGACGAGGCCCTGCAAGCCACCTTCGCGGCGCATGTCCAGGCGACCGGCATCCCTCGCATTCTGGTTACGGCCAAGTTGGACGGACGAGCCGAGATCCTGCGCCAGATGAAACTTCCGGCCGCACCCGTCCCGACGGTCGTTCCGCCTTCGCCTGCCGTCCTGCCTCCCGCCCCCGCCAAACCCATCGCCCTGCCCTACCCAACCCTCGGCACGTTGTTCAAAGGCCGCGACGACTTCCTGGTCCGTCTGCGCAACAGCCTGACCGGGGCCGGAGGGCAACCCACCGCCATCACCTCCAACTTCGCCATCCACGGCCTGGGCGGCATCGGCAAGACCCGCGCCGCCGTGGAGTATGCCTGGGCACATCACGACGATTACACCGCCCTGCTGGCGGTCGTTGCCGAGTCCCCGGAAGCCCTGAAAACCAACCTCGGCAAACTGACCGGCGCGCTCGGCCTGACC
>CALQHT020000390.1 GCA_943330455.2 Nitrosovibrio sp. Nv4 | reverse complement strand
GAGGAGAAAATTCTCCCCCTCCCCTTGTGGGAGGGGGGTTGGGGGGAGGGGAGATCCGGCACAAATCTTACCAGGAACCCCTCCCCCCCGCCCCCTCCCGCAAGGGGAGGGGGAGAATTTTTCTCCGTCCGCCGCGATGTGCGACCCCCGTGGCACAATCGGCGACGCCTACACCCACTGGCACCCCCTCCATGGCATCGCCACCAAACCATTGTAATGTGCCCCAACGCACACCCGGATGCCCCGCCCATGCCCCCGATCGCCTGCATCGCTCTTGGCTACCTGCTCGGATCCATCCCGTTCGGCCTGCTGCTGACCCGGGCGGCCGGGTTGGGGGACATCCGCAAGGTGGGGTCCGGCAATATCGGCGCCACCAACGTGCTGCGCACCGGCAACAAGAAGCTGGCCGCGGCGACCTTGCTGCTGGACGGGCTGAAAGGCGCCGCCGCCGTGCTGATCGCCCGCGCGACCCTCGCCGACGACATGGGGCAGGATGGCGCGCTCTGGGCCGGTCTCGGCGCCGTCATCGGCCACATGTTCCCGGTCTGGCTCGGCTTCAAGGGCGGCAAGGGAGTCGCCACCGGCTACGGCGTGCTGATCGCCGCGTTCTGGCCCGTCGGCCTGCTGGCCGGAGCCATCTGGCTCCTGGTCGCGAAATTCGCCCGCCTCTCCTCCCTGGCCGCGCTGGTCTCCTTCGCCGCCGCCCCCGTGCTGGCATTTATTTTCGGCAATATCGGCCTTGTTTACCTCGCGTTCATCACTGCCGTGCTGGTCTTCATCCGTCATCACGAGAATATCCGCCGCCTTCTGGCCGGCACCGAGCCGCGCATCGGCCAGGGCAAGGCACCCTCGCCGCCCTGACCGCGCCCGGTCCGCGCCCCCTTCCGGCGGAGGCAACGGAGTCCGCCGCGATGCGAGGTGCCGACGACACGATCGACCGCCTTCGGCTGGTGCGCACCGATCGCGTCGGCCCCGTGACCTATCGCCAGTTGCTCGCCCGCTTCGGCAGCGCGGCCGCGGCGCTCGACGCGCTGCCCCGTCTGGCCCGAGCCGGCGGCAAGGCGGGCTCCCCCCTGGTCAGCCCATCCCGCGCCGACGTGGAACGTGAGATCGAGCAGACCACCCAGATCGGCGGCCACCTGATCTTCTCGGACGATCCCGACTACCCGCCCATGCTGGCCATGCTCGACGACGCGCCCCCCTGCCTCGCGGTCCTTGGCGACACGCGGCTCCTCAGCCAGCGCGCCGTCGCCCTGGTCGGCGGGCGCAACGCCTCCACCAACGGCCAGCGCATGGCCGATACCCTGGCCGCCGACCTGGCGCGCGACGTCGTGGTGGTGTCCGGCCTGGCCCGAGGCGTCGACACCGCGGCGCATCAGGGCGCGCTCCGGTCTGGCACCACAATCGCCGTGATCGCCGGCGGCCTCGACATCGTCTACCCGCCGGAAAACGAGGCGTTGCAGGCGCAGATCGCCCTCCGCGGCGCCGTCGTCACCGAATCCCCGATCGGCGCCAGCCCGCAGGCGCGCCATTTCCCCCGCCGCAACCGCATCATCGCCGGGTTGTCGCTCGCGGTGGTGGTGGTCGAGGCGGCCCTGCACTCCGGCAGCCTGATCACCGCGCGCCTCGCCCAGGACATCGGGCGGGAGGTGTTTGCCGTCCCCGGATCGCCGCTGGACCCCAGGGCGCGCGGCGGCAACGAGCTGATCAAGCAGGGCGCGATGCTGGTCGAAACCGTGGCCGACGTGCTGGACAACCTGCCGATGGACGACGCGCCGCCGCTGTTTCGCACCAGTGTGGCAGAGCCGCCAACCCCCTGGATTCACCCCGCCGACCTGACCGGACCGCCCGACTCGGTCCGCGCCGAGGTGCTCGGTCTGCTGTCATCTTCACCGACGAAGGTTGACGATCTGGTGCGGCGCTGCCAGTTCTCATCGTCGGCCGTGATGGCAGTGCTACTTGAACTGGAATTGGCCGGACGCGTGGAAACGCTTCCGGGCAGTCGGGTCGCGCTCTTGTCGGATGCGGCGTCATAGACCACCGCACGGGTTCATATGTCAGACGTTGTTGTCGTCGAATCTCCGGCCAAAGCCAAGACGATCAACCGCTATCTCGGTGGCGGTTATACCGTACTTGCGAGCTTCGGTCACGTCCGTGACCTGCCGCCCAAGGATGGCAGCGTGCGACCCGACCAGGACTTCGCGATGGACTGGGAGTCCGACGCGCGGGGCGAAAAGCAGGTCGGCGCCATCGCCAAGGCGCTGAAAGGGGCCAAGACGCTCTATCTCGCCACCGACCCGGACAGGGAAGGGGAGGCGATTTCCTGGCATGTCCGCGCCATGCTGGCGGACAAGAACGCGCTGAAAGGCGTGGTGGTGCATCGCATCACCTTCAACGAGATCACCCGCAACGCCATCCGCTATGCCATCGCGCATCCCCGCGAACTCGACCAGCCGCTGATCGAGGCCTACATGGCACGCCGCGCGCTGGACTATCTGGTGGGGTTCACCTTGTCGCCGGTGCTGTGGCGGAAGCTGCCGGGCAGCCGCAGCGCGGGCCGTGTGCAATCCGTGGCGCTGCGCCTGATCTGTGAGCGGGAAGCCGAGATCGAGGTCTTCCGGCCCCGCGAATACTGGACCATCGAGGCCGATTTCATCACCCCTCGCGGTGCCACCTTCACGGCGCGTTTGACCCATCTGGATGGGAAGCGGCTCGATCAATTCGACCTGAATAATGAAGCGCTGGCGCTGCGGGCGAAGGCCGCGGTGGAGGCCGGGCAGTTCACCGTCGGATCGGTGGAGCGCAAGCGGGTCAAGCGCAATCCGCCGCCGCCGTTCACGACCTCGACCTTGCAGCAGGAGGCGTCGCGCAAGCTGGGCTTCGGCGCGCAGCAGACCATGCGCCTGGCGCAGCAGCTTTATGAGGGCATCGACATCGGTGGCGAGACCACCGGCCTGATCAGCTACATGCGGACCGACGGCGTGCAGATGGCGCGGGAAGCCGTGATGAGCATCCGCGAGCACATCGATGGCTCGTACGGGCCGGATTACGTGCCGGGCGCGCCGCGGGAGTATCAAAGCCGAGCGAAGAATGCGCAGGAGGCGCATGAGGCGATCCGGCCGACGGAGGTGGGGCGGACGCCGGACAGCGTCGCTCGGGACCTGAACAACGACCAGCGTCGGCTGTACGAATTGATCTGGAAGCGGGCTGTCGCGTCTCAGATGCAGTCCGCCGAACTGGACCAAGTCAGCGTCGAGGTCACCGACGGGAAGGGCGTGAAGCTGCGAGCGACGGGGTCCATCGTGGCGTTCGACGGGTTCCTGAAACTGTATCGGGAGGATACCGACGACGCGGCGGAAGGCGCCTCGGCCGAGGACGACAACCGCATGCTGCCGCCGATGGCGGAGCGGGATCCGTTGCAGCGCAACAAGTTGGATGCCTCGCAGCATTTCACCCAGCCGCCGCCGCGATTCTCGGAAGCCAGCCTGGTCAAGAAGATGGAGGAACTGGGGATCGGCCGGCCGTCCACCTATGCCTCGATCCTGACGGTGTTGCAGGACCGGAAATATGTGCGGCTGGACAAAAGGCGCTTCATTCCGGAGGACCGTGGGCGGCTGGTGACGGCGTTCCTGGTCAGTTTCTTCGATAATTATGTGGACACCGGCTTCACCGCCTCCCTGGAAGAAAAGTTGGACGAGATTTCGGCCGGTCAGCTCGACTGGCGGTTGGTGATGCATAATTTCTGGGATGAGTTCTCCAAGGCGGTCGATCAGACCAAGGACCTCAAGATCAGCGACGTGATCACGGCGCTGGATCAGGATCTGGGGCCGCATTTCTTCCCGTCGCGGGAGGATGGGAGCGATCCTCGGGTCTGTGCGGCCTGTGGTAACGGGCGGCTGGGGTTGAAGCTGGGGCGGTATGGCAGCTTCATTGGTTGCTCGAACTATCCTGCCTGTCAGTTCACCCGGCGCTTGGCGATCGATTCCAACGACGAGCAGGCGGATACCTTGAAGGAGGGCATGCGCGTCCTGGGGCAGCATCCGGATACGGGGGATGAGATCACCGTCCGGCGTGGGCCCTATGGGCTGTATGTCCAGCAGGGGGAGAATTCGGAGGATAAGAAGGCGCGTCCGAAACGGACCTCGCTGACCCGTGGGATGGATGGGGATCAACTGACGTTGGAGCAGGCGATGGGGCTGTTGTCCCTGCCGCGCCCGATCGGTGCGCATCCGGAAACCGGGGAGATCATCGAGGCCGGGATCGGCCGGTTTGGTCCCTATGTGCGGATGGGGGCGATTTTCGGGTCCCTGGACAAGGACGACGACGTGCTGGCGATCGGCCTGAACCGCGCGGTCGATCTGGTGGCGCGGAAGATGGCGAGCGTGCGCACGATCGGCCCGCATCCGGGCGACAAGGAGCTGGTGTCGGTCCGCAAGGGGCGGTTCGGCCCCTATGTGCAGCATGGCAAGACGGTGGCGAACCTGCCGCGCGGCGTGATGATGGAAGATGTGACGATGGCCGAGGCGGTGGCGCTGCTGGCCGAAAAGGGCAAGCAACTGCGTCCGCGCGGGGCCGCCGGCAAGAAGGGGCGCGCGGCGGCTGGCAAGGGTTCGGCGGCGGCCAAAGGTGCGGCGGCGGAGGCTCCGGCCAAGGCGCCTCGCAAGGCAGCCGCGAAGATGGCCGCGGCCGGTGATGGCGCGGTCGGTGATGGCGCGGTGGTGGCGGCGCCGAAGAAAGCAGCCGCTCCGGCCAAGAAGAAGGCCGCGGTAAAGAAGAAGGCGGCGGCCAAGGCACCGAAGACTCAGGCGGCTGAGTAGGTTTTTCCTGTTTGGGTCACGTTTTCGTGATAGTGCGCTGCGCACAGATAATCGCTACGACCGAGGCGGCCCCTCACCGTCATTGCCGGATCAAGTCCGGCAATGACGGTGAGGG
>CALQHT020000389.1 GCA_943330455.2 Nitrosovibrio sp. Nv4 | reverse complement strand
GGAGGGGGTTGGGGGGAGGGGTTTCACGCCATGTTCGTGCGACTTGACCCCTCCCCCCAACCCCCTCCCGCAAGGGGAGGGGGAGAGTTTTCTTATGCCGACATCCAATTTTGAGAAACCTGCATGCCGTAGGATTCGGGGCAGGCGTTTGCCCGGACGGAACGATCCATCGGGACGGCACCATCAATCCACTTCGGCTGCCTGGCTTCGGCAACCGGACGTCCGGAGGGCGCGAAGCCCCCCGGTATTCCAGCCAGTCTCAGTCGTGCAGCAGTTCCAGAGCCCCTTCGTAGGTCTCCATGCTCTTGCCATGGGAAATCGCCGCGGCCTGGGCGCCGGCGACCAGATGCATCCCGCGCCAGGGGGCACGAGTCGCGTAGAACTCCTCAACGATCGCCTGGTGGTGCTTGTAGGCGTGCATTTCGGTGAAGTTGTCGCGGCAGACGATCTCTCCCAGACGCTTCATCAGCACTTCCGGGTCGTAGCCGAGGTTCACGTATTGCTGCGCCAGATTGACGGTGATCTTCACGTCCGGCACCGCCCGCATCAGGCCCAGATTGGTGACCTTGGACCAATCGGTCGGCGGCTGGTCGTAGATGCTCTGGGACAGGGCTTCCAGCAGATCCGCCTGCGAGCGATGCGGCAGGGCGGCGACCGCGGCGGGATCCGGCTGCGGCGCTGGCTCCATCCGGCGCTGGGTCGACTTCACTTCCGGACCCGTGTGCCACAGCAGCAGGGTCAGGATCTTGTTGCGCAGGCTCAGCCCGTCGAGCCCGATCAGATAGCGGCGCAGGTTGGCGCTGGTGTGCAGATGCACGTCCATCGGGTTGCCGGTCAGGGACCGCAGGAACAGACCAGCCGCGCCGATCGACAGAGCTTCCCCGGTGCCTTCCAGCGACAGACCCTCGGCGAGGGCCTTGGCCATCATCACCGGGATGTCGTTGTAGTTGTCGGTGGAGCGGATCGTCTCGCCCAACGCGCCAATCGCCGCGGTTTCGTCGTCACCGCTCTTCATGCGAGTGACGCAAGTCAGCAGGTCGTATTCGCTGAGCAGGTTCTCGACTTCCGGGATCGACGGCGCCTTCGGGAAGCGAGCCACGTAGCGCACGGCCGGGCGCATCAGGATGTCGAGATATTCCGGACCCAGGGTCTCGATCGCGCGCCAGGCGAACGCGGGATAGATGAAATAATGGTCATCCAGGATGTTCTTCGGGATGGCCACGGTCAGCAGCAGATCCAGCGCCTCGATCGGCGGAATATTCTGCCACAGCCACAGGAAGAAATGGTCGGCCTTATTGCTTTCGCCGCGGGTGCAGGAATGCAGGAACGCGGCCTTGGTCGCTTCCACGCCGCCGGCATCCAGCGGCTTGAAGTCCAGCAGCGTATAGGGGCCCATTTCCGGGTGGTTGATGTGGCGGTTGGACAGGGCAACGTGCTGCAGGATGGGCACGAAGCGCTGCTCGCCGTCCAGGCGATTGACCAGGGCGGAGATCGCATGCACGCCGGCGACCGGATGCAGCGGCCCGCCATGATGGCCGGGCGGTAGGTCGGAGGAACGAGTGACCGCCAGGGCGGACGCGGTCAGCATGGTCTGCATCGGCACGCCCGCGCGCAATTTGGCGAGGGTCTGGTCGATGATTTCGCTTGCGGGCGTTTCCTCGATGAACTGGACCAAGGGTTCGATGGATTCGGCGAACTGGATACGCTGTTGCATGGGCATGGTGGACTCTCCGTTTATGGTGCGAACTCTCCGTTTGGTGCGGTGACGTTCTGGTTGTCTGGCTTCACGCAATCGATGGACGCGGCACTTCCCCCCGGCGCGCCTTCTCCCCTTGCAAGGAGCGGCAGCGGGGCTCGGGGATTGGCCCGCCGTCGTTCAGTCAGGACAGCCATGGCGATATGCCCGTTGGACGCTGTCCCAGAGGCCGCACGGACCGTCGACACAGCGAACGCCTCCTGTGACACGTTTGTCAAGCTAGACATCGACCGGAATCCGCAGCCGTCCCACGGCTTGAACCGGCGATGCGGGCCGAAAATCCGGCAAATTCAAACGGCCAGGACAGGTCGCTGCCAAGACGGAAGTAGAATGGCACGAAGTCTTTCTTTCGTCGGCCGGGATCGTCGCGCGTCATCGCCGAGGTGTCAACGCCGCGGCATGCCCGTGTGGCATGCCCAGACTCCGCGACGACACCGCCGTGGACGCGGCCGCGGTCCTGAGAATAACATCGGCCCAGGCCCGCCAATACGCTGCCGGCGCTGCCGCGGAGCGATCGCTTGAGGAGGCCGATCTGGCACCATTGGACCCGGCGCCTGCAAAGCGGCGTCCCTACGCAGCCACCCCTTCCTCCCCGCCACCCCTCGCCGCGACCGGCGCTCGGCCGAACATGTCAGGCAAGCAGGCGGATGAGCATCGAGATCGGTTTCAGCAAATCGTGCGTTCGGATCGGGGGTTGATGGATCTCCTGGCGCGGCTGCGAGAAATCGATCTGCCGCAATGGCGGCTCGTCGCGGGGTGTCTTTACCAAACCGTCTGGAATGTTCTGACCGGGCGCCCCCGGGGCACCGGTATCCGGGACTACGACCTGATCTATTTCGACCTCAGCGACCTTTCCTATGAGGCCGAAGATCGGGTGATCCGGCGCGTGGCCGCCGCGACCGCATCTGGCATCGGGCCGGTCGAGGTACGCAACCAGGCCCGCGTGCATCTTTGGTTCGAGGCTCGGTTCGGGATGCCATACAGCCCTTTGTCATCCGCGGACGCAGCGCTGCTGCGATATGCCTCGGTCGTGCATGCGGTCGGTGTCCGACTGGAGGCGGACGGGCGATTGGATATCGTGGCACCGTTCGGCCTCGAAGATCTCTTCGGTATGGTCATTCGGCCCAATCCGGCGCTCGACAACGCCGCATCGCATATGGGCAAGGCGCTCCGAGCGCAGGCGATATGGCCCGAGGTCACCATCGTCCCGTGGGATACAGGTGTCGCTGCCAAGGACGGCCTGTGCCTCCGGTCTGGCACTTCACCACGTCCGACAGGTCCCTGAAGCCTGTGGGGTGGAAATTTGAACAGAGGCGGATTTGGGAAGCTTGCCGCCAGTTCCAACAAACCGAATTTCCGATGGCGGGACCAAAAACGCCCCGACAGCCAACTTGGCGGCAATTCTGGTGATGGTCCTGAGTCAGCGCTCTGTCGCCGCCGAGCGTGACTTGGCGATCCCCGCAACCGCTAGAGCGGCACAAACCCGCTCAGTCATCGCCTGGGGAGGCAGGCCATCCACGACTGTGCGGAGATCGACCTTGCAAGTCGTGGATGACGGGTCTGTATCCGCCATGACGGGGAGGCGCCGGTCCGAGAGTCAGTCTTTCCGCCGGTTGGTGTTAAGCGACACGCTGCTGGGCGGGCGACTTCGTCCATCTGACCGTCGCCGCACCGATCACACCCATGGTGAGGATCAACAGGGATGCCGGCTCGGGAATGTCTCCGGCACCGCTAAAGGCAACGCTGCCGTAGTCGACCCGACCGGTGCCGTAGCTTTCGCTGCTGCAATCATTCGAGATCGTATTCGTATCCATCGTGACCGCACCGGTCAGCGCGATCGCTCGGCCGCACATGATGCTTGCGTTGGTCGTCAGGGTCACGCTCGCGAGGGCGATGATGTTTCCAGCGAATGTCGTGCCCGTTCCGAGTGTCGCGGAACTGCCGACTTCCCAGTAAATGCCGCTATTTGAAGCGCCATTCAGCACGTTTACCAGAGAATTGCTGGCCGTGGTGAGTGTGCTCCCCATTTGGAACACGAACGAACCGCCTGGATTAGAGGCGAAATCGAGGATCAATGTTCCCGTCAACTGGGCCGAAGAAGCGAACTTATACACGCCCGGACTCAGAGTGCCCACGCTGCCCAAATCCTGGCCGGTCAGCACCTGTGAGACGGATTGCCCCGCAAGGATGTTGAATGCGTTGGTCGCATCGATCCGGGCCTGATCCGCGGGGGGAATGCCCGGATACTGCGTTCCGGTGATGACCGCGGTCCCCATTCCGGTCATCGAGGTGCCCGGGTAGACTCCTACATCGCCATGGATGCGGGTTGTCCCGGTATTGGTGACGGTGGAACTACCCAAGACAGCGAAGCTCTGCGCCGTGCCCAGGAACGGTACGGCCAAGGCCGGCGCGGGGCCGCACAGCAGCGCCGCGAACGGGGCCGCGATCGCAAGCCGAGCAGCGTGTCGGAGGAGGGTTTTCGCTGATTTTGTATGCAATACATCAATTCTCATTCGCGTCACTCCAAATCAGTCGGCAATGGCTGCGGCATAATCACTTCAGGTAGGCCAGCACTGCCGGCAGACTAGGCGGTTCGGCACGGCAGCGGCAGCTTCGGCAAATACTCATATCGTCTAGAACCGCGAGAAAATCCTCGCCGTCGACCTGACATCCGCCTCAATGAAACGGCAAGTCAGACTGGATGAAGCACTCCATGGCTGTGCCACGGTATCGAGGGCGGCATAACGGAGGGTTCAACGCGCTCAACCGAGGTTCGACGCCAGAGGGACATCCAGATCGGGGGCATCCAGATCTGGGACATCCAGATCTGGGACATCCAGATCGGGGGCATCGAGATCGGCGAGATGCGGGGCTTGCGCCGCGGCCGAAGGCGCCCATCGCGTCGCATTCCGTACGCTGCCGGAAGTCGTTTGGTCTGGGTTGGGCGGCGCCCCGGATCAAACGAACCATGCCGGGTGATGGGGTCGCTCTGCCGCGTCGTGCCGACGTTCCTCGGCACGGGATGATTAAACTTTGGTAACTGCCCAGCTACCCCGCCGCATCTCCCACCAATCGTAATCGGCCGATCAGGCTGAACGGATCGGTCATCAGGGTCTCGAGCAAGCTCCACCCCTGCTTCCTGGCGGTGGAGAGGACGGATCGGATCGTGGCGAAATCCTT
>CALQHT020000388.1 GCA_943330455.2 Nitrosovibrio sp. Nv4 | reverse complement strand
GACGCTACCCATTTGCCCGTCTCGGCCGAAAACGGTCGCACGTTGCCTCGGAGGATGGAAATCAGGCGCAATTACGCAAATTCTATCCAGGGTTGTCACGTCCGATAGAATTTCGCGCATGATTGGCGTCGAGTTTTGCAAGTGGCTCGATCGGCTCTTCAATTGGATTACAGCACGTTCATTTGGGTGTCCGCTTGTGACTCGCGGCAACGGGATTTTGATCCTGCTTCGGATCGAACCCACCGCGAGGCGCGGGTTACGGGGAACATCAGCGAAGAACACCAACCATGGACGCTCTGCTCGCACCGGCCGACCTTCTGATCCTTGATCGCCAGGCTTTGTTCTGCCACGGGCTGGCGGCTCTGCTACTGTCCGCGCACCCCGACTGGCGATGCCAGGCGGCTGACGACCTCCACGATCTGAGCCGCCGTCTGGCCGATACGCGTTCGGCGATCGTCGTGATCGACCTGCAATTGCCTTCTCTTGGCGGGTTCGATGGGTTGCGGGCATTGCAGGGGGCGAACCCCACGCATCGGTTTGTCATCCTGGCGGATGATGACGACCGCGCCTCGGTGCTGGAGGGTCTGACCTGCGGCGCGCGTGGCTACATTTGTCGGTCGGCGACACCGGTGCAATTCCTGCGTGCCATCGAAACCATAGAGGCGGGCGGCGTCTTCGCGCCGCTGTCGCTGACCGGGGCCTCCCTGCCGGAGGATCCGATGCCGCTGCCTTACGCGAAGGATGTGCGGAAACTACCCGACATGACCGACCGGCAACGGGATGTCTTCCTGCTGTTGGCGGAGGGCTGCCCGACCAAAACGATTGCCCGCCGGCTGAACCTTGCTGTCGGTACCGTCAAGGTTCACCTGGCCGCCATTTACCGCCAGTTGGACGCAAGCGGGCGGATGGAGGCGGTTGCCAAGGCCCATCGCGCGTTTGCGTCGTGATTCCATCGCGGGTTTGCATCGCGATTCTATCACGCGTTCAGAGAGCGATTCCATCGCTCGTTTAGACAGTGATCTCGTCGCGGCGCTGACGGGACGGCTGTTGGCGTCAGGCCAACGGCCCCCTCGTCATTGCCGACCTTGATCCGACAGCCCGCGCTTCAACGGTGGGGGGCGGGTTGTCGGGTCAAATCCGGTAATGACAGTGAGGAAACACCCCATAATATCCCCAGTGGGGGTATCAGGGTATCACCTGATACAGGATATGTCCCGATTTCGTATCGTCCGCGACACGCGTAAGCCAGACTGGAACATCGCCGTGCCCCAGCCGATCCAGCAACGTATCCGGCGGCAGGTCGGCCACCAGCACCGACCGTTCGGATGACGGGCAGAACAGCACCAGCGCGATCCCCGCGGCGGTGAATTCCCGCGGCACCGTTTCCGACGGGCGGCTGCGCCAGGCCGATCGCAGCCGCAGGAACGCCGGCTGGTTGCGATGATACAGTGATCCGACGGTCAGGATGCCGGTCCGGTGCAGCAACTCCGGCGCGTCATTCACATTGGTCAGCACCACCTGGCCGGCATGGGGCGCCAGCATCCCGCCCAGTTCGGACACGGAACAACTGGCGGCGGTCTGGGTGGGTGTGGCCTGGGCCGACTTCGACACAGAGGGCAGCCCGCTGGCAAACGGGACCAGCACGAACAGGCAGATCGTGCCGACGCGTGCCAGCGATTGGGTGGCCGCGGGTCGCGCCGCCAGGTGCCGGTCGAGGATGGCGATGACGATCGGCACCATGACGGCACCCAGCGCGCCCGGATACGCGGCGAACCGGACATGCATCGTGCCCAGCGCCAGCAAGCCGCCGGCGCAGAGCACCGCATACATCAACACCAAGGAGCGGCGCTCGATGGCGCAGAAAATCAACGCGGCACAGGCGAGGATGCCGGTCAGCAGGTGGCGCAACATCGACTCGAAGGTCGTGACGGGCTTCATCTCATTGATGTGGCCCCACATCGCCCGCGTATCGACATCCGCGGACCCCAGGCTCAGGCCGTCCGTGAGATCTGGAAACAGCATGATCCAGCCCACGCAGGCCAGCAGACCGAAGGCCGCGGAGGCGAGCAGGCGCGGGAAGGTGGCGGTCCAAGCGCTGTGGATTGCCACGATCGCGCCGCCGGTCGCGGCCATCGCGCCGGCCAGGACGGCGAACAGGATCGAGATGCGATCGGTCTCGGGCGCGCCCCATCCCCCCAGCGGCGGGTCAATGATGACGCCGAGCGACACGGTGAGAAGGAGGGCGAGTCCGGTTTGCCAGATGGCTTGGACGATGTCGTCGCGCTTCGGCTGGGTCAACCAGGCGACCCATAGGCCGCCGAACGCCATGGTCGTCAGCGGCAAGGTTTCCGGGGTCAACCAAAGCCCGACGCCGGACCAGGCGCCGATGGCCAGACCGGCCCCGCGCGGGGCGATTCCGACCACCACGCGCGCGGCCCAGCCCGACGCGGCGACCGCGACGACGACGATGGCGACGTGGTGGTGCACGACACCCATCCATCCGTAGCCGCCGATCGCGGGCGCCATGCAGGCGACGATCGGCGCCAGCCATAGCCAACGACGATCGGCGAACGGCGCGGCGGCCCAGGCAACGGCGATCCCCAATGCGGCGAGGCCCGCCGGTCCAATGGTCAACGCGGCAACGTGCAATGCCTGTTCCGACCCCAGCAGCCAGACGAACGGTGCCGCGATGGCCAACACCAGGCTGTCCAGCAGATGCGACCAATGTAGGATCGCGCCGGTGCCCGACACGTCCCGCCCGACCATATGCACCGGTTCGGCGGCGCCCAGGATCTCCCGCAGGCGCACCATGCGCATATAGCTATCGGGATTGATCAGTCCGCCGTCGACAACCGAGCCGAAGCGGCGAATACCCAGCAGCAGGATCAGTCCGACCGGCAGCAACCCATACACCAGGGTGGCTTTCCAGCCGATGCGCTCAGATGTCCGAACCATCCCTGTCTGTCTCTCCGTTCTTCCGTCCGGTCCGGCCGGCGTTTATCCCCGCCGACCGTGTTGCCTAGTCCCTTTGGCCTAGCCCACCCGGGGGTGACGTGGCCATCTGGCGGAATTTACCCGAACGATGGTTTGCAACTAGTTTCACGTCATAAGAGAAACGCGGCGGACGGGGATAAATCGATGCTGGTTCTGCGGGTTGGTCAAAATTCTTTCTCTCGCGACGGGAACGACATAACGGTTCTGAAGTCGCGCGGCCTGAACGCGGAGTTCGCGGCCTCGGGACGTGACGGACTCGATTTCCTGCGAGCCTACGACTACGACCTGGTGCTGGTGGATATGCATCTGTCTGACATGCCGGGCCATGAGATGGTGCGCATGGCGCGTGCCGCCGGCTTCAACGTGCCGGTGATGGTGATGTCGGATACGGCCACCGCCCAGGCTCGCGCCAAGGCTCTGGACCAGGGCGCCGACGACGTGGTGATCGTTCCTTGCGACACGGATGAGCTGATGGCGCGGATCCGCGCCGTGGTGCGCCGCAGCCAGGGTCATGCCCGGTCCATCTTGCGGTGCGGCTGCGTCGAGCTTAGCCTGGACAAGCATGAAATCCGGGTCAACGGCCAGCGCATGGTCGTCTCCCGGCGGGAGTTCGCGGTGCTGGAGTTGTTGTTTCTGAAGCAGGGCGTGATCCTGAACAAGACCGCGTTCCTGAACCATCTGTACAGCACGGACGATGAGCCGGAGATCAAGACGATCGACGTCATCATCTGCCGTCTGCGCAAGAAGCTCGCCGCCGCCGGTGTGCCGACCCTGATCGATACCGTATGGGGTTGCGGTTATATCCTGCGGGAACCTCGGGCGGTCGGCGAAGTTGCGGGTGGGGTCGCGGCATACGAGCCTCCCCTCGCGATGGCGTGAGGCGTCGATCGATCCTGGCCGGCCTGCTGGTTCTGCTGCCGGTCGGCATCGTTCAAGCAACGAGTTCGCTGCCCGCCAACCCGGGCATCTGTGAGCAGGCCGGTGCGGAAGCGGAGCGTGGTTACGGTCTTCCCCCCGGCATGTTGGTGGCGATCGGCCGGGTTGAAAGTGGTCGCTGGGACGCGGCTCGCCGCCGCATCGTCCCCTGGCCGTGGTCGGTCGGCACGCCGACCGCCGGCAATTACCTGGACAACAAGGACGACGCGATTGCCGCCGTGCGCCGCTTGCAGGCGGGTGGAGCGAGCAACATCGATGTCGGTTGTTTCCAGATCAATCTGGGGCATCACCCCAAGGCTTTCCAGGATCTGGAGCAGGCGTTCGATCCTTTCGCCAATGCCCGCTACGCCGCCGGTTTTCTGGCAACGTTGCAGTCTCGGCTTGGGAACTGGAACAGCGCCATCGAGTCCTATCATTCTGCGGATTTGAGCCGGAGCATCCCCTATCGCCGGCTTGTCCAGGCGAGTTGGACGGCTTCTCCTGAAGCGGCGGTCCCGGGTTCCGACCAACCCTATCTGCGATTCGGCATTCGCATCTGGACCCCCAGCGGGACAATGGCCGGATCAACTGTTGTCGCCGCGCCGGCGGTGCCAGGCATGCCGAGGATCATCGTGCCAGGGCGGTGAGTTCGCGAAGCCGTCGTCGCGTGCCATGTATCAATCCATTTCTGTAACCGTAAGCGTCGATGCTGAAGCCTCTCCGGCGGGTTCGCGGATGAGCGGTCCGTTCTTCATGCGACGAACGAAATCCAGATGCCGCCCGCGATGCAAGAAGCACGGCAGCCAACCATGGAACCGGCGATAGAGACGCCGGTGATAGAGACGATTGTCATCAGGGATCGCATCGGCTTTGACAATCCCGTGTTCTAGCAGCCTGTCGGACTTACGCCCACCGGAGGCTCATGTTAGAATCGTAACGTCGATTCGCTCCCTCCCCGGATGCCGCCAATGAGCAACTTCCGCCCCACCGATCGCCTAACCGGCTTCCTGATGCCGCCGTCTATCGATGAAT
>CALQHT020000387.1 GCA_943330455.2 Nitrosovibrio sp. Nv4 | reverse complement strand
AGGACCGCAGAATTATCGCGCGACAACCCCTCCCCCCAACCCCCTCCCGCAAGGGGAGGGGGAGAATATTCTCTGTGGGTGAGATTTCGTATTCCCACAGCATCATGAACTCCGATCTTTTGCGCCGGCTCACACGGCTTCGTCCCAGAATGGCCTGAATCTTGCTGTCAATCTGCGGTAATTCACCGTCGCGCCCCCATTCCCCCCTCGGTCTGGACTGGAGTCCACCCAGCATGCACATCGACCAAAACCGTCTCTGGTCCGATCTCATGACCCTCGGCGCCATTGGCGCCTTGCCACGCGGCGGCAATGACCGGATGGCCCTGACCGACGCCGACCGCGACGGCCGATCCCTATTCCGGTTGTGGTGCGAACAAGAGGGGCTTGCGGTCACCACTGACGCGATGGGCAACATGTTCGCCCGCCGAGAAGGCACCGATCCCTCGCTGCCGCCGATCCTTGCAGGCAGTCACCTCGATACCCAATCCCCAGGCGGCAAATTCGACGGTCCGCTCGGCGTGCTCGGTGCCCTGGCCGCGGTTCGGGCCCTGAACGCGGCTGGCCGTTCCACCCGCCGCTCGATCGAAGTCGTGAACTGGACCAACGAGGAAGGCGCCCGTTTCAGTCCAGGCCTGATGGGCTCCGCGGTGTTCGCGGACGTCCTGCCGCTCGACAACGCCTATGCCTCCGTCGATCGAGACGGGCGCGTCTTCGGCGACGAACTTGGCCGAATCCGCAACAAAGGGGCCACCTCGGTCGGCGGGCGCGCCGTCGATGCCTATTTCGAATTGCATATCGAGCAAGGCCCGCTGCTCGAAGAAATGGGCATCACCATCGGCGCCGTGACGCATAGCCACTACTCGCTTATGGCCGACGTCACTTGTCTGGGCGAGAACGCGCACATCCAGAGCATGCCGATGCTCGCCCGTCGCAACGCTTTGGTTGGCGCGGCGCGCCTGATCGCGGAGATCGATCGGATCGGTCGCGCCCATGCGCCAGCCGGATCGGCCAGTGCGGTGACGATGGATGTGTGGCCAAACAATCGCATCAACATTCCCCACCGGGCGGTGTTCGGCTACGGCCTGATCCACCCGGACAGTGACGGGTTGGAATCCATGGTGTCCGCGGTCGAGGCGGCGACCCAGGCAATCGCCGCCGAAACCGGCCTGAGATTCGAAACGACGCTCCAGCGCCGTCGCGACCCGGTCTTTTTCTCCGAGGAACTGATCGCCCTGACCGAGACCGTTGCCACCGATCTCAGCCTCAGTGTGACCCGAATGCGGACACGGCCAGGCCACGACGCGTTCAACATGCTTAAAATCTGTCCTGCCGCGTTGATCTTCGTTCCATGCCGTGGCGGACTTTCGCATAACGAACTGGAGTTCTGCGAGCCGGAGCACTGCGCCGCCGGTGCCAATGTGCTGCTGAATGCCATCATCCAGCGGGCCGATCGATAGCAGACAACGGATGGCCCCACGTGGCTGGTTCAGCGCTGCCTCGTTGCCACGCTCACGGCGATTTTCAAATGCGAACGATGCCGTTTGCCGAGCTTGGCCGGGCAACCCACGCAACGGCCAAAGACGCAACAATTCCAATGGTTCGTGCTGATGCAGATGCCCGGGTCAAGCCCGTATGACGATGAGGGTGCGGTGTTCGGCCATAATGCGTTCGGTACCGGCTTTGGTGAAACTGTCTCTCTACAGGGGGGCGAAATCCCAGGTTTGTCCTTGGTTTCTATTAAGACCTGCCGGTGGAATGTGGCGCTTTCGCCGGCCTGCGCTGTCGGTTCGATGTATGCGCCGGAGTCGTTCCGGGCGCACCGGACGGGCATTTTTCGACCATTGCCAGCATGGATCAGGAGTCCCCAATGACGCTCGCCACTCGCCCACGCATTCTATTGTCGCAGGGACCCGGTACCCTGCCCGGACAAGGCCGGGATCGGCTCGATTTCACCAGCTACAATGTGCGCCTCAGCGGCAAGCCACCGCTGACCGGACGTGAAATGGTCGCCGCGTTGCCCGAGATCAACGACATCGCGGACATCGTCTACGACGATCAGGCGCCGCATCCGCAAGGCACGCATGACGAAATCCGCAAGCTCGCCCAGTTCATGGATCGGGCCGCCGGCCGGGACGATATCGACGGGATCGTCTGGGTGCAGGGCACCAACACGCTGGAGGAAACAGCCTATTTCCTGCACCTGACCGTGCGGACACGAAAGCCGCTGGTGGTTGTCGGCGCGCAACGGCCTTTCACCGCGCTCAGCACGGACGCCCACCTCAATCTGGTGAACGCGGTCCGCGTCGCGGCCTGCCCGGACGCCGCCGGCATGGGGGTGCTGACGGTCACCAACAGCGAGATCATTTCAGCGCGCGACGTCACGAAAACCTCCACCTACCAGGTGCAGACATTCCGCGGCCGCGACCTCGGTGTGCTCGGCTATGTCGATCCGGACCGGGTTGTCATCTATCACAGCGTCCGGCGGCGGCACACGATCGACACGGAGTTCGACATCCAGAAGATCGATCGTCTGCCGATGGTGGAGGTCATCTATCCCCATACCGGCTCCAACCCGGCGCTCGCGCAGGCGGCGGTGGATCTGGGTGCCAGCGGCCTGGTGTTCGCGGGCGTCGGCGCGGGCGCCCTGGGGGCCTTCACGGAACCGGTCAAGGATCTCGTGGCAAAAGGCGTGACGGTGGCACGGTCAGCCCGCGTCGGCGAAGGCCGCGTTCTGGCGGTCGGCAACAATCATGAGGAAAACACGATCGCCGCCGACAACCTCAATCCGCAGAAGGCGGCGGTGCTGCTCGCCATCGCCATGGCCCACACCCGCGATCCGGCGGCGCTGCAACGGATATTCGACGAATACTGATCGGCAGAAGGTTCAATTAGACCAACTGGCGGAAAGCTGGCCTCTCCGACCGGTGCCCCGGGTCCGGCAAAGCGCCGGCCCGAGGACAAGCTCTGGCCGGCATCCACGACCTTCCTGGACTTTCAACAAGGAAAATCGTGGATGGCGGCCCTGCACGGCCGGTGGGTCATTGCGTCCCCCAGTCGGTATCAGCCCACCGAGGTGAACGCCGCCCAGTCGACCGCCCGCTGGTAGGCATGGGCGACGCGCAGCAGCAGTGCGTCCTCCATATGGCGGCCAATCAGTTGCAGGCTGATCGGCAACTTGCCAACCTTGCCGCAGGGAACGGCAAGCGCCGGATGACCGGTGTAATTGGTCGGCTTGGTATTATCCGCGCTCCCGACCAACATCCAATTGCGGCGCAGATTCATGTCGATCGCCGCCTTCGGATCGGCTGGGATCTCGTCCGGAAAGGGCGCGACCATGCGTGCCGTCGGCAGCGCGAGCACATCGACCTCGGTCAGCGCTTTGTCGAAGGCGGCGTTGAAGCCGGCTCGGACATTGTGTGCCTTGGCATAGACCCCACCATGGAAGTTCTGACGCGACACCAGACCGATCAGCAAGTTCAGCTTGGCGCGCGGCGGCAGCAGGTCGGCATGCAAGCGCCACATGCGATCGATCGCGGTGATCACCGAGGCCGGATAATAGGTCTTCGCGCCCGTCCCGAAGAACCCGGTCTGGAACAGGGCCAGCCCGCCCTCGAACACCAGCCCGGCATAGGCGGCGGATAATTCGTGATGCGCCGGCACCGAGATGCGGCGGACCTCGGCCCCAAGTTTCTCCAACGTTGCGATGGCGGCCATCACGCCATCGGCCACTTCTTTCTCGATCGGTTCGGCGAAGCCTTCCTCCAGAATGCCGATCCGCAATCCCTTCACGCCGCCATCAAGGCCTGACAACGCGTCGATCCCGTCCGGAACGCCGCGGCGCTGGCGCGGGTCGAGATCGTCATAGCCTGCCACGACTTGCAGCGCGCGGGCGACGTCCTCGACATTGCGCGCCATCGGGCCGACATGGTCCACGCTCTGCTCGAACGCAAAGCCGGCACCGAAATGCGACACCAGACCGAAGGTCGGCTTCAGCCCAACCACGCCGCAATAGGCCGCCGGCAGCCGGATCGAGCCGCCTTGGTCGCCACCGAAGGAGATATCGACCTCCCCCGCCGCAAGCGCGGCGCCACTGCCGGAGGATGAGCCGCCGGTGACCCGCTCCGGATCATGCGGATTGAACGGGCGCCCATAATCGCCGACGAACCCGTTCATCATGTGCTTGCCAACCACCTTGCCGCCGGCGGCGAGCACCTTGCTGACCACCGTCGCGTCGATGTCCGGGACAAACCCTTCCATGGCCTGCGAGGTGAACACCTGCGGAATGCCGGCGACACTGATATGGTCCTTGAAGCTGACGGTCTTGCCGGCAAGCAGGCCGCTATCGGCACCACCAAAGCCGCATTTCCACAGCCAGGCGCGATACGGGTCCTCGGTCAATGCCGGGCGATAGCCGCGGGCACGTTCGGGGAAGACCACGGGCGGCGCCGATTCCTCGGTGCGCGATTGGACGAACTGGTCCAATTCCCGCAGCGCGTCCCGCATGACGGGCAGATAGAGTTCGGCGTCTTCCCTATGGAGATTGATACCGAGCGTGGCGGCGAGCGCGACCAGACCGGTCGCATCGGGCATGGCGAACATGACGGGATCTTGCTCCGGCTATTTCGTGGACGGGCGCGGGCGATAGACATTGGCCGGCTGTTGCATATCGGACCCCTTCTGAGCGCTGGAAATGGGTAGATCGGAGCAAGTTTCGTACCAATGCAGGACCAGTGCAGGCGCGTTACGCGGGCCCGCAATAACGACCCGGCAGAGGCGTCGATCCTGGCGCCCTTCGGCGCAGGGGAGGGGTGCGGTTCAACATTGTGCGGAGTGATATCGACGCCTCTAACCATCGACAGATAGACTCACCTCACCGTCATTGCCGGACTTGATCCGGCAACCCGCGCTTCAACGGCTGGGGGTGGGTTGCCGGATCAAGTCCGGCAATGACGGTGAGT
>CALQHT020000386.1 GCA_943330455.2 Nitrosovibrio sp. Nv4 | reverse complement strand
TTGCCCCCTCGACCCCCACCAAGGCTGGGCCTTGGATGCCATTTATTGGATCAGGGAGGAAAGGGGGCCGACACGGACGTTGAAACGACAAGGTCGGCCCCCTTTCCTCCCTGATCCAACTGATCGCGGTCCAGGGGCCGTGCCCCTGGTGGGTTCGAAGGGCGAAGCCCTCGCGGGGTTTGGGGCGGAGCCCCAACGCTTTCTTCCCTCCCCCGACCACCCCGCCCAATGAAGCAGTCATCAGTGCGCGCTGCCCATCTCAGTCGGGCTTGATCTGCTGGCGCGGGTTCAACCCGGACGGCAGGCCGAACGCCAGCACCAGGGTCACCAGCGCAAGGACCGCCGCCAGCAGATAGGCGTTCTGCAGCGACCGGGCGATCACGTCGGTCAGGCGTGCCACCTCCGCCACGTCCATCCCGGCACGGACAGTCAGATCCAGCATCCGGTCCACCTCCCGCACCGCCGAGGGATCGATCCGCAGCATCGTCGCGTTCATCACCGCACCGCACCCCGCGGCGCCAGAGGCCTGGCCGACAAAGCGCAGGAACATGCTGGACGACGTGGCCGCGCCGCGCTGCCGCCAGGGCACCGAGGCCTGGATCGACACGATATAGACCGTGCTGCAAAATCCCATGCCGATGCCGATCACGAACGAGCCGACACTCGCCCAAAGCGGTCCATCGCTAGGGTGCAGCAGCACCAGCATCAGGCTTCCAAGGAACAGGCACAGCCCGCCCAGCGCCGCGGTCAGCCGATAGCTGGTGCGTCCCATCAGGCGGGCGCCGACGATACTGGCAATCGCCCAACTGATGGACATGGCGCCGAGGACCAGGCCGCCCGCGATTGCGGTCTGGCCCATCGCGCCCTGCACATAGGCGGGCAGGAACGCGGAAATGCCCATCATCACCGCTCCGGAAAAGCAGTTTCCCAGGCTTCCCACGACGACGATCCGGTTGCCGCGCCACAACTCCAGCGGCAGCATCGGCTCCGGGGTGGATCGCTCGTGTAGGAACAAAACGCCCAGGGCCACCACCCCGGTCACCACCAGGACGACCAATTCCGTGCCGGTCAGACGACCGGCCTGCACCATGGCCAGCATCAACGCCCCGCAGGCCAGCAGCAGCAGCAAGGACCCGATCCAATCGATCCGATGCGATCGGTGCTGCACGCTTTCCTTCAGGCAGACCGCGAGGATGATCATCGCGGCAATCCCGATCGGCACATTGACCCAAAACACCACGCGCCAACTGACATATTGGATCAGGAACGCACCCAGCGACGGCCCCAGCACCGCGGAAACACCGAACACCGAGGACACCAGTCCCTGGATCTTCCCCCGCTCCGTCGGGGAATAGATATCGCCCAGGATGGTCGCGGCAATTGGTTGAATGGCGCCCGCGCCGATACCCTCCAACGCGCGAAAACAGATCAGCGACGGCATATCCCAGGCCATGCCGCACAGGACGGATCCCGACAGGAACATGATCGTGCCGACGATGATGACCGGCTTGCGCCCATACTGGTCGGCCAGGCGGCCGTAGATCGGGATGCTGACCGCCTGAGTCAGCAGGTAAATCGTGAACACCCAACTGAACACATTGAACCCGCCCAGATCCGCCACGATACTCGGCAAAGTCGTGGCCACGATCGAGCTTTCGACCGCCGGCATGAACGTGGCCATGAGGCAGCCGGCCAGCACCAGGCGGCGCTTGGCATTGGCGACCTTCACGGCCGCCCCAATGGTGGCCCCATTTGTGGCCCCACCGCCGCTTGTTCCGTCATCGGGCATGCATGGGTCCTTGCCGATCCTGGCTTTCCTCGGGCGTGGTTCTGTCACCGGGTGGTCCAGGTGACAATGGGCACAGAATCCTCGACCAAAATCGTGGGGGTCCCGGAACACTGGACAGGTCGCCAAGAGAGTCTCCCGCTTGGAGCGGCCGTGAGACCGGAGGGGAGACCGGGCGCATACACGAAAGGGACACAGGGCCGAGTTCAAGTCGAAAGTGGTCCCGGCCGCGTCGCGCGAGAAGGGCACTGTTGCGGAACTGTCGGGCCGGTTCGGGGTTCACGCCAGCCATATCCACGGCTGGAAGACGACGCTGGTGGACGGTGCTGCGTCGCTGTTCGACCGGGTTCGTGGCGTGCTCTGCGGTTGTGGCTGCTGATGCCTGATACGCAAGCACGGTCCGGTTGGCACACGTGATGCCCGCATGGGTCCCGACCGGATTATCGCCGTCGCTGTCGCTGGATGCTTCGGATAACGCCCGGCCTTCCCAGGCACGTCGCCGCTGAGAAAAGCTCAACCCCGTGATCCCGACCATCCAGTGTCCGAACGCCGCATCGTCCATATCGGCAACGCCACTGCAACGATGGCAATCATCGCGACGATCAACGGGCAAGGGTATAGGAGCCAAAGATGTCGACAGGATTTCGATCCGACGACGGCGCGAAGGACTTCGCCACGATCCGATCGGTTCTCTCGACCGAGAGGAAGCAGCGGGGCCTGCTCGAAACCCTGATGGGCGATCCCTTCAGCCTGGTCGGCCAATTGCGATTGGTCCGACATGCGGCGGGTAGCCGGGCGGTGATGCAAGTCCATGGATTTAGAACCCGGCATGTGTCCCCTGCCCGCCCGATCACCCGGCGCGGGGCACGCATCGCGACATGATTTTCGACTCTGCGTGTGCGATTCAGGCCGAGAACCCGGTTCCGGCTGGCACGGAACGGGCGTTGGGAGGCGACAAGCGTGACGGTAACCGCGGATATCGACATAGCAGAGCACTTCATTGTTTACATTTTGTTCTGTCATGCCCGACCGAGCAGAGGCAAGCGAAATGGGGTTTTTGGCGGTTTTGGGCGGGTTTTCGGGGCTTGGATTGCGGCTGATAGGGCGGTTTGCCCAAGGTTTCGGCAATGGTTAACAAAACCGTCTCAGGAATAATACTGGCCGTTTGGAGGCTTTCGGCGTTTTTGCGAATCCTCAGATTTTGGCTTCAGATCGGGGTCTAGTACATTGCTTGGGTTTGGTATTCTGGTGGAGTTAAGATTCTGCTTTAAGTTCGGGGATTTCGCGGTTCGTTCCGATCAGGCGCGGAAATGGCCGGGTCTCGTTACGATACAATGCCGGACTCGGGGGGTATCGTTGCGCTTCCCGGCCGTTAAACATTCGCCCTCAACTGCCCACCATTTGTGCAAACAGCCCTTTTTTCCACCACATCCGCTCGGCTTTACCCCGAGCCGTAGACCGGGGACATGACGATGGCCGCGGCTGCCGGCCTCGGCCGTGGTCCGGGCACGCCGCCCCAAACCGGATTGGGGCGGTGGCAGTTGCGTCCCACCGTCGAAGCGGCACGCGGCCCTACCCGTCTCTGCCGCCAGCCGTCACCCAATTCGTAACAATGCCGCTCCATTCTTGCGCAGCCAGGGAACGGCGGTGGGTCGATGCGGAGTCAGTTGCTCGACCAATGCCCAGAATAAAGGGCCGTGGTTCATGTGGCGCAGATGCGCGACCTCATGCGCGGCCACGTAATCCTGCACGAAGTCCGGCGTGAAGATCAGCCGCCAACTGAAGGCCAAAGACTTGTCCGGCGCACAACTTCCCCAGCGGCTGCTGGTGTCCTTCACGGTTACACGCCGCGCCGCGACGCCGGCCGCCGCCGTTTTCGCCGCCACCATGTCCGCCAGTCGGCGCTTGGCTTCCGCGCGCAGGAAATCGCCCACGCGCCGCGGCAGGAATTCGGGCGCGCCGGTCACGTGCAATTCGCCGTCCGCGAGCCAGGCGCCGCCGCGTGCGTCCGGGCGGTGGCGGATGCGGTGGGGGATGCCGGCGACCGGGACCTCGGCGCCATCGGCGAAAGCGACCTGCCGCGGGAGGGCGGCGATGCGTTCCGACACCCAATCCACGTGATGCGTCAGCAGGACCAGCCCGGCACGCCGGCTGGCGCGGGGCGGCAGGGTGACGACGATGGCGCCGTCGGACGGATCGATCCGCAGACTGATCCGACGAGCACGGGCGCTGCGCCGCCATTCGACGCGGGCAGAACCGGATGGGAGGGCGATCAGCTCGGGCGGGGGCACGTCCATGCGGCCAAAGACCGCGACGGGCGCCGATTCGTCAACCTTGGCTTGGGGTTTGTCGTTCGGAGGGTGGTTGCCCGGTTGCGGCGGCGCGGACGACACAACCGCAAACGCTCAGGTCGCTCTTAGAGCCGCCAGATGGCTGAGGTCAGTCCGCCAGTCCGATCATCACCGAAAGCATGTTGTTCAACACAAGTATATCGGTCCCTGAAAGATGGCCGATGATAGAACCGCATTTTACACGTGGGTAGGCCAGAACCTTGTCGACCATCACCTGCGAAACGGCTTTAAGATTGTTGGTCGCCGAAGGCTCGACGGTCAGCCGGTAAAGCGGTGCATCGGTGATCGCGCTTGTGAACAGGGCGATCAGGACGCTATCGGCGGCATTGAGCGCGTCAGATTGAACGACAACAGCGGGACGCGGCTTCCCATAGTCTCCCGGCGCCGAGATGGTGACGATATCGCCCCGCTTCACGGGTCCGGCCAGTCAACGGCGGCGGCAATGAAGTCCAGGGCTTCGGCTTCTTCGGGTCGTCCGCACAGCAACATGCCCTGGCGCCTGGCCTCCGCGGCAAATTCCGGCCGATGAGGGTCAGGCACCCAGATGCGCAGTTGCTTCATGCCACGGCGCAACTGCTGTTGCCGGTAACGCTGAAACTTGGTCAATCCATCGTCGGTCCGCTTTGGGCGTGGCATGGGCGCCTCCGTTAGGTTGCGCGCTACCTTATCGGGATTGTGGTGGGGGACCAAATGGTTTTGGATCAGAGCCACTTGCAAAACTCGACGCCAATCATGCGCGAAATTCTATCGGACGTGACAACCCTGGATAGAATTTGCGTAATTGCGCCTGATTTCCATCCTCCGAGGCAACGTGCGACCGTTTTCGGCCGAGACGGGCAAATGGGTAGC
>CALQHT020000385.1 GCA_943330455.2 Nitrosovibrio sp. Nv4 | reverse complement strand
CGTGGCTGACTGCTGTAAACCGTTCGCGAATCGCTGATCTGTCTATCATCTAGAGAGTCTAGAAAATTCGCGGCCGCGCCGGAATCGGCCCCGGCTAAACTTCGTCCTCGTGGCTCACCACCCGACTCGGTAGTTTTTGCGTGTCGCCATAGTGCCGGAGCAACCATCACGTTCGGAAAGCAGGACGGGTTTTTCTGCAAGGTCGAGCATAGTGCGCTGGGTTCCGGTGACATTTACGCGTTGATGTATTTTTTCAATGACGCGAGGCGGCGTGATCCTTCGGTCGCGAAGTATATCAGTCCCATCGCTGTCGAACGTCTGTGGCCGCTGTCGGTCGGCAAGCGCCATCAAGGTGAAGCCGTGTTGGGTGACGGCACCTACGCCCTGCAATACACCGTGACGGGTACGGAGGTGCTCGCCACCCCGATGGGTCCGCAGACAACCTTTGTTGTGGAGCTTAAGGAAAGCTCACCCAACGGCTATGGTGCGAGCCAGAAATGGTGGATATCCCCAACGTTCAAGTATGTCTTGAAGAGCGAGTTCAAGGATAGTCGCGGCGCAAACGTATCGATCCATGTGACCTCGGTTAGGGCTCCTTAAGGTGGATCCAGGGTCCGATATCCGGCGATATGGGATGCCGACCCTCATAAATGCCGGCTTACAGGCGCGCTCCACGTCCAGCGGGTGATATTTGTCGCAACGATGCCGGCGGCCGTATCATCCCGCGCGTATGCGTGACGGCGCGGTCCCGGTCCGGGCAACACCGGAACACGCGAATGGAGGAAGCATCATGCGTCTGAAGGACAAAGTCGCCGTCATCATCGGCGCCGGCCAAAGCGTGGGAGAAACCATGGGCAACGGTCGCGCGACCGTGCTGCGGTTTGCCCAGGAAGGCGCGAAAATCTTCGCGGTGGACCGCGATCTCGATTCCGCCAACGACACCGCCGCGATGGCGCGCGCCGAGGGCGCCGAATGCGAAACCGCGCGCGCCGATGTGGCGCGGGAAGCGGAACTCAAATCCGCCATCGAGGCCGCGCACAAGCGCTTCGGTCGTATCGACATCCTGCACTACAATGTCGGCATCTCGGTGGCCGGAGGCGACGCGCCGGTGACGGAAATCACCGAGGATGCGTTCGATCTGATCAGTTCCGTGAACCTCCGCGGTGCCGTCATGGCCTGCAAGCATGCGCTGCCCATCATGCGGGCACAAAAATCCGGCGTGATCCTGATGATCTCGTCGATTTCCGCGTGGGAGAATTACCCGAACGTTGCCTACAAGGTCACGAAAGCCGGCATGATCGCCTTCACGCAGCAACTGGCGATCCGCAACGCCGAATACGGCATCCGCGCCAATGCCATCCTGCCCGGCCTGATGGCGACGCCGATGGCAATCGACGTGCGATCCCGCGCCATCAACAAACCGCGCGATGAGATCATGCAGGAACGCGACGCCCGCGTGCCTCTGCGCGGGCGGCAGGGCACCGCCTGGGATGTTGCCAACGCGGCCCTGTTCCTGGCGTCGGACGAGGCGAATTTCATCACCGGCGTGTCGTTGCCAGTCGATGGCGGGATGCTGGTGGACATCGCCCCCGGCCGGCGCAACTGACTCTTGCCAATGTTCCGAACACAACCAGGATCGTCTTCGGAACATGAGCTTCCTCCATCCGGGTCGCGAGACGAGCGCCCTCGCGCTTGACCGCAAGGGCACGCGGGTGGGTAATCGCGGCTGAACCGCGCGTTCGCGGGACCGGAGTAACGCCATGCCAACCGTCCATCCGCAGGTCCAGAAAGCCCGCGATCTTATGCCGCTGATCGCCGCCGCCTCGGCCGAAAACGACGACATCCGCGAACTGACCCAGCCGGTCGTCAAGGCTCTGATCGACGGCGGGTTCTTCACCATGCTGAAGACGAAATCGGTCGGCGGGATGGAGCTGAAACCCTCGATCTTCGCCCAGGTGACGGAGGCGATTGCCAGCGCGGACGGCTCCACCGGCTGGGTGGTGTGCCAGAGCAACGGCTGTTCGACCACCAGCGCCTATCTGGACCCGGCCGTCGCGCAGGAGATTTTCGGCCGGCCGGACGGCATCGTCGCCTGGGGACCGCCCGGTTCGCCCTACGAAGGCACGCCGGTCGAGGGCGGCTATCGCATCACCGGCAAATGGCGCTTCATGAGCGGCAGTCAAAACGCCACCTGGCTGGGCGCGCATCTGCGGGTGAAGGGGACCAATGAGGTCAAGACCTTCCTCTATCCGAAGTCCAGCGCCACGTTCCACGATATCTGGCACACCTTGGGCCTGCGCGGGACCGCCAGCAACGAATACTCGGTGGACGATCTGTTCATCCCGCATGAGCGCGCGATCTATCGCGATGGCCCGCGCGACCGGCGCACCGAAAGCCCGCTATACCGTTTCACCAGCAACCAACTCTACTCGATCGGCTTCGGCGGCGTGGCGCTTGGCATCGCCCGCGGCACGATGGACGCGTTTCTGGCCCTGCCACCAGAAAAAACCCGCCGCGGCGCCGGCAAGCCGATGGTGGAAAACAACGTCGTCCAGTCCCACGTGGCGCAGTCCGAAGCCCGCTGGCGGTCCGCCCGCTACTTCCTGCACGCCGCCGCCGATGAAGCGCTGGAAACGATCGAGGAACGCGGCGAAATGGACCCCGATCAGCGCACGCGGTTGCGCCTCGCGTCCACCTGGGCCATTCAGTCGGCGCGGGAAATCGTCAACACCCTGTATCACGACTGCGGTTCGATGGCGGTGTTCGAGGAGAATCCGTTCGAGCGCCGCCTGCGCGACATCCACACCGTCGCGCAGCAAGGCCAGGGCCGCATCCTTCACTACGAAACCGTCGGCCAGATACTGCTTGGCCTGACGCCCGAGAACATTTTCTAACGCGCGCGACATACCAGGGCGGCTGAGCGCGCACATGGACACACCACCCAAGGCTTGACACACTATCGGCAACCGTCGCGCGTCAGCAGCGACGGCGAACGGAGACATTTAAGATGGACGATGTAGATCAATCCTTGCAGGAGTTCCGCCTCGGGGAACAGGCGCGCCGGTCCGCCACGCACTGGCTCTCGGCCTTCGAGACGGCGCTGGTCTCGCGTGATGCGACGCGGATTGGCGCCCTGTTCCATGAGGACAGCTATTGGCGGGATATCCTGGCCTTCACGTGGCATCTCACCCCGGTCGAAGGCCGCGACAAGCTGGCCGCACGCTTGGCGGTGGAACAAGAACACACGGATGCACACGGATTTCATCTGCCAGCCGGTCGCAAGCCGCCGCGCCATGTGCGCCGCCTCGGCATCGACTGCATCGAGGCGATTTTCGAGTTTTCCTCCGCGGTCGGTCACGGCGCCGGGATCGTTCGCCTGTCGCCAACGCAAGATGGCAGCGATGAGACGAAGGCATGGCTTCTCTCGACAACACTTGAGGAGTTGCGCGGTTACGAGGAAAAGATCGGCGCCAATCGCCCGACCGGTGCCGCCTATTCCCGGAATTTCGGCGGCGACAACTGGGCGGATATCCGCCAGAAGGCGCAGGCCTATGCGGATCGGGAGCCGACGGTTCTCGTTGTCGGTGGCGCCCAGGCGGGTCTGTCGATCGCCGCGCGCCTCAATCAGCTTGGCGTCGACACGCTCCTGGTCGAGAAATGGCCGCGCATCGGCGATAGCTGGCGCAAACGCTATCACTCTTTGGCGCTGCACAACTCCATCCACCTGAATCATCTGCCCTACATGGAGTTCCCGCCGACCTGGCCGAAGTACATCCCGAAGGACATGCTGGGGAACTGGTTCGAATTCTATGCCGATGTCATGGAAATCAACTGCTGGACGGATACCGAATTCGTCGGCGGGACCTGGGACGAAAAGGCCAAAATCTGGACCGCTCGACTGAAACGTTCCGATGGGACCGAACGTGTGGTGCGGCCTCGACATATCGTGTTTGCCAACGGCGTCAGTTCCTATCCCATGATTCCCGATCTGCCAGGTCTGGATGATTTCAAAGGCGAGATCCTTCACTCCGAAGGTTTCAACAGCGGCGAGGGTTGGGAGGGGAAAAAAGCGCTCATCATCGGCACCGGCAGCAGCGCCAACGATATCGCGCTGGACCTGCACAGCCATGGCGTGCACACAACCTTGGTGCAGCGCGGCTCCACGACCGTGGTGTCGATCGACCCCAGCGCCAGGCTGAACGAAGCAATCTGGGATGAGGGCGGGCCTCTGGAGGACTGCGATCTTATCGTTTCGTCCGCGACTCCCACCTTGATTACCAAAGCCTACAAAGCCGTCACCCAGCGTATGATGGAACTCGACAAAGTCATGATCGAGGGCCTGAAGGGCATCGGGTTCAAATTCGATATCGGCGAAGACGAAACCGGCCACCAGATGAAGTATTTCCGCCGCGGCGGAGGCTATAATCTGGACGCCGGCAGCTCGGCTCTCATGGTCAAGGGCGAACTGGGCCTGTTGCAATATGACCGGATCGAGCGGTTTACTGCCGAAGGTGCGCTCCTGAAGGACGGGTCAACTGTTCCAGCCGACCTGATCGTTCTCGCGACCGGCTATTATCCGCAGAAGGAGTTGGTCAAGCGCGCGCTCGGCGAGGAGATGGCCGAGCGGATTGGGCCGGTGTGGGGGTTGGGCGAGGACGGTGAGCTGAATAATATGTTCAAGCGCACGCCGCAGGAAGGTCTGTGGTTCATCGCCGGTGGGCTGGCGCAATGCCGCATCAACTCGAAGTATATGGCGTTGCAGATCAAGGCGATGGAACTGGGGAAACTCGCGCCGCTTTAAGCGGGGACGGCCCGGTCGGGTTGTTCGGCCCGGCTGTCTCGATCGGATGACGCAAGGACCAGAGCGCGGTGGCAGTTTGCCGCCGCGTTTTGGTATGGGGCACGTTCTGGCGATGGGATGTGGGCATGCGCGACGAACGAGACCGTCAACCTGACCAGGTGAGATCGGAGAAAATTCTCCCCCTCCCCTTGGGGG
>CALQHT020000384.1 GCA_943330455.2 Nitrosovibrio sp. Nv4 | reverse complement strand
TCGTGCTGAGCTGTGCACGTTCTTCATCGCTGAGCTTCACGACGTACTTCTTTACAGAACTTTGTTTCGCGGTCACGACTCATCTCCGCATTCTTCCGGGAGGAGCGAGTCCGAAATTCACGACAAAATCAATGACGGGGGGCACTAGCCTGCACAAACCCGACAGCGCCGGAAACACCCTGGCCACCTGGCACGGTGCCGTTGTCCCAGAACGCCTCGCCCGATGGTGAAATCCCTGCCCCAGCCGACCCGCTCCACCCAGCGGCGTCATTGCCCAGGAAGAAGTTCCCGGCCCAGGTCCACGGGGTCGAAAAATAGAACCCAGGATTGACCAACGGGCTTGCCGGCCGCATCGGCGCGGTTGTGTCGAGCATGAACGTCAGTGTGGCCGAACCCACACTACCTGCGGCATCCGTCTCGGTCGCGGTCAACGTATGGGTCCCGTCGGCAAGTATCGGCGTGAACGTCCATGCCCCCCCTGGGCCTGCCACCGTGGTGCCGAGCGTGACTCCACCCTCGGTGATCGTTGTAACCGCCCCTGCGTCGCCGGACCCTTCGATCCGCCGATCGTTGGTGGTATGATCCGATGCGCTGGGCCCAGTGTCATCGGTAAGCGCAACCGTCACGGCGGGCGACATGGCATCCAGCCTGAACGCGAGCGTCGAGGACCCGGTGTTCCCGGCGGTGTCGGTTTCCCGCGCGGTTAGTGTGTAGCTGCCGTCCGCCAATGTCGGTGAGAAGCTCCAGGTCCCGGACGCATCCGCGGTGGTCGATCCCAGTGTCGCGGCGCTATTAAGTACCGTCACCACGCGGCCGGTTTCGGCGGTGCCCGTCAGTTCCGCGCTGCTGCTGACGTTGTCGCCCCGGGTGCCGCTGTCTGTCACCAGAGCGATCGTCACCGTGGGGGCGACGGTGTCCACCGTGGCCACGAAGACCGATGACGCGCTCGACACGAGCGACCCTTCCGTCGCGATCACGGTCAGGCTGTGGGGCCCTTCGGACAGTGGAGTCCCCAGCGCGATGCTGAACGATCCGCCTGCCGAGGCAGTGCCGGTCGCGATCTTTGCCACCCCTTCGTAGATATCCACCGTCGCCGACGCACCGGCCGTGCCCGAGACAGTCAACGAGCCGGTATTCGTGATGCCATCGCCGAATATCCCCGTATCGGGAGCGACCGAGGCGATCGTCGGCACGGTCGCCACCGTAAAGGTGACGATGTTCGACGGAGCCGACGATCCGGCTCCGCCATTGATATCCGCGACCCGGCTCGTACCTGCCGCAGTACCGTCTGTGACCCAAAGCTCGATACCCGCCGTTCCGTCGTTGGCCTGGAACAACGCCCGGGACCCATCCAACGCCGCGAAATTGATCGGCGTCGAATCTCCCGTTGGGTTAATATCCTTGACCCGGCTGGTGTTGGCCGCCGTGCCGTCGGTCACCCACAACTCGTATCCCACCGTGCCGTCGTTGGCCTGAAACAACACCTTGCCGTTCGACAACGCGAAGAAATTCGCAGGCGTGGAACTGGCCCCGGCAGTGGCGTTGATGTTCTTGAGCAAGGTGGTGCCGGCCGAGGTGCCGTTGGAGACCCACAACTCGGTCCCGTTCACACCGTCGTTCGCCCGGAATACGGCCTTGCCGTTGCCGGCCACGACCGGCGTATTGGGGTTCGAGGACGCGGAACCCGCCCTGATATCCTTGACCAAGGTCGTACCGGCCGCCGTGCCGTCAGTTGCCCAAAGTTCGACGCCGTTCGTGCCGTCGTTCGCCCGGAACAGCGCCTTTCCGGTGCTCAGCAACGCCGTCAAAGTGGGATAGGAATCCGCCCCCGCGCTGGTCGTATTGATGTTCTTGACCAAGCTGGTCCCTGCGGAGGTGCCGTCCGTAACCCACAGCTCGAACCCATTGGTGCCGTCGCTCGCCCGGAAAATCGCCTTGCCGTTGCCCAGGCTCACGGGGGACCCGGGATCGGATCCGCTCGATGCCACGGTGTTGATATTCTTGACGAGCGTCGTACCGGCCGAGGTCCCATCTGTCGCCCAAAGTTCGTATCCCGACGTCCCGTCGTTCGCGCGAAAAATGACCTTGCTGGCCGAGCCGCCCGTCAGCGTTTCGAGGAATGACGGCGTGGCGGAACCGCTCGGATTGATATCGCGCAGCAAGCTCGTTCCGGTTGCGGTGCCGTCGGTCACCCAAAGTTCGGACCCGGTGCTAGCGTCGTTTGCCCGGAACACAACTTTGCCGGTGCTAACCATTGTCATCGCGGTTGGGGCCGATCCCGTCGTGTTGCCGGCGATATCGGCCAACCGCATGGTGCCGGACGCTGTCCCGTCGGTCACCCAAAGCTCTGCTCCCGAGGTCCCGTCATTGGCTTGGAACACGGCCTTGCCGTTACCAAGCGCCAAGAAGCTCTGCGGGCTGGAATCGCCTACGCCCGGCGCGATATCCAGGAACAGGGACGTGCCCCCGGCGGTTCCGTCGGTGACCCAAAGCTCGATACCCGACGTGCCGCCCTTTGCCGAAAACAACGTGACCTGTCTCGACATACCGAACTCCCCAGGCTATTTCGCCAGAATGAAACAGATGGTGACGAAATATTACATTATGAGAAGAGTGCTCACAGGGTTCGATCATGGTCAAGTTGCCAAAACCCTGGAATTCCGACGTTATCTGCGGCCGCCGACCGCAGTCACTGGGTCCAAACATGATGGTCGGTTTTTAACCCATTACAATTTGAAGATATTAGCTCATCTGCACCCGCGCGACCCGGCCCGCCGACCGCAAGGATTTTTTTGCCCGATTTATCAAAAAAGACACTCCGGATGACCGCCACCTCCGGCCCCATCTCCCGCGACGACGCGATGACCCAAGCCCTGGAACATTTCCGCTCTGGCTGCCTCGACCGCGCCGAGGCGATCTTCCGCGCCGTCCTGGCCGCCAATCCCCGCGACGCCGACGCGCTGAACCTGCTCGGCGTCGCCGCCGACACCCGCGGCGACTCGGCCATGGCGGAGAAACTCATCGCCCGTGCCCTCAGCCTGCGCGAATCGACCAGCTACCGGTCCAATCTAGGCCTCGCGCTGAGCCATCTCGGTCGACATGAGGAAGCCGTCGTCGAGTACAGGAAAGCGTTAGACCAAGAACAAAACTACCCGGAAGCTTGGAACAACCTCGGCATATCCCTGGAAGCACTGCGCCGCTCGGACGAGGCCGAGGCGGCCTACCGCAAGGCCATCGCCGCCAGGCCGAACTACGCCGAAGCCATGGGCAATTTAGGCAACACCCTGCGCGCCCTGGGCCGGACGGAAGAAGCGATCGCCGCCTACCGCGAGTCGCTGGCCCGCAACCCCGCCGCCCAACGCGCGCCCCTGGGCAACGCCCTGCGGAAAGCCGGACGCCTGGACGAGGCCGAGGCAGCCTTCCGCGAAGATGTCGCGCGCAACCCCGACAGCCCCGAGGCGCTGAACAACCTCGCAGCCGCCCTGGGCGAGAACGACCGCGCCCGGGAAGCCGCCGAACTGCTGCCCCGCGCCACCGCGCTTCGCCCCGACTACCCCGAGGCGCACGCCAATCTCGGGCAGGTGCTGCAACAGCTCGGCCGGATGGAGGAGGCCGTCGCCGCCTGCGAGCGGGCGTTGGAACTGCGACCGAACTACCCCGAGGCGTTGACGAACCTGGGCAACGCGTTGCGCGCGCTGAACCGGTTGCCCGAGGCCGAGCGGGCCTTGCGCCGCGCACTGGCGCTGCGCCCGACCGATGTTGGTTGTTACAACAACCTTGCTATCGCGCTGCAGGCGCAAGACCGGCCAATGGAGGCGTTGGCAGTGCTGGATCTTGCGGTGGCATTGGACCCGGACGATCCAGAAACGCATCACCACCGCGCGATGCTTCTGTTGCGTGAGGGCCGCCTGATAGAAGGGTGGGAGGATTACGAATCGCGTTTTCGTATCAAACAGTCGGGGGACGCCTACAAGCAATTCGCGGACGCCGCGCCCTGGCGAGGACAACCGGTTGATGGCCGGACGATCCTTCTGGTGCCGGAGCAAGGTCTCGGCGACACGATTCAGTTCGCGCGTTACGCAAGCCTTCTCTCGGAGCGCGGCGCGTTTGTGGTCATGGGCGTTCAACGACCGTTGGCTCAGCTTCTACGCTCGGTTCCGGGGGTGTCGCGATGCGTCGCGGTTGGCGAGCCGCTGCCGACGTACGACGTGCATTGCCCCCTGCTCAGCCTACCGCGCGCTCTGGGAACGACGTTGGAGACCGTGCCCGCCGTAGTACCCTATGTTTTCTCGGAACCGGACGCCGCCGCACGTTGGTCGGAACGGCTGCGGACGGACGTCGCGGGCTTTCGAGTCGGATTGGTCTGGGCGGGCAATCCGAAGCATCTCGGCGACAGGCAGCGCTCGATCCCCGTCAAGGCGTTCGCGCCGCTGTGGCGCGTGCCGGGCGTGCGTTGGTTCAGCGTCCAGGCTGGTGAGCGAGCCACCGATTTAGCGGAAATTCCGATCGGCGACCTACCTCCTGGCGGGATCGACGACTTGGCACCGGAACTGACTGACTTCGCAGAGACGGCTGCCGCGCTAACCAACTTGGATTTGGTGATCTCCGTCGATACGTCGGTCGCCCATGCGGCGGGTGCGCTGGGGCGTCCCGTGTGGACGCTACTGGCCAGGGTGCCGGATTGGCGGTGGCTGCGCACTGGGGCGTCGAGCCCCTGGTATCCGACGATGACCCTGTTTCGCCAGGATGATCGACGGGATTGGGAAACGGTGTTGTCCGAGGTCGAGCAACGATTGCGGGAAGCTTGCAATGGCCCAAGAGGCATCGGAAACGCGAGCACCGCACTCTCCGATGGTGGGGTCGTTTATGGATGACTAATACCAACCCGCTTAAAGAATCACCCATTCCCGGGTACCAATCGAGGTGATCCTCGCCGGGTCCGAGACGAACCAATTCCAAGCCCTGGCGCAGGCGCGGACAATGTCGTTGTAGGTCTTCCAGACTTGGGTACCGAACCTGTTGT
>CALQHT020000383.1 GCA_943330455.2 Nitrosovibrio sp. Nv4 | reverse complement strand
TTCATCGATAGACGGCGGCATCAGGAAGCCGGTTAGGCGATCGGTGGGGCGGAAGTTGCTCATTGGCGGCATCCGGGGAGGGAGCGAATCGACGTTACGATTCTAACATGAGCCTCCGGTGGGCGTAAGTCCGACAGGCTGCTAGAGCATGATCACGGGGAGCGGAACGTCACAGCATGTGAATCATGCGATCAAACAAAGAGCCAGAGCGGTTTTCCGTTTCCAATCAGGGCAAAACCGCTCTGGCCGGACTGACCGCCCCATCGAGGGCAGCCGTTTCCCGGAACCGTCACAAAACTGGCGTCGCACTGTCACGCTTCGACCCTAGCTTCCGCCCGCTCCGGCCCTGGTCGGGGGTCAACCCAATCTGGGTTGGTTGGGCGGTCGCGATAGGGGATGGCGATGTTGTATCGGGAACGGATGGGTCGAGCGGCACGGATTGCCTTGCTCGCCGCGTGCGGGTTGGTCGGCACGGTCGCCGCGGACGCGCAGACGCGCACGAAATTCGACCTTTGGCAGGGCCTGAGCGGCGATCTGGGCGAACGGGTCAACGACGTCTGCAAGCGCTTCAACGAAAGCCAGACCGAGTTCGAAATCGTCTGCACCTCCCAGGGGTCCTATGACGCCGCGGTGCAGAATGCCATCGCCGCCTATCGCGCAAAGAAGCAGCCCACGATCGTGCAGGTTTTCGACGCCGGCACCCTGGACCTGATGCTCTCCGGCGCTTTCGTGCCGGCGCGCCAGTTGATGGAAGAGAACGGCTACAAGGTCGATTGGGCAAACTATTTCCCCGGCATCTCCAACTATTACGCGACATCCAAAGGGGTTTTGCTGTCCTTCCCGTTCAATTCCTCGACCGCGATGTTCTATTGGAACAAGGACGCCTTCGCGAAGATCGGCGAGACCGCCGCGCCCAAGACCTGGGAAGACGTTGAGGTTGCCGCGAAGAAGATGAAAGCCGCCGGGATGGAATGCCCGCTGGCGATCGACTTCGATACCTGGCAGTGGATGGAGCAGTTCCACGCGATCCACAACCTGCCAATTGCCACCCGCGACAATGGCTATAGCGGGCTCGACGCCGAATTGACGATCAACAAGACGAAGTTCGTCGACTTCGTGAAATACCTCAAGCGCGCGCATGTCGAGGGTTGGGCGAAGATCAAGACCCGCGCGACCGGTGCCACCCTGGGCGAGGCCTTTGCCAGCGGCGACTGCCAGATGACCCAATTTTCCATCGCCGGCCATGGCACCATCGTCAAGACCTCCAAGCCAGGCATGAACTGGGATGTCGCGATGATGCCGGTCTATGCCGGCACCGAACGGCACAACTCGCTGGTCGGTGGCGCCTCTCTGTGGGTGCTGCAAGGCAAGTCGAAGGATGAATATCGCGGCGCGGCGGCCTTCCTGGCCTTTATCGCCAAGCCGGAGTCCGAGGAATACTGGTCCACCGTCACCGGCTATATCCCGGTGACCAAGACCGGGTTCGCCGCGATGCAGGCCAAGGGCTTCTACGACAAGCCGACGTACAAGGGCCGCGAACTTGCCATCCAGTCGCTGACCGCGTCGGAGGTCGGCCCGCTGACACGCGGCGTTCGCCTCGGCGGCTTCCTGCAGATCCGCAAGGAAGTCACGGACGCGCTGGAGGCGATCTTCTCCGACAAGATGACCGTCGAGCAGGGCCTGGCGCAGGCGGTGGAGCGGTCCAATGCGACCCTGCGCAGGTTCGAGAAGACCTACGCCGGCAAGACCCTTCCCTAACGGAAACGGGGCACGGTCGAGGCTCTGTCCTCGCCGCGTCCGCCGATTATGGAACGACGCGCGGTCTTCAAGAGCAGGTGGCTTCCCTACGCGCTGATCGCGCCGCAGGTGCTGCTGGTCTTTACCTTCTTTTACTGGCCGACCGGCGCCGCTCTGGTATGGGCCTTTACCCTGGAACAGCCCTGGGGCGGCGGCAGCGCCTTTGTTGGGTTCGACAATTTCGCGGCGGTGTTCGGCGATCCGCTTTACTGGGCCTCGGTCGGGCGCAGCGTGTTCTTCGCGGCATCGGCGACGACCCTGGCGATGGGCGTGGCGCTGTTGCTGGCGCTGTTCACCGATCGGCAATTGTCCGGCTATCGCGCCTATCGGTTCGTGACGATCTGGCCCTACGCCGTGGCCGCCCCCGCCGCCGGCCTGGCGTTTCGCTTCATCTTTGCGTCGGAAGCCGGGATACTGGCCTTTCTGAACCAGATCTCACCCGGATTGTGGAACCCGTCGATGAACGGCAACCAAGCCATGCTGACCATCGTCGTCTGCTATTCCTGGAAATACGTGTCGTACAATTTCATCTTTCTGCTGGCCGGATTGCAGGCAATCCCTCGTGCGCTGGTCGAAGCCGGAGCCATGGACGGGGCGGGCGTATTGCGCCGCATGCGCGACATCCAGTTGCCTCTGCTGCAACCGACCTTTTTCTTTCTGCTGGTGATCAACCTGACCGAGAGCTTCGTCGACAGTTTCGGCATCGTCGACATCATGACCGGCGGCGGCCCGGCCAAGGCCACCAACCTGATGGTCTACAAGATCTATTTCGACGGCTTCAAGGGATTGGACTACTCCGGCGCGGCGGCGCAGTCGATCGTGCTGATGGTGCTGGTGATGGCGCTGACTTTCGTGCAGTTCCGCTTCATCGAGCGGCGGGTGCATTACCGATGAGCCCGTTACCGATGAGCATTGGGCGATGATCGAACGCACGCCGATCCTGAATGCCGTGACACATGTCATTCTACTGAGTGGCGTCGTGTTGGCGGTACTGCCACTGTGGCTGGTATTCGTCGCCTCCACCCTGACCCTGGCCGAGGTCAATGCGGTACCAATGCCGATGCTGCCCGGCGGCGCCTTCTGGGACAATGTCGCCGAGGCCTGGTCGCGCGCGCGCCTGGAGACCAAGCTGCTGAATTCGCTGACGATGGCGATCGGGGTGACCATCGGCAAGGTCGTGCTGGCGGCGCTGACCGCGTTCGCCATCGTGTTCTTCCAGTTCCGGGTGCGCATGATCGTGTTCTGGGGGATTTTTGTCACCCTGATGCTGCCGTTGGAAGTCCGCATCGTCCCCACCTATGCGGTCGCGGCGAATGTGTTGTCGCCGTATCAGACCTTGCTGAACGCAGTTAGGATCGGAGAACTTTGGCACTGGATAACCGGGACCGAACTGGCGTTGGAGTGGAATCTGCTGAATTCCTATACCGGCCTGGTGCTGCCTTTGGTGGCGACCGCTACCGGCACGTTTCTGTACCGGCAGTTCTTCATGACCATCCCCGAGGAACTGGTCGAATCGGCGAAGATGGACGGCGCCGGCCCCCTGCGGTTCATGTGGGATATGCTGTTGCCACTGTCGAAGACCAACATGGCGGCGCTGGCGACCATCATGTTCATCTACGCCTGGAACCAGTATCTGTGGCCGCTGCTGGTGACGACCGATCCCAGCTACGAAACCGCCGTGACCGCCTTGCAGCGGCTGACCCCGATGTCCGCCTCTACCGGAGGCGGCACGCCGGATTGGAACGTGGCGATGGCCGCGGCGCTACTGGTCATGCTGCCGCCGTTGCTGCTGGTGATCTTCATGCAGCGCTGGTTCGTCCGCGGCCTGATTGCGCAAGACAAGTAATGACAACGGACTTAACCATCGACCGGTGCACCGCTCTTCCGCCCCTATCGTCATTGCCGGGCTTGACCCGGCAACCCGCGCTTCGTCGGCGGGGGCGGGGTTGCCGGGTCAAGCCCGGCAATGACGGTGAGGAGGCGGTCGTCAGACCAACCCGACACATATGCCCGGAAGGCGCCCGACCCATGGCCGATATCTCGATCCGCGCGGTGCGAAAATCCTACGGCAAGACCGCTGTCGTGCATGGCGTGGACCTGGATATCCGGCATGGGGAGTTCGTGGTGATCCTCGGCCCCTCCGGCTGCGGGAAATCCACCCTGTTGCGCATGATCGCGGGGCTGGAGGACATCACCGCCGGTGAGATCCGCATCGGCGGGGAGCGTGTCAACGAGCACGAACCGCGCGAACGCGGCTGCGCCATGGTGTTCCAGAACTACGCCCTGTATCCACATATGACGGTCGCCGACAACATCGGCTACGCTCTCAAAGTCGCCGGCCTTCCCAAGGCCGACCGCTCGGCTCGGGTTCAGGAGGTTGCGCGCACGGTGGGCCTCGGCGATTTTCTGGATCGCAAACCGGGCCAACTCTCCGGCGGCCAACGCCAGCGCGTGGCCATGGCGCGCGCCATGATCCGGGAACCGAAAGTGTTCCTGTTCGACGAACCTTTGTCGAACCTGGACGCCAAGCTGCGGGTGCAGATGCGCATCGAAATCCGCCGGTTGCATCGGCGCCTCTCGGTCACCTCCGTCTTCGTTACGCATGACCAAATAGAGGCGATGACCCTGGCCGATCGCCTGGTGGTGATGAATGCCGGCATGATCGAGCAGGTCGGTGCCCCGGCCGAGGTCTATCGCCGGCCGAACTCGCGCTTCGTCGCGGGATTTCTGGGCTCCCCGGCGATGAATTTCCTGAGCGGCGTGCTGCGCGAGGACGGGGCCCTGCAACTGTCCAGCGGCGCCGTCCTGCTGCCCCCCACGCCGGCATGGCGCGGTCCGCGGCGCGACGTGGCGATCGGCGTGCGCCCCGAGCACGCCGCCATCGCGTCCGGCCCGACCCGACCGACCCTGCCGATCACCTTGGAGTTCGTCGAGGAACTGGGAGTCGGGCGGCTCGGGCATGGGTTGCTCGATGGGGTCGATTTCGCTGTGCTGCTGCCGTCGGAAAGCACGACCCGCCAGGGAGACACGGTGCATCTGGCGTTCGTTCCGGAGATGCTGCATTTGTTCGACCCCGTCTCCGGCGCGCGGATCGAGGCTCCGTCGGCCATGCGCGCGGCGGCTTGAGCGTTCGTTCCACGCAAGACGACGCACAATTATAACTGGCGACTTGCGAAGCCGAGCGGGTTCGGGGGTGGCGCTGGGATTGGAGCGCGCGGGTGTTATACCAACCCGCTTAAAGAATCACCCATTCCCGGGTACCAATCGAGGTGATCCTCGCCGGGTCCGAGACGAACCAATTCCAAGCC
>CALQHT020000382.1 GCA_943330455.2 Nitrosovibrio sp. Nv4 | reverse complement strand
GGTCAGGGTAGGCCCCAGGAATTCAAACGACAAATGAATCGCATTCCAAAGGCCGCGCCTTTGGTGGGGTCCAGGGGCAAAGCCCCTGGTCGGGGTCCGGGGCGAAGCCCCGCCCTTCACCCCAATGCCTTCGCCAAAGCCTCAGCGCTCCGCCCGTTGGCCATCGCCGCCGACAGCCCATGCCAGTGAATCCCATTCACCCGCGCAAACGCATGATCCGCATCATAATTATAGCAAACCACCTGCCGGTTCGCCTTCGCGCCCTCCACCACCGCCTTGCGGCCGGCCTCCGGGAAGTATTCATCCCGATCCGCGATATGCACCAGCAACGGCTTCGTCACCTTGCCGATATCGCCCATCAGCCCATCCAGCCCGACTCCGTAATAGGAGATATTGACGTCCGCATCGGATTGTTCGGCCATCATGAACGCCAGGCGTCCACCGAGGCAGTAGCCCATCGTCGCCACCTTGCCGTTGGCCCCGGTCAGGCCGCGCGCGGTGGTGACGGTGGCTTTCAGGTCCTCGATGCCCTTTGCCTGGTCGAACGCGCCGAACAGTTCGAAGGCCTTCTTCCACTCGGCTTCGCTTTTGTCGGTGATGTCGACATTGGGCTCGATCCGCCAGAACAGATCAGGGCAGACGGCGATAAAGCCCAGATCGGCGACCCAATCGGCGATATCGCGCATCGCCTGGTTCACGCCGAAGACTTCCTGGATCAGCACGACAACGCCCTTGGGCGCTGACGACGGCGCGGGCTGGCTCACATAGGCGGCGAAATCGCCGGAGCCGTCGGTTGCCGGAATGGTGATGGTGGCCATGGCCCTGTTTCTCCCTTGTCTGTCGGGGAGAATAGCCGAGGCGGGCGCCGTTTGAAGAGGGGGAATACATCCCCCCTCTTCAACACGATCAGAGATAGTGTTCGGCGAGCGGCGCGAAGCCGTTGAAACCCTGGCTCGCATAGCTGGTCACGTAGGCACCGGTGGACAGCAGGCGGACCTGATCGCCCGATCGCAAAGCGAGCGGCATCCGGTAGTTGGATTTCTCGTACATGATGTCGGCGCCGTCGCAGGTCGGGCCGGCGATCGCGACCGGGCCCATGGGCGTGCCGTCATGCGGGGTGGTGATACGGTATTTGATCGACTCGCCTTCGGTTTCGGCCAGCCCGCCGAAGCGGCCGATATCCAGATACACCCAGCGGACGGGGTCGTTCGGATCGCGGTGGCTCACCAGCACGACCTCGGCCGAGACCAGACCCGCGTCGCCCACGATGAAACGACCTGGCTCGATGAACATTTCCGGCAGGTTGTTGCCGAAATGGGCGATCATCGCGCTCATGATGGCATCGCCGAATTGGTCGATTTCCGGCACATCATCGCGGTAACGAGTCGGGAAGCCGCCGCCGAGATTCATCATGCGCAGCTTGACGCCGGCGTCGGCCAGGTCGGTGAACAGCATGCCCACCTTGCTGATCGCGACTTCATAGGCGCGGGTGGTGGTTTGCTGGCTGCCGACATGGAACGACAGGCCGTACGGGTCCAGCCCCATATCGGCGGCGCGGGTCATAAGGTCGCGCGCGCTTTCGATGGTCGTGCCGAATTTGCGCGACAGTGGCCAGTCGGCGCCTTCGTTCTCCACCAGGATGCGGCAATAGACGCGCGCGCCGGGGGCGTGCTCCGCCAGCTTTTCCAGTTCTTCCGCGGAATCGAACGCGAACAGGCTGACCCCGTCCGCATGTGCCTTCCGAATGGCGGAGACCTTCTTGATGGTATTGCCGAAGCTGATGGCTTCCGGGCGAGCACCGGCGCGCAGGCAGGCGGCGATTTCCTCGTAGCCGGCGGCATCGAAGAAGCTCGACAGGCTGACCAAACGCTCCAGGATCGGGGCGGCCGGATTGGCTTTCACGGCATAATAAATGCGTGCCAGCGGCAGCGTGTGTTGGAGCGCGCGGAAGTTTTGCTCCACGCGATCGACATCGAGCACAAGGCACGGCGTCGCCGGCTGTTGCTCCGCAAGGAATCGAGCGATCTTTGGTGTCATCGCACCAAGCCCCCCTGGTTGGACGCTCACCTATCCAGTCGGTGAGCGTAGTTAACGAAACGGTCGAACGAACCAGCGACCAAACGATTGCCAGAACGCTTGACGTCGTTGCGTAACCACTAGGGCCAGAGGCACGTGCGTTGCTGCGTGGGGGCTGAAATAAGACCCCCTCCCCCCCTACGCAATAGGAAATCCGCATGCGCACTGAAAAATCCCCACGGGCGCGCTACATGGTCTGAGTCGGAGGTCACGCTGTGTCATCACCCCCAGGTTCCGAACCGACCGATGCCGTGGCGTCACGCGAAATCATGCGGGAGGTGTCCCTCGAAACCGCGCGGGAGAGGGCCCGTGAGCTCGGGCAATCTTATGCGCGCCGCCACCTGACCTGGCCTGACATGCGCCGGATCATCTCTGGTGCCCTGCAGGACTGTCTGACCGACCGTGTCTCATTGGCCGCCGCTGGGTCCGCGTTCTATGGCACTCTGGCGCTGTTTCCGGCGATCAGCGTCCTGATCTCCGTCTATGGGCTGGTGTTCGATCCCGCCGGAGTCGAACCACAACTGCATCTGCTCGCCGGCCTGGTGCCAGCGCCGGCCTTTCTGTTGATCGAGGATCGGGTCCACGAGCTTATCCATCAACCGCCGACGAGCCTGAGCGTCGGCCTGGTGGTAAGTTTCCTGTTGGTGTTCTGGAGCGCGGCGACCGGCAGCAAGGCGTTGTTGTCAGCGGTCAATGTTGCGTACGACGTGCCGGAGCAGCGGAGCTTCGTGCATTTCCAGACCCTGGGCCTGGTCATGACCTTGGCCGCGGTGGTGTCCGCGGTGCTCACCCTGGGTGTGCTACTGGTGTTGCGTCCGGTGCTGTCCGTCGTCGGGCTGACCGGACACGGGATCGGGCTGATACGCCTCGCCAGCCAGGTGATGGTGATCCTCGCCTTCGCTGCTTCGATCGCGCTGCTCTATCGCTTCGGACCGTCGCGTCCGCCACCGCCGCGGCCGCGTCTGTGGATCGGCACTCTGGCCGCGACCCTGTTGTGGCTGGCGGCGTCGGAGGCGCTGTCGGTCTATATCAGCAATATCGGCAGCTTTGGCGCGACCTGCGGCTCGATCGGCGCGGTCGTTGGGGTCATGCTGTGGCTCTACGTCTCTGCGTATGCGGTGCTGCTGGGAGCCGAACTGAATGCCAGCCTTGAAGCGTTTGAGGCTGGCAATTGATCGGCCGGGCTGTTAGTGCGTGGTTCACAAAACGGACCGGCAGGGAAATCAACGTCCATGGCAAGCTGGGATGATGGCTACGTTACAGATGTTGTCTACACGAGCAACTTCTATCGGGAAACGACGCCAAACTGGCTCGCCACCGCCGCTTTGCTGCTTGGGCACCGCCCGCCCGATCTGACCAAACCGTTCCGCTATGCCGATCTCGGCTGCGCGCACGGCTTCACCGCGATCGCGGTGGCCGCGACCTGCCCGCAGGCGGAAGTGTGGGGGTTCGATTTCAATCCGGCCCATATCGAAAGCGCGCGCCACCTCGCCGCCGAGGCCGGCCTGACCAACGTGCATTTCGTCGAAACCTCCTTCGGCGACCTGGCCAACCAGCCGGCGGGCGCATTGCCAGAGTTCGATTTCGTCGTCTCCCACGGCGTGCTGAGTTGGATCTCGCCGCAGAATCAGCGGGCGCTGATGGATGTGATCGGCCAGCGGCTGCGGCCCGGCGGTCTCTGCTACCTCAGCTACAACGTCACCACCGGATGGGCCGGCATGGTCCCGTTGCGCGCCCTGATGCGCCAACTGACCGAGGCGAGCCAGGAGCGGACCGATCTGTCCGTGCCGGCGACGATGGAAGTCATCGACAAGATGAAGGCCGCCGGTGCCCTGTTCTTCGGCGCCTACCCGGCTTTGGAAAATCGCCTGAAGGAGGTCCGTAATCAGGACGCGCGCTACATCGCACATGAGTTCCTGAACAAGGACTGGCACCCCGTCATGTTCGCCGATGTCGCCGACGGCATGGCCGAATCCAAGCTTGGATATGTCGGCAGCGCGACGCTTTCGGAGAATATCGACGCCGTCTCCGTTCCCGCCGCCATGGTGCCATTGCTGGCGGAAGCCCGCGACCAGCGGCTGCGGGAAACCTTGCGCGATTTCGGGTCTTCCCAAGGCTTTCGCCGCGACATCTATCGTCGTGGCATCGCGCCGATCCCGATCGCGGAGCATCACGGGATGCTCAACAACCTGACTCTGGAATGGACCGGTCTGACCGCTGGGGAGCAGGTGACGATCGGCACCCCCATGGGGCAGTTGACCGGCCGGCCGGAACTCTACAAGCCGCTGTTGGCGATGCTGGAAGCCGGGCCGGTTTCGGTCGGACAGGCGCACGCGACGGCACCCTTCGCCGGGCGCCCGCTGCTGGAATTGCTGCAAGCGGTGACCCTGCTGATCGCTGGCGGTTACGCGCATCCGATGATGCCGGGTGGTGTTACCCCGGCGTCGCGGGCCAGTGCCGCCGGTCTGAACGCGGCCATCGCTCGCCTGAACGGCAATGGTGGCGATACGCCACGCATCTGCCTGCCCGCCACTGGTTCGGCGATGAATGTCGATCTGCTGGAAACCCTGGCGATCGGCGAAATGCTGGGCGGTAAGCCGGCCGATCCGGTGGCGTTGACCCCCGCGGTGCAAGCGGCTTTGGCGCGCAGCGGTCGGTCCGTGCAGAAGGATGGTCAGCCCGTGTCGGATCCGGTGGAGTCGGCTCGGATCGTCACCGAGGCGCTGCGCAATGTCGTGGAACGGCGGTTGCCGATCCTGCGGCGGATGGGCGTGGTGGGGTGAACGAACGGGCGATCTGGCGCGGGGTCTTCGAAGCCGGCCGCGATTGAATACTGCCGCGCCTGTACAGCCGCATATACCACTTGGAGTGAACCTCTACAGGTATTTTTTAGCCCACCCCGTGTGGCTCGCTCGACCAATTTCATGGCTCTTATAGCGGTATTTGTTGAAATCGGCTAGGATGCCACCGGCGGGGGGGCAGCATGGAAGCGACTGCATTCGAAGCGTGGCTTGACGGGATCGCTGGTCTTACCGAATCTCAGCGGCAGCAGGCATTACAGGTGCTG
>CALQHT020000381.1 GCA_943330455.2 Nitrosovibrio sp. Nv4 | reverse complement strand
CCATGGGGTCGCCACAAAAAACCTCCCGAACTATCTCGGATGGCGCCGGACCTTGGAAGCGATGGGTCAGACCGCGAGTTCGGCCGCCATGATCCTCGGAGCCATCGGTCTGGGGCCATACCAACAGAAAACGCTATAAGAGCCTATTGTTTCCTTCCCGTGGTCGCCGATTGGTTCGGTTTGAGCATTCGGCTGGCGCGTAGTCTGATCGCAATTTGCCGGCGCCTCTACCCTGGTGCCTGCGAAGACATGCTTGCGTGGGCGACGGCCGGATATGGCGGAGACCTCGGGTTTGCCGGACTGGCGGGTGGACCTATAATACCAACGGCCCTAACCATTGACCGGCGGCGTTCCCTCACCGTCATTGCCGAGCTTGACCCGGCAACCCGCCTTTCGCCGTTAAAGCGCGGATTGCCGGGTCAAGCTCGGCGATGACACAGGGGTCGCTACCGGCCGATCATGGACCGGCAAGTGACGTATCGGCAAGTTGGCCGGCAAGTTGGAGAGACGCATGAGCGAACCCACCGGGCCCCTGAAGGGCCTTCGCGTATTCGACCTGACCCGTGTGCTGGCGGGACCGACCTGCGCGCAGATGCTGGGCGATCTCGGCGCCGATGTGATCAAGATCGAGCGGCCGGGCGCCGGCGACGATACCCGCGCCTTCGCGCCGCCCTACATGGCCGGCACCAAGGAGAGTGCCTATTTCACCGGCGTGAACCGCAACAAGCTGTCGGTCACCCTGGATATCGGCCAGAAGGAAGGCCAGGACATCGCGCTGAAGCTGATCGCCGAATGCGACATCCTGGTGGAGAACTTCAAGGTCGGCGCGCTCGCCAAATACGGCCTGGGTTATGAGCAGTTGCATGCGAAGTTTCCCCGCCTGATCTATTGCTCGATCACCGGATTCGGTCAGACCGGCCCGTATGCGCCTCGCCCGGGTTACGACAGCCTGATCCAGGGCATGGGCGGCGTCATGAGCCTGACGGGTGAACCCGAAGGATTGCCGCAGAAGGTCGGTGTGCCGGTGGCGGACCTGTTCGCGGGGCTGTATGGCGCGATCGGCATCCTGGCGGCGCTGCGTCACCGGGACCTGACCGGGCAAGGTCAGCAGATCGATATCGGGATGCTGGACACGCATGTCGCCTGGCTGGCGAACCAGGGCATGAACTACCTGGCGACCGGGGAAAACCCGGTCCGGCTGGGCAACCAGCACCCGAATATCGTGCCCTACCAGGTGTTCCCGACCGCGGACGGCCACATGGTGCTGTCGGTCGGCAACGATCCCACCTTCAAACGCTTCTGTGAGGCGTTCAAGCTGACGCATCTGCTGGAGGACACTCGGTTCGCCACCAACGCGGCACGAGTGGAAAACCGGCAACTGGTGACGGATACGCTGAGCCCGATCATGCAGCAGCACCCCACTTTGTGGTGGATCGAGCAGTTGGAGACCCTGAAGATCGGCTGTGGTCCGATCAACAAGCTGTCGGAGGTGTTCTCCGATCCGCATGTGCTGGCGCGGAACATGGTGCTGGAGATGGCGCACTCGTCCGGGCAGAACGTGAAGGTGATCGCCAATCCGGTGAAGCTGTCGGAAACCCCGGCGGATTACCGGATCGCGCCGCCGTTGCTGGGTGAGCATACGGATGCGGTGCTGCGGGATCGGTTGGGGTTGGATGCGGGGGCTTTGGCCGGGCTGCGCGAGAAGGGCGTTATTTAGGGCGGGATTCACACCAGGGGTTCTGCCCATTTAGCCAGGGGTTCCTGCCCCTGGACCCCGCCCTACGACATTCACACATCGCGCCAGTGGAGAAAATTCTCCCCCTCCCCTTGCGGGAGGGGGTTGGGGGGAGGGGTTGAACGCAATATCCGTACGAAATTACCCCTCCCCCCGGCCCCCTCCCGCAAGGGGAGGGGGAGAATTTTCTCGGACCGCCACCCGATTTCGAGAGGTGTGAATGCGGTAGGGACCTCGCCAAGGGAGACGGCCCTTGGAACCGATCCATTGGTGCTTGCACGCGGCTCCTGGGGACGCCAGCCGAGGCTATTGCGGCGGGCGACCGTAGCGGAAGGCGTCCTGGATCTTGCGGTCGGTGTGGTACTGGCTGACCGCATAGGCCGCCCAGATCGCCGCCGGGATCCACCCGATCAGGGTCAACTGCAGAATCAGGCAGAAAATGCCGGCAAACGGCCGCCCGATGGTGAAAAATGCCAGCCAGGGCAGGATGATCGCGATCAACAGGCGCATTCGGGCACTCCATGGCTGGACTATGAGGCTGGACTTCGCGGCTTGGCCCGGACCGGGGCGCACGCGGATCATCCTATCGCGACCCGGTAGGCTAGGTCACGTGACTTGTGGCGCGCGGGGTGCGAACGAAAGTTGTGCGATCGAGTGTACGCCTCACTGTCATTGCCGGGCTTGACCCGGCAACCAGCGCTGCAGCGGCAGGGGGTGGGTTGCTGGATCAAGCCCGGCAATGACGGTGAGGCGCGTATCCCGGTCCGTGGTTGGGGTCGTCGATATTGTGCTGCGCAATGGTGAATTGCACCCGTGACGTGCGTGCCGCCCTCCTGCCAATCGGTTGCTGAGGGTACCTTGGGACTGCACCAATAATCCACGATACGAAACAAATGGATACGATAGTGGACGAGACCGCGACCCGAATCGCGCGCCGCATCCGGCTCGAACGCACCGCCCGCGGTTGGTCGCTGGCCGATCTGGCTGAACGCGCCGCCGTCGCCAAGGCCACGATCAGCAAGATCGAACGGGAGGAAATGAGCCCCTCGGCCGTGATCCTGGTCCGACTCGCCAATGCCTTCGACCTCACCCTCGCCGGCCTGCTGCTCCGGGCCGAGGGCGAGGGCCAGCTTCTGTCCCGGGCCGCTGACCAGCCGCTTTGGCGCGATCCCGCGACCGGATATCTCCGCACGCAGGTGTTCAGCCGGCCCGATCATCCGTTGGAACTCGCTCGGATCGCGTTGCCGGCCGGGCAGCGCGTTGCGTTTCCGGCCTCCTCTTATGCCCATATCCGCCAGGCGGTGTGGGTCCAGTCGGGGACACTCACGGTTATGGAAGGGGGACAGACCCATGCGCTCGCGTCCGGTGACTGCCTGGGATTCGGCCCGCCCACCGACGTGACCCTGGCCAATGACAGCGCCGAGCCCTGCACGTATCTCGTCGTCCTGGCCAGGGGGTAGAACGATGTCCGAGATCGTCATCAAGCCGCTGACCGCCGCCCCCGCCACCCGCGCCATGCTGAGCGAGATCCTGGTGGAGGTGGTCGCCCATGGCGGTTCGGTCAGCTTCATGCACCCCCTGGCGCCGGAGGCCGCGAACCGGTTCTGGGATGGGGCCTTGGCCGCGGCGGAACGCGGCGAACGGATCGTCCTCGGCGCTTGGGATGGAGACCTGCTCGCGGGCACCGTGTCCTTGTTGCTGGATTTCCCGTCCAACCAGCCGCACCGGGCGGAAATCGCCAAGATGATGACCCGGGACAGCCATCGAGGGCGCGGCGTGGCCGGCGCGTTGATGCACGCCGCCGAGGCTCTGGCCGTTCGGCATGGCCGGACCCTGTTGGTGCTGGACACCGCGACCGATGGCGGGGCCGCGCGATTGTATGAGCGGCTGGGGTTCATTCTGGCGGGCGAGATCCCGGACTTTGCGCTGAAGCCGCACGGTGGGCTGACCGGGACCTTGATCTACTGGAAGCGCATTGGCGGGATGCCTCCGTCTGCCCAGACGAGCGGTGGTGCGGCCGTGGGGATCGGGTGAGAAGCCGCGATCCCTGTGGCTCCCTCGCCGCTCCGACACCGCCGGCCCGATGTGCCAGCGCGGTGTTGGGCTGACATGTCCTTAGTCGCTGAGCTTCTGCCGGCCACCGGACATGGCCGCCCGAGACATTGCCATCACAGTCTCAATCGTCGAAGCTGGCCCCAACCTTGCCGCCCGCTGCCGACCCGGGGACCGCTGATCGAAGCGCGACCGGATTGAGCCGCGACCGGCGGTCATCCAGGGAGCTTCCCATGTCCAACCCGTTCGATCCGGCCCTGTTTGCTCCGAGCGCGATTGCGCCGGACACCGCGAAACTGAACGAGCAATTGACTCAGTTGCTGACCGGCCTGCCCGAATGGTGGGTGGTCGGCGCCGAGGTGACCCGGGACGCCCGCCGCCGTGGCGACGGCCCGTTTCCGGTGGCGCAGAAATCCCCGCGTGCGCGGACCATTACCATCACCGGCAAGGACGGCAACGAGATCCCGCTGCGGGTCATTGCGCCCGACAATCCGCGCGGGATCTATCTGCATATCCATGGCGGCGGGTGGGTGTTGGGCGCGGCCGATATGCAGGACCCTATGCTGGAGCGGATCGCCGACAACGCCGGATTGGCCGTCGTCAGCGTCGAATATCGCCTGGCGCCCGAGCACCCCTATCCGGCCGGCCCCGACGACTGTGAGGCGGCGACCGTCTGGTTGCTCCAGAATGCCAAGAAGGAGTTCGGCACGGACGTGATAACCACCGGGGGCGAATCCGCCGGCGGGCATCTGGCCGCGGTGAACATCCTGCGGATGCGCGACCGTTACGGATATACCGGGTTTCGCGGTGCCAATCTGGTCTATGGCGCGTTCGACCTCAGCATGACGCCGAGTCAGCGGATGTTCGGGAACACGCGGCTGGTGCTGCGCACGATCGACATGCAGCAGTTCTACAACGCATTCCTGCCGACGGTGACGGATCGGCGGGTGCCGGACATTTCGCCGCTGTATGCCGACCTGAAGGGGCTGTGCCCGGCGCTGTTCAGCGTCGGGACGTCGGACGCTCTGCTGGACGATACGCTGTTCATGCATGCGCGTTGGGTGGCGGCCGCGAATGAGGCGGAACTGGCGATCTATCCGGGTGGGGCGCATGGGTTCACGCTGTTCCCGAACAGCTTGTCGGCGGCTGCGTCGGCGCGGATGGATGCGTTTTTGCGGCGGGTGACGGGGTAGGGCGGGGCTTCCGCCCCGGACCCCGACCAGGGCTCTGCCCTGGACCCGCCAAAGGCACGGCCTTTGGAATGCGATTCTTTTGTTGCCTTGGAGGATGGGGTCCTACACGGACCCATCACCGTCCGTGTAGGACCCCATCCTCCAAGGAAACAATGGTCCGGGTTCCAAGGGCCGTCGCCCTTGGTGGGGTCCAGGGGCAAAGCCCCTGG
>CALQHT020000380.1 GCA_943330455.2 Nitrosovibrio sp. Nv4 | reverse complement strand
CCGTCATTGCCGGATCAAGTCCGGCAATGACGGTGAGGGGCCGCCTCGGTCGTAGCGATTATTCGTGTGCGTTGCATAAGGTGACGCGCAACAATTGGCGCTTCAACCCGATAATCTGGGAGAAATGGTATAATCCCACTCCGGGTGACAGGCGTCGCCCTTGATATTGAGAGCGGCCATCTCGGCATCGGTGAGCTTGATGCCCTGCGGATAAGCCCGGGTGTCAAACTCGGAGTGGAGCTTCAGACCGGTCTTGGTCGTTGTGGCGGCTATCAGTTCGACCACCGCCAGACGGCTGGTCAGCGGCCTGCCCCGCCAATTCTGAGTGATGTGGCAGAACAGTCAGTGCTCGATCTTATTCCATTTCGAAGTCCCTGGCGGGTAATGGTAGACCTGAAGCGCGAGACCGCTTTCGTCCCACAGTTTCTGGGGTTCGACCTTGAACAGCCGCACGCGTGAGCCGCTGGAACCGCCGCCATCCGCGGTGATCGTCAGTTGCGTCATGTCCGGATACCGTTCGCGGCGCAGCAGTTGCAGCCGCCGGATACTCGACTTGACGAACAATAGCGCGGTGTCGTTGTCGATGCCCACACTGACGCAACCGGTGTTGGCCGCGATGTCGTAGACACCGTAAGGGATGGCTTTTCCAAATCCCTTGTCGATGAAATCGTGCACGTTCACGTCGACAGGACAGCTTTCCGGACATTCAAGCAGCCGTTAACACTTTAGTCACGAATATCGGCGACAAACTGGTCTCTTCGATCATGCAGGCGCGGAGTCAACCGATTACAACGGTTCCCAGGAACGTATGGCGCCATTTCCTCCACGCCGTTCTCAGCGTGCCACGTCTGGTGACGTTCAGCGGAGGTGCGCTCCTGGGGCTTGGCGGCATCGTCATGCTATGGGCAGGCGTGTTTTACTTTCTGGCGGCGGAACGAGATCAGGCGTTACGCGCCGCGGTTCAGAACACCACCAATCTATCGCGCGCGTTCGAGGAGCATATCATTCGCTCCATCAAATCCGTCGACCTGAGCCTGTTGCACATCAGGGGCGCTTACCAGGCGAACCCGGCGGACTTCGACGTCGCGGTCTGGAGCCAAAGCCTGCAATCCCTTACCGACCTGACGTTTCAGATAGGACTGATCGACAAGAATGGCATCTTGAAGGTCACCAATCTCGGGGGCACCGGCAACCGCGTGGACCTGAGTGATCGGGAGCATTTCAGGGTGCATCGCGACAACCCGCGGGACGAACTGTTTATAAGCAAACCACTCCTCGGACGCGTCAGCCAAAAATGGTCAATCCAGATGACCCGCAAAGTCGTCGGTCCCGATGGCATGTTCGACGGCGTGATCGTTTTGTCGCTCGATCCAGGGTATTTGTCCGGTTTCTACCGTTCCGTGGACCTTGGCACGAACGGCGTGGTCACACTTTCAGGCATCGACGGTGTCGTCCGCGCGCGGTCCACCGCGCAAGCCCAGGGTAACCAGGTCGGCCAGTCCCTCGTTGGCAGCACGCTTATGGAGGCATTTGGCAAGGCAACGGAGGGACATTTCCTCGCACCAAGCCGGCTCGATGGTATCACGCGTGTCTTCGCTTATCGCGGGGTGCGCGGGTATCCGCTCAGCGTCAGTGTCGGTGTCGGGGAAGAGGACGTTCTGGCGGCCTATCGCCAAAACCGGCTGTCCTATCTGCTTCTTGCATCAATCCTGACCTGTTTGCTTGTGTCGGTCATCGTCATGGTCCTCGTGCGGCAACGCAGGCTCGATCTCGCGAGCGAGGCGTTGCGGACGAGTGAAGCCGCGTTCGCCGAAAAATCCGAACTTCTGCGGATAACGCTGGAACACATGAGCCAAGGTATACTGATGACCGATGCCGATCATCAAATCAGAGTCCGCAATCAATGGCTCATCGAACGGCCTGGACTGCCGGGTGCGTTGACGGCGGATACAATCGGCCGGAACTCAGGGTCCGAAGCACCGTGGTCCGAAGCACCGGGGACCGAACCCTGGACCGATGAACACGCGTCTCCGGAAGGTGTGATCACGGAAATCCGCGGCATGCCGATCCAGGGCGGCGGCATGGTCCTCACCTACACTGACATTACCGCGCGCAGAGAAAATGAAACGCAGTTGCGCGCGGCTCGTGACGACGCTAACCGGGCCAGCCAGGTGAAGTCTGAGTTTCTGGCGACCATGAGCCATGAGATCCGCTCCCCGATGAGCGGCATGCTGGGGGTGCTGGATCTGCTGCGTGGGACCCCACTCGATGCCGCACAGAGCCAATTGGCTGTCATGGCACAGTCGGCGGGAACAGGACTTCTGGCGGTCCTGAACGACATTCTCGACTTCTCCAAGATTGAGGCGGACGCCCTGACGATCGTCCCGGAGCCAGTCAATCTTCGTGATATTCTGAGCCACATCACACCATCGTTCGGTGTCTCCGCGAAGGCCAAAGGTGTCGATCTGGTCGTGACCATCGATCCCGGTTTGCCAGATTACATCGAGACCGATCCGCTACGACTGCGGCAAATTCTTAACAACCTTCTGTCAAACGCCGTGAAGTTCACCGCGTCCGGTGAGGTGAGGCTCGACGTGGATATTACCGAAGGGGAACCCGGTCCGACGTTGCGTCTCGCCATCAGTGACACCGGTATCGGCATGGAGGTTTCCGTGCTGAACCGGTTGTTTCAGCCTTTCACCCAGGCGGATGGCTCGACTTCGCGCCAATTTGGCGGCACCGGCCTGGGTTTGAGTATCTCCCGGCGACTCGCGCGGTTGATGGGTGGCGACATCCTGGTAACGAGTCGTTTGGGGCAAGGGACCGTCTTCAGTGTGGCTTTGCCATTCATTCCGGCGTCAGCGCCGGCACCGCCGGATTCGGGTTCGCTCACGCCAGCCGGACTGAACAGTTTCAACGTCGAAGTGCGCGTGCTGGTCACCGATGATGATCCAATAAACCGCTTTGTCGCCAAACGTCTGTTGGAGCTCATGGGTCTGACGGCTGACTCGGCGGAGAGCGGTGAGGAAGCTTTGCGGATGCTTCATGCCCGCCAATACGACCTGCTGCTCACCGATTGTCACATGCCGGGGATGGACGGCGTGGCACTGGCCCGCGCCGTGCGCGAAACAGCCGATCCCGCGCTCCCGGGGTTGCCAATCATCGGGCTTACCGCCGACGTGACAGCGGCGCAACGGGATCGCTGTGAATCAGCCGGGATGGCGGAAGTCACGATCAAGCCTCTCAACCATGATCGCCTGACCGACCTGTTGGTCCGCCATCTCGCCCATCTTCTCGTCGCGCGGGGACCTGATGAACCGGGCTCGGCAATCGCAGGCGCCACGGAGTTGCCAATTTCCATGACATTCGATGACCAGATCTGGCGATCGCTGTTCCCACCTGGCGACCCGGAGGGTACCGAGTGGTTCGCGGATTATCAGGAATCGGCCGACCTTCAGCTTGATGAATTGAAGGAACTGCTGTCAGGCGCCGCGGACGATAGCCTTCGGAGGGAGGAGATTGCCTCGCTCGCTCACAAGCTGGCCGGATCGTCATTCTGTGTCGGGGCGACGTTGCTTGGTGACAATGCCCGGTCCCTGGAGCGAGCGGCGGCAACCGGAGACCGCGCCGCGCTCCTGTTGTTACTCGCGACCCTGCACACCGAGCGCGCCGCGGTACGGCGCGAGATCGAAACCTGCGTTGGGCAACCGCGACCTGAATACATGCAACCGGAACTGGCGACATGAATCCCAACGACTTATGCGACATTCGTATCTTGCTCATTGAGGACGAAAAATTCATCCGAAGTACGATCCGGCGGATGTTACGCTCGATCGGTGCCCCGGACATCTGCGAGGCCGGGGATGGAACGGAGGCGCTGCGGGTATTAGGCGAGGGCTTCATTCCGGACCTGATTTTTTGCGATGTTCAGATGGCGCCAATGGACGGTGCCGCATTCCTGCAAGTAATCCGCGCTTCCTCCGATCCCCTGGTGGCGAAAATTAAAGTGATCATGTTGACGGCGGCGGCTGACGTAAACGTCGTGCGGGCGTTCAACGGGTTGGGCATCAGTAGTTACCTGTTGAAGCCGGTTTCGCAGAAACAGTTGGCCGAGCATGTGAACGCGGCACGGGCCGGCGCGCTTTGAGCGGCTGGGAGCATGTGAAGTTGTGGGGGGTTGTTGCGGGTACGGTAAGGCGGTGACCAAGAGTTACCGCTGCAACAGGGATACGGACGCCAAACCCCGCCATGAGGGTGAGAGACCGGCAATCCAAGCCCCGCATTTTGAACGACTCGGCGCACGAGTGGTCCATGTCGTTGATAATACCGGGTTATACCAGCCGACTTAACCAATGACCGGTGCATCGGCCCCTTACCGTCATTGCCGGGCTTGACCCGGCAACCCACGCTTCAGTGGCCGGGGGGTGGGTTGCCGGATCAAGTCCGGCAATGACGGTAAGGGGATACCTATGGGTCAATGGTTAGGTCGGTTGGTATTATACCAACGGCCCTGCATCGACCCATCGCCGTCCCCTCACCGCCATGACGCGGTGAGACCGGCAACCCGCCCCCACCGCTGAAGGGTAGGTAGCCTGGTCCAGCCCGGCAATGACGAGCGGGGCTGTGCAGGGTCAATCTTTCCCCCAACTGGTGATGGTGCGTTTTCCACTCCGGTTGAACAGCTTCCGTCCGCACCGGATGGTGCCGGGGCTCAGGCTCTCAGACGAGTACCCAAGGTAGCGGCTCGACCGGCTCAAAAACCGCCCTGGCGTGTCTTCCTGGTTGCGCGACCGATGATCCGTATTTACGCTCGGCCAAAATGCACCTATTTCTGCGATGGGAAACGTCTGGCCATACGCTTGTGGCACGAAGTGCCGTCGGATCGTCCGAGGCAGTCCGCCTTTGAAAGCCGTTGCCGGATCTGGGCCGCGGGCCGGGCCCGGCGGTTGTGATTGGAAGAGCCGGGCCTGGCGTTGTCAGGCGGGACATAACAGCGTGCGCAACACGCGACATTGGGGGCGGCGCCAGCCGTGGAGGCACCACAGGGACATGACTAACCGACGAGCCACTTGCAAAACTCGACGCCAATCATGCGCGAAATTCTATCGGACGTGACAACCCTGGATAGAATTTGCGTAATTGCGCCTGATTTCCATCCTCCGAGGCAACGTGCGACCGTTTTCGGCCGAGACGGGCAAATGGGTAGCGT
>CALQHT020000379.1 GCA_943330455.2 Nitrosovibrio sp. Nv4 | reverse complement strand
CAAGAGGCCATCCTTGACAGCCGCCATCCCCGGCGTCCTTGGATCGTCAGGCCGGGACGGAGAAACGGCGCCCAACCGAACAGAGAAACACTTGAGGAAGACCGGATTGGGTCGTTACCACCCACTCCAAACAGCGAGGAGGCAAAAATCTCTTATCGCACCGGCTCCTATATTGTTGCCAACGGCGTATCGCTTGGCCTGAATATAGACACGGTCGAGTCCAAGAGCGTCCTGATCAATCACCCCATCGACGCCGTCATCACCACTACGTCCAATTGCCCGACCCGCAGCAGTAGCCGAACCCCCAAAGCCCATACTGAGGAGTAAGTTCACAATCAGACGTTCGAAAAACGCGGGGGGCGCCGCGTAAATACGATCGAGAAGTTCTTGCGCAAGGGCCGCGTCAATCTGCCTATGCGTCGCACGCATGATTTCGTCGGGTGTCTCTTTATCGTCTACGTCGCCACCCTCTATCTTTGGCTGAGTCCGCTTTCCGAGGAATTGTTGGAAATCAGGGATTTGCTTCAGGAATTCATTATCAATACGTTCTTTATTTGACGAAAGGACCTGCTTCCCCCTTTCCGTAATTTTGAAATAACCACGACGCGTGCTTTCCAGAAGCCCCGCCTTTATCAGATAGAATCTTGCCCAATGAACACGATTATTGAAAACCGTCTGATTGCCGGACGGCAGCAACTCCGAGCTTTCTTCTGGACTAAGCCCAAGTGTATTAGCCAGTTTCGAGACCGCATCAGCTATACGGATTTCGCCATATTCCGACGTTTGCAGAACCGGCAGCATCAAGGACTGATAATCAGGTATGGGCATCTGTCGAAGTCTTTCCTCTTAAAGTAACCCCAAAATCGTGGTCTCGCTGACATTATCTGATATGTCGACCTCGGACACCATCCACATCCCCTGCAATGCCCAACCTCAATGGCGAGCGCAACTCTCTTGATGTCGAACTCGGCCCTGTGTCATCATTGCGCGCGCCGACATCCTTATCCCCTCGACTTGGGAATGAATAACACCCCGGGCAAATTTTCAAAATGCTGGTCACAGGTCAGCAAGTCTGCATCAAACGCCCGCGCGGTCGCATAGACGATGGCATCCGCGGTTGCCAGCTTGTACCGGACACACAGTTCCGCCGCGGCCAGAGCGGTCGCCGTGTCGAGATCGGCGATGATACACGTCTCCGTAAACGCGACCACGCGATCGGCCTTGTCCTCGCCGACCTCGCGGGTCAGCCATTTCACCAGTTCCAGTTGCACCATCGTCGGTACCAGCCATTGCGCTCGATCTGGCAGTTCAGCCTCCAGTGAGACCCCCAAGGCCGAGCCGGTCAGAAATTCGATCCATGCCGAGGTATCGACGACCCGCATCAAACCCGGTCCTTCCGGTCCCGGTAGTCCGTCGGCTTCGCACCGCGAGCCAGACCAGCAAGGTCGTCCACCGTCGGCACCGGCACAAGCATCATGCCGTCACCCTTCGGGATAAAGGCGAAGACCTGCCCCGCCCGCCACTGTCGCGCGATCCGGATTGCTTTCGGGATCGATATCTGAAATTTCGTCGATAGCTTGGCCGTGTCCTTAATAGCCATTACCTTGTCTCCATCGATAGCTATATCGTAAGACATTGCCAGGTAGGCGACAATGAAATCCACACATCCGGCCGCGTGCTCGAAAGTCCGCAGGTCCTTCCACCGGACCGCCCGGCCAACGGACAACGCGCGGCGTCCCAAAACAAAAACAGCCGCCCAGGTCCCCCCAGACGGCCGTTCCGGACACTGGAAAAGAGTCAGTTCGCGACCGGCCCACCTTCCTTGCGAGCCTGGGCCACCGCCTCCCGCGCCGCCTTGGCCATCAGGCCAGAATCATTCGCGATCGTGCCAAGCTGGAAACCCATCTTGAACATCTCAGCGGCATAGCTGGCCGATCCGTTGTGCAGACCGGCGAACTTGCCGTGTTTCTTGCAGGACGCCAGCAGCGCGGTATAGATCTCCATGATGATCGGCTCGCGGCGATCCAGGATCGGGATCATGCCCAGCGACAGGCCCATATCGGACGGGCCGATATAGATGCCGCTGATGCCCGGCACGCTCAGGATTTCGTCGATATTGTCGATGCCCGCCTGGGTCTCGATCATCGGGATTACCAGGATTTCGTCATTGGCGGTCTTCTGATAGCCGCTCGCCTCGCCATACATGGCCGCGCGGATCGGCCCGTTGGACCGCTTGCCCAGCGGAGGATACATGCAGGCGTCGGCCAAAGCCTTGGCCTCGGCCGCATTGTTGACCATCGGGCAGATGATGCCCATGGACCCGCCGTCCAACGCCTTGCCGATGATCCCCGGCTCATTCCACGGCACGCGGCACAGCGGCGTGATCGGGTGCGCCTGCATCGCCTGGAAGCACTGGACCATGGACTGGTAGTCCTGCACGCCATGCTGCATGTCGACCGTCACGCTGTCCCAGCCGCATTGGGCCATGACTTCGGCGGAAAAGCCGGACGGAATAGCCAGCCAGCCATTGACCGCGGCCTTGCCGGCCGCAAGACGCGCCTTGAGTTTATTGGACATCTGGAAACTTCCCCCGGGGTTGCTGAAACGGGCCGCACCGTAGTGCGAAACCGCCGCCCGCGAAAGCGACCAACGGCCTTGCATAGGGCGAGGTTGATTGCACGTGCCCACCCAATCCGGGGCGACGGCAAGCCGACCAGCCCGGAGGCATCCTTGGCGTCCCGTACCCGGCAACGCGGCAACGGCCAGCCGCAAGCGCAACGTGCCCTATGCCCTCGGGTCGGCTCGCTCCATCGGGGCGGAACGACGTACCCCTTGCCGCTTGGACGCGAACACAGCCCGGATGTTCGGCGCGCCGGCCGAGCGGCGTATTCCGCTTTACCGCGTGTTTGTCGTTATTTTGCCAACGCCAGCACCGCGTCCAGCAAGACTTCCGCGCCTCGGGCCAGTTGTTCCGGTGTCGAGTATTCCTGTGGATTATGCGTGATCCCACCGACACTCGGCACGAACAGCATGGCGCTTGGGCAAAGCGGCGCCACCAGCACGGAATCATGCCCGGCCGCGGCGATCATGTCGCGCGTGGTCAACTGCCGAACCTCGGCCTTCTGGCGGAGAAGGGCGCCGAGACTTGGATCGAAACGGGTGGGACCGAATGTGGCGTAGGGATCGACGTCGATACGCAGCTTCCGCCGAGACGCGATGGCGGTCAGCTCCTCACGCAGCGCCGCTTCCATGCGGATCGCGGTCGCGGCGTCGTCATGCCGCACGTCGCAGTGAAGGCGAGTGACGTTGGAAACATTGCCGCGCGCATTGGGAAAATTCTCGATCCACGTTGCGGACGCCCTCCCCCCGGGCTCGGCCGCCAGTGCGATCCGTTCCACAGCCAGGATGATTTCGGCCGCCGCCGCCAGACTGTCCCTTCTCCTATCCATCGCCGTCGGCCCCACATGGCTCGGCTCCCCGGTGACCACCAATTGGAAGTAACGAGCGTGCATGGTGCCGGTGACGATGCCGATATCGGTGTTGGTGGCCTCCATCACCGGCCCCTGCTCGATATGCAGTTCAAGCCAGGCGGCCCAGTTGCGCGGGGCGGGTGGCAGCGGGCCGGCCTGCCCGCTGTCGCGCAAGGCTTCGGCCACGCTGACGCCGCGATCGTCGGTGGTGGCGAGCGCCGTGGCCAGCGGCAGGTCGCCCGCGAAGACGCGGCTGCCCATCATGGCGGGGCGAAAGCGGCTGCCTTCCTCGTTCGTCCAGTTCACCAGTTCCAACGGTGCGCGGGTCCGGACGCCGGCCTCCTCCAGCGCCCGCAACACTTCCAGCCCGACCAGCACGCCGGACACGCCATCGAAACGACCACCGGTCGGGACGGTATCCAGGTGGCTGCCGAAAGCGATGGCGGGTGCGGATGGGTCAGTGCCGTCCCGACGCAGGAACATGTTGCCGATCGCGTCCAATTCGACATGCAGGCCCAGCGGCTTACACCAGTCGAGCAACAGGGCGCGGGCCTGCGCGTCCTCCTGCGTCAGAGCCAGGCGGCAACTGCCACCTTCGGGTGTGGGGCCGATTTTGGCCATGCGCATATGGGCGTCCCAGAGGCGTTCCGCGTCGATGGCTGGCTGAGTCATGGGGTTCTCCTGCTGCTGCGCCCGATCATGCGTCATGCTATCCGTATGGACCAGCCGTCGCGATCGCCCGACCAACCCGGTGCGAAGGACACCACGCCATTGAGCGCGCCACCGTACCCGGCGCCCGCATGGGGCTGCTCGGACAGCCCCGGTTGGACCAAGGCGACACCCAACAATAACGGCTCCCTATTTAGTGCGTGGCCAGCCCGCTCCGTCATGGCCTGCGTAGGCAGCCCATCCCCGACTTCGCCGTTATGAACATCGCAATTCGTAAAATACGGATCTGCCCCCACTATGATGGGGAAAGACCCGTGCTCGATATCAGATGCAGCCGGTATTATTGCACGTCGACTGAGCAGGCTTTCTTACGTCCCCACCAGCCCCCGAGCGAAGTCGTTCGCGTCGAACGGGCGCAGGTCGGTGGCCTTTTCCCCCACGCCCACGGCGTGCACCGGCAGTCCAAAGGTCTCCGCCAGAGCCACGACAATCCCGCCCCGCGCGCTGCCGTCCAGCTTGGTCACGACCAGACCGGTCACGTCCACCATTTCCTTGAAGATCTTTACCTGTTGGACCGCGTTTTGACCGGTGGTCGCATCCAGCACCAACAAGACCGAGTGCGGCACCGTCTCGTCCTGCTTGCGCAGCACACGGATGATCTTGCGCAGTTCTTCCATCAGCGCGCCCTTGTTGTGCAAGCGGCCGGCGGTGTCGATCAGCAGCACGTCGGCGCCCTCGGCCCGCGCGCGGGTCAGCGCGTCGAACGCCAGGCCCGCCGCGTCGGCGTTCTGCCCGCCCGAGATGACGGGCGCGCCGGTGCGGTCGCCCCAGATCTGCAACTGCTCCACCGCGGCGGCGCGGAAGGTGTCGCCGGCACACATGAAGGCGCGCTTGCCCTCGTCGCGGTATTGCTGCGCCAGTTTGCCGATGGTGGTGGTCTTGCCGGTGCCATTGACGCCGACCACCAGCACGACATGCGGTTTCTTGGTGGGGTCCAGCACCAGCGGCTGGGCAACCGGAGCCAGAATGGCGGCAATTTCCTCGGCGAGAGCGGACTTGATCTCCTCGTCGGTCACTTCCTTGCCGAAACGGGTGCGGCGGAATTCGGCGATCACCCGCGCGGCGGCATCCACGCCCAGAT
>CALQHT020000378.1 GCA_943330455.2 Nitrosovibrio sp. Nv4 | reverse complement strand
GAGGAAAGGGGGCCAACCGTGGCGTTGAAACATCCGTGTCGGCCCCCTTTCCTCCCTGACCCCATTATTCGCAGTCCAGGGGCCGCGCCCCTGGTGGGTTCGAAGGGCAAAGCCCTCGCGGGGTTTGGGGCAGAGCCCCAAGGCTTGCTTGCCTTGCCCGATCCCTCCCGTCATGCCGGACCGAGCCTCCAGCAATCGGCCGTATGGTCCGCGCCGACCTGGAACGATCCCGGATAGGCGTCCCGGCACCGCTGTTCCGCATGCGGGCAGCGCGCTTCGAACCGGCAGCCGACCGGTAGGTCCCACAAGGCCGGGGGCTGCCCTTCGATGGTCGGCAGGCGGTCCGGGCTTTCGGTCATTTTCGGCACCGAGGCGATCAGGGCCCGCGTGTAAGGATGCGACGGGCTGTCGAACACCTGACGCACCGGACCGCATTCGACGATGCGACCGGCATACATCACCGCAACCCGATCGCACATGCGCGCCACCACGCCGAAATCATGCGTGATGAACAGGATCCCCATCTGGGTTTCCGCTTGCAGACGTTTCAACAGTTTCAGGTATTGCAGTTGGATCGTCACATCCAACGCGGTCGTCGGCTCATCGGCGATCAGCACCTGGGGCTTGCCGGTGATGGCGATGGCACCGACAACGCGCTGCTTCATCCCCCCGCTCATCTGGTGCGGAAACTGGCCAATCCGCTGTTCGGGGGCGGCGATATCGACGCGGCGGAGCGCCTCGACCGCCTCCGGGATCGCATCGCGCTTGCGCCCGCCAATGCGGCGCACGATCGCTTCGCAGATCTGGTTGCCGATGCTGAAGACCGGGTTCAGGGAGGTCTGTGGGTCCTGCAGGATCATGGAGATCTTGCTGCCGCGGATATCGCGCATCTCGCCTTGGGTCTTGGTCAGGATGCCCTCGCCATCCAGCACGATCTCGCCCGCGATGGTGCGCGCGCCGCCCCGGGGCAGCAGACGCATCAGGGACAAGGCGGTCAGGCTTTTGCCGCAGCCGGACTCGCCGACCAGACCCAGGACCTCCCCGCGCCGGATCGAGAAACTGACCCCATCGACCGCCTTCACCACGCCGCGCCGCAGGAAGAAATGCGTGGTCAGGTTGCGAACGTCGAGGACCGTATCGGGAGCCATCAAAGCTGCCTCAGACGGGGGTCGAGCCGGTCGCGCAGCCAGTCGCCGAACAGGTTGACCGACAGCACCAGCAGGGTGATCGCGATGCCGGGGATCAGCGACACCCAGGGGGCGGTGGAAATCCGGCCGCGCCCTTCCGAGATCATCAACCCCCAGGTCGGTGTCGGCGGTGGGATGCCAGCACCCAGGAAGCTCAGGGACGCTTCGGCCACGATCACCACACCGATATTCAGGGTCAGCAGCACCATGAACGTGTTCATCACGTTGGGCAGGATATGCGTCACCATGATGCGCATGGACGAGCAGCCGCGAACCTTGGCCAGCGCCACGAAGTCGCGCTGCTTCAGGGCGAGCACCTCGCCCCGCATGATGCGCGCGAAACTGGCCCACAGCAGCAGGCTGATCGCGATCACCAGGGTGCCAAGGCCCTGACCCATCGTCACCGCCAACAGCAGCGCGAACAGGATGGCCGGGAAGGTGAAGGCGGCATCGACCAGGCGCATCAGCAGCGCTTCCAGCCGCCCGCCGAAATAGCCCGCGACGATGCCAATCACCAGACCGACTCCACCGCCCGCGGTCAGCGCCAGCAGCGCCACCAGCAGGCTGACTCGCGCCCCGTAGATCAGCCGGCTGAGCATGTCCCGGCCGAACGCATCGGTGCCGAGGAGGTATTTCGTGCTGCCCCCCTCGACCCAGAACGGCGGCAGCAGCTTGTCCGGCAACGACTGATCGATCGGCGAATACGGCGCCAGAAACGGCGCGAACACCGCCATGATCACCATCACGGCGATAATCGAGGCCGGAATCCAGGGGAGGTTTCGCATGTCTCTCAGGGCGTTCGTTGTTGGCGGGCGGCGGGTTGGGAACCGCGGATGCCCACGTCGTGGCCGCACCAGTGCCGAGGCCCTGGTCGAGCACAAAGCCTGTATCGCCCCACCGGCGCGCCTGCGGTATTCGCATATCTCGGAAAAGGATAACGGCCGGAGAAAACGCTCCCCCTCCCCTTACGGGAGGGGGCGGGGGGAGGGGTAATACCGCACAAATATTGCCGAAAACCCCTCCCCCCAACCCCCTCCCGCGAGGGGAGGGGGAGAGTTTTCTCCGGCGGCCACGTCATTTTGAGATGTGTGGATATCGTAGCCGGTGCGCACGGCGGCTTGGCGCCGAGGCTTCCCGCAGCAAATTGTTGGATGAAGCGGAACACGATCGCCCCCATCATGTCAGCCGGATCCGCGGATCGACATAGGCGTACAGGATATCCACCATCAGGTTGACCGCCAAAATCATCACCGCGTGCAGGATCACCACCGCCTGCAACAGCGGGAAGTCACGAAAAATCACCGCCTCATAGGTCAGGCGGCCGACGCCGGGCCAGGCGAACACCGTCTCCGCCACGATCGAACCAGTGACCAGGTTGCCCACGAACACGCCCCACAGGGTCAGCACCGGGATCAGCGCGTTGCGCAGACAGTGCTTCCAGATGACCACCGTCTCGCTCATGCCCTTGATGCGCGCCAGCTTGATGAACTCGCTGTCCATGACTTCCAACATGCTGGAGCGGACCAGGCGCATGAACCCGGCGATCAGGAACATCCCCATGGTGACGACGGGCAGCACGTAATGCTCCGGCCCGCCCATCCGCCCGGATGGCAGCCACCCCAACTCCACGCTGAAGATGAAGATCAGCAGGATGCCCAGCCAGAAATTCGGCGTGGCGACCCCGATCACCGCGACGCCCCCCGCCAGCCGATCGATGAAATTGCCGCGATTGAGCGCCGCCACCACGCCCAGCGGAATGCCGATGACCATCGCCATCAGAATCGCCCACGGGATGATCGCGAGCGTATTCGGCAGGCGGTCGAAAAACACCTCCACCGCCGGCTGGCGCATGCGGATGGACGTGCCGAGATCGCCCTGCAGCGCATTGCCGATGAAGATCAGGAACTGCGAATGCAATGGGCCATCCAGGCCAAGCGCCGCGATCATGGACTCGCGGTCCTCGGCGGTGGCGTCCTCGGGCAGCATCATATCGACCGGATTGCCGGTCAGGCGCCCGAGGAAGAACACGATCGTCGTGACCATGCACAGCAGGATCGCGCCCTGGAACAGGCGCTGGGCGATGTAACGCTTCACCGGCCCGCCACTATTTCCAGGGCTTCTGATCGGGGCGGGTCACACGCTCGAACACATCGCCCAGTTCATGCCGCCCCGGGATCGGCTGGAACTGACCGACCATCTTCTTGTTGACCGCGTAGTAGCCCATGCCCTCGATGATCGGCACGGCGATCCAGGTGTTGTTCAGCAGATCCAGCATCTTATCCGACAATTCAGTGCGCTTGGCCGGATCGCGTTCGGAGTTCAGCTCCGTGTAAACCTTGATGAACGCCTCACATGTCGGGTCGCAGGTGGTCTTGTCGCCGAGCAGACGCTGGGAACTGTCGGGGGCGAAGGCGGCGTTGTAGCGCCAGGTCAGATCCGGGCGCCCGGCGGTGCGATACATCGACACGTTGCCGTTCAGCAAAGGCTGATCGCCATTCGCCAACGGGGCGAACGATCCCCACTCATAATGCTTCAGGTTCACCTTCACGCCGATCTTGGTCCACATATCGGCAACCGCGGTGCCGATATCGACCATGAACTGAGTCCCCGGCAGCGCCGTGTTCATGAAGGTCAGTTCGAACCCGTTGGGATAGCCTTCCTCGACCAGGATCTGCTTAGCGCGCACCGGATCGTAGCGCAGCGCCTCCTTCGACCATTTCGCCCAGCGGTCATGGCTGATGAACTCGCTGTAGGGGAACGCCGCGAACGGAAACGGCATGCTCGCCTTGCCGTTCATCACATGGTCGATGATCTGCTGGCGATCGACGGCGAGCGACAAGGCCTCCCGCACGCGCGCGTTGGCGACCGGCGTGCCTTTGAGGTTCGGTTTGAAACTGCCCCAGAACTGATACAGCGCCTGCATCGTGCCGGGGACGGACAGCACTTCCAGCCCGCCCTTCGCCGCGCTCAGCATGGTTTCCGGCCCGATCGAGGCGATCCCCGCCTCCCCCGTGCGCACCATGGCCACGCGCGTGCTTTCTTCCGGCACCAGCAGCATGTGCAGATTCTTGAAGCTGGGCGTGCCGCGCCAGTGCGGGTAGTCGACCGCGATATACTCGATCCGATCGCCCGGCACGTTGCGGCCGAACCGCCATGGGCCACTGCCGATCGGCTTCTTGCGGAACTCCTCCTCCCCCACCTTCTCGATATACGCCTTCGGCATCACCGTCCCTTCCGGCGCCGTCGCTCGGCTCAACGTGGAGGGCAGGCCGATCTGCACGCTGGTGGTCACGACCCGCACGGTCAGGTCGTCGAGCACATCGATGCTCTTGATGACACGGCGCATCACCGCGGCGGCGGCGGCGGTCGAGTTCGGCGCCATGTGGCGTTCAAGGCTGAACTTGATATCGGCCGCGGTCAGCTTGTCGCCGTTATGGAAGCGCTGGTTGGGCCGCAGGAAGAAGGTCCAGCTCAGTCCGTCGTCGGAGAGCTGCCATTTTTCCGCGACTCCTGGCCCCAGGCCGCCCTTTTCCAGGTCGAACCCGATCAGCGAGTCATACATCGCGGCCTGGTAGACCGCGTTGCCGGGCCGGCCTTCCAGGATGGGATCCAGGGTCTGGCTGCTGAGCGATTCGACCGCAAAGACCAGAGTTCCCTTCTGGGTCTGCGCTTCTACCGGTTGGGCCGCGGCGATGGTCAATCCAAGCGCGCCCGCCAGCACAATTGACATTTGCCGGTTTATCATCGGCACCTCCCGTTGAGCGCTTGATTCTTTCGTCTTGCGCTTCGTCGGGATCATTTGCCACGCATCGAGTGGTGTCAACGGAGCAAAGCGCCATGCCGCCGTCTGGTTGGCGAGCCGGTCGAGTCGAGCACCGGGGGCGATCCGACGCACGATCCCCGCGTCGGGTGCGAACGAAAGTTGTTGGGTGTGAACCCAAGTTGCGTGATCGAGCGCATGCTCCGCCGTAATTCACGTATCTCGGCTGGGTAGAAGATTCTCCCCCTCCCCTTGTGGGCTACGGGAGTCGCACAAGTGCGGAACGATTTGCCAGTCGCCATCCGAGCAATATCGGGTCAAGACGGAGCAAACCGTGATGCATAGTCTTGGGCCCCGGCGGCCGGTAACCACGGGAGGTATAGCCGGACCACCCGCCGAGGCGAG
>CALQHT020000377.1 GCA_943330455.2 Nitrosovibrio sp. Nv4 | reverse complement strand
TGGGAAGCCAGACGAAACAAACACCACGCCAAGGCGGATTGGCAATTCACCACAGCCGAGGCCCGCGTTAAGCTGAAGAGGCTTTACCCCACATTATGAACGACTCGGGGCACTAGCAATCCTGGCCAACGTCGCTGCGTGTTCGCGCGACAACCGTGATCGGTGTCGATGTGAGCATGGGATTACGCGACTGGGACGCCTATGCGCCCGCCAGGACCGCTCGCTGTTCCCCCCACTCCGCCGGAAACGGCTCCATCAAAATCGTCAGCGTCACCCCGGCCGGTTCCCGCCCGTCCATGATCGCCTGAATGAGGTCGGGCGCCAGCAGGGTGAGTTGGAGCAGCCGCCCGAGGTAGCCCCGGTCCAGTTTCTCCGCCGCCGCCATCTCGCCGATCGAGCGGTATTTGCTGACGTCGAGCATGCGTTGATAGCGGAAAGCCCGCGCCAGGGCCTTCACGAGCGCGGGATCGGAAGGCGTCGCCGCCTGCCGCGACATGCCTGGAATGACGGAGCCATCCGGCGCGATCAAGATCGTCCGCCCGCCGCGCCTCCGGATCGTCAGCGGAACCCGCACGGTGACGCTGGTCGCCGGCATCACGCCGCCTCGCGCGTTTTACGGGCGCCGCCCAAATTGCGGTCCATTCCTGCCAGTCCCTCCACCAGCGTTCCGACCTCGGCTTAACCCAGTCGAACCACCATAGTACGCGACCCTACCGACGACGACCGTACAGCTCTCCCGGCGTGATATCCAAGATCGACATTTGGCGGGCGCGCAGGCGGCTCAAACCGAAAAGGTGCGGACCTCGTCCCGAACGAACCCGGTCGCCATCTTGATGAACGCCTCCGCCGTCAGATCGGCGTCGAGCAGGGCACCGTGCTTCTGGTCGCGGTCCTCGGGATAGATCCACAGACGGTTGCACAGCACGTCGAGCGAACCCGAAGCGCCCGGGAAGAAATCGCGCGCGATGATCTGGGTGTCGAAGAAGCGATCCGGATGATAGGGATCGGCGTCGTCCCACCCAACAAGCTTCGCCCGCCGCATCTCGTAGTTCAGGAATCCGATTTCGTTTTCGGCAGCATGCGCCAGAAGCAGCGAAGCGCCGACGAACTCCTCGAATTCCTTGTGGACTTCTGGGTAGCGCGGCGCGTTCTTCAGCCTGAACCCCTGGATCCCATGCACTTTGGAGGCCTGCGGATGGATCGGAGCGTCCGGGTTCACCAAGGTCTCCCACTTGCGTCCGGTCGTCCATCCGCCGCCTTCGCGCAGGATTTCAACGCAGCCGATCTGGATAATGACGCCGGGTAGCCGCATGCCCTTGGGCATCCGCAGCACCTCGTCGGCCGTCTTGACGGCGTTGCCGGTGGTCTCCATGTCGACGGATACAATGCGCCGAACGTCGGCCAGGTCTGCACGCGTAAGCATCGCGGGAAACTCCCAATGACCGGCGGGCGGAGATTTGCGCTGGAAGCCACACTATCGTTGCCGGCCATCAACCGTGCCACTTCCGGCCTCGAAGGGCCAGGAGTCTCTTGGGTTCCGTCGCGAATTTCTGTGACTCGCGGCAGCGGCCTGAGCGTCCCGGTGTCGAGCGTTGGGAACACCACGATCTTCCCGGCCTGAGCCCCGCCAGCGCGGCCCCCACGTCGCCATGGGGCCCATCAGGAACTGCGTCCCGATGCCCTGGGCGCACATCCATCCGACCAGCGGCCGCCATCCCCGGCGTGCGGGCGCGCGTGGGTCCCGACCTGTCGCGAGCGCGTATTGCCGGTAGCCCGGATCGAGTATGCTCCACCGGACGCCGTATTGGCCAGGACGCCCGCAAGCTGGATCGCAAAGGATGAAGTCATGATCAAATTCTATTACAATCTGGCGCCGAACCCGACCAAGGTCGCGCTATGCCTGGAAGAGATGGGGTTGCCGTACGAGCTGGTCCCCGTCGACACCCGCAAAGGGGAGCAGCACGCGCCGGCCTTCCTTGCCATCAACCCGAACGCCAAGGTTCCCGCCATCGTCGATGACGGCGCGACCGTCTTCGACAGCAACGCGATCCTGCTGTACCTGGCGGAGAAGACGGGCCAGTTCCTGCCGTCTCCATCACCGGCGGCCCGCGGCGAATTGCTGTCCTGGCTGATGTTCGTTGCATCCGGCATCGGACCGTATTCCGGTCAGGCGGTGCATTTCCGGAATGTCGCGCCGGAGCCGAAAGACTATGCCGTCAATCGTTACACCTTCGAGGCGCAGCGGCATTGGGGCATTCTGGACGCGCGTCTGGGATCGCACCGGTTCATGCTGGGTGATGACTACACCATCGTCGATATGGCGGTATGGGGTTGGTCGCGGCTGCTGGCGGTCGTGCTGGGACCCGATGGCCCGAGCCAATCCCCGAACGTCCAGCGGCATCTGGCGGAGATCAGCGCACGTCCCGCCGCTGCCCGGGCGTTGGCACTGAAAGATCGGCACGCTTTCAAAGCGGACATGGACGAGGCCGCCCGTCTCGCGATGTTCCCGCATCTCGGCAAGAAGGTCGCCTGACCGCGGCGTTCCGGGTCCGGCGGCGGTGCCAAGCCGCTGCCGGACCGGACGTGATCGTTTCGTCCGGGTTGAGCAAAGAGAGGCAGCGTCATGCCGCATGAACCACTCACCTTCGCCACGCGCGCCCTATCGCGCTGGGTGAATGGCGCCGGGCGCAAGGCTGATATCGACTCTGGGGCCGGCTGGATGGTGGGCTTTGCGTGGCTCGACACCGATGCACCGTTCTCCGATCTCAGCGGGCAGGACCGCACCATCACCCTGCTGGACGGGCCGGGCTTCACGCTCGATTTCCAGCGGCCACATCCCGCTCTGCCCGTCCGGTCACCGTATGCGCCCAGTTGTTTCGATGGTGGTTGGCCGGCGCAGTGTCGCATTCTCGGGCCGTGCCTGGTACTGAATGCTATCACCACGCGAGGCCAGTGGCGCCATGACGTGCGGATCCTGATCCAGCCAACGAATTTGCCGGCTCAACCCGCGGGCACGATCGCCTTCCTGGTGGACCTGACCACCCGCGACACGCTGCGCCTGGATGGGGCAATCGAGACGGGCAGCCTGCCTGCGGCGTACATCCTGTTCACCCCGGTGGTTTGAGGGGCGGGGTTCTCTGGTCCGGTGTTGCCGTATGATGCGCGCCCTTGCAACGCTCAGGCGGCCTGTTCGATCGTCTCCGCCGGACCCGCGAGACGGGTCTGGCGAATGTCACGCGCCTCATCCGGATCGTGCGGGCGGCCGCGGTGCATGGTCGCCTGATTGTCCCAGATCACCCCGGCTGGCTGGTGGTAGCGGTCAGTCGCAACGATCTGAGTCGCGCGGTCAGCAAGATGACCACCCGCGAATGCGATGTGACCCCACCTATGGGGAGCCTACCACACACCAAATACGGCAAAAGTCAGCCCTGATCATTCGGTTTGAGCTTCTGACATTCACCTGAACCGTCTGGTTCCGCAGGTCGGCTCGCGCTCCCGTTCGGCGAGCAGGCGCTCCTCGCGGATGCCCTTCTGCCAGCGTCGTTCGATGATCCGCACCAGCTCCTTGGGCCACGGCTTGCTGTCAGGGTCCTGCTTGGGCGCTGGCGTCGGCGAGATTTTACCGGTCTTCTTCATTTCACTCTCCCACGTTGATCATTTTATCTTCGGCGATGCCGTCGCTGCTCATGGGACTTCGCCGTGGATAACCGCGGCAACGGCTTGATCCCACGAAAGTACAGGCCGGCGTTCGAGGACGGCGTTAACTCGAACATCCAGATCGGCTGGCAACGGAGCTGACGCGGCAGCGCCTTGCAGTCTCGGCCGGTTCTCTTGCAACAACGCCTCGACCAGATCTCGCTCGACCACCCGCCGGGCGTGGGTAACCAGAATGCCGTGGTCCGGCACAACCTTGCCGATACCCTGCTCAGCCAATTTGCGCTCCAAGAAGCTCACGAACACATCAGCTGCCAGCGCATTCAGCTCCACGCGCCTCGTCCGAAGATAATCTATCTCGGCCCTCGTTGCTCCGTGTTCGGCAAGCGTTCGGGATCGCTTCTCCCAACTACCCTGCGGGTCGACCGGTTCCGATTGCAGGCCCAGGGCAACGACGTCTTTGAGCCGCAAGCCGATATCCACGATCGGCAGATCGTTCGCGAAGCTGTACCGCCGACCGTCACTGCCCAGCGTGCCGAAAATTGAGAATCCGCTGACATCGAAGTCGTGCAGGACCATCACCTTGTCAATCCTGGGCGCCAAACGGTCCAACAGCTGTCGCGCTGCCGTCGTCGACATGCCTTTGGTCGACATGATAGCGATGTCAAACCGTTCCGCGATCTGGGCCACCTGCAGCAGTGGCGCGAATCCCTCCTTCTCAATGAACAGCACCGCCGAGAACCGATGCTGCGGCCCGATCGTTGGGTAACGCTCGTCGTCGGACATTGCGACGACTGGCCCGATGGGAGCGCGCTCACCGAGATAGGCCCGAATGTCGATTGTGCCCAGCCGCACCTCGTGACGCGTATGTGGCTCGACAAAATTGCCGCGGGAGTCGAACACGACATCCCACTCAGCGTCTTTGCCGTGCTCCGCAACATAGTCGGGCAGCAAGACCTGGGGGAAGTAGGCATCGTCCAAATTGTCGTTTCCAGTCAACCGAAGTATATCTGGTCGGGCCGCGTACATGATCTGCCGAGCATTCGCCGGATAACGTCCGTTGCCGCTTGCCACCAGGTAGGCCTTTTCCATGACAGACCAGGCAGCGTCCTTGATACTCATCGCATGGTCGGGGCGGGCCATTGCCCGATGTGCCATGCTACAAGCCTTGGACATCGCCTTTGCAATCGCCTCACCGAACGCAGCAAGCGACGGCTCTTTGCCATCGCTCGCCAGCTGGATATAGGGCGCGATGATGCTGAGCGTCACGGCGTAATCGCCCGTGCTTGGCCCGAACACTTTCCGATCGAGGCCACAGCCTTTCAGGCCAAGACCACCGGGCCAGGACGCCGCGTGGATTGTCGCAACGGTGACTGTCTTGTTGACGATCAAGGTGATCGCGACTTTGCCCAGGCCCTTTTGCGTCGGGCGCGAGCAGGAAGCCCAGGTCTCTACGATAAACGGAATATAGGCGCCGCCCGGCGTAACCATTGTGGCCGAATGCTGTGCGTAGCCCGGCCGACCGATTATGGCGGCCTTCCCGATGCAGCCAAGTTCGGCCGGCGACACCGGGACAACATCGGTGCGGCGGAACGTGTCAACGACTTTGATACAGCCGGTTACGATATTTACGCTTGCTTCAGTTCCCATGGCTTCTCCGCGGTTCGCCCTGATTGCCATTCCGCCGGTGCGGAGGGCGCGGTGCGGGCCTTTCCTGGTTCGTGTGGCATTGTC
>CALQHT020000376.1 GCA_943330455.2 Nitrosovibrio sp. Nv4 | reverse complement strand
GGCCTGTCCCGAGGACGCCTATTGGACAGGCCGCCATGGCGCGCGAGTCCGCGATTTTCCACCACGAAGGCACGAAGGTCACGAAGAAAGACTGGCAGCGCCTCGGTCATGTTGGACGCCGCCCCGCCGCCGGTCGAAAACCGACCACCACCCGCCGGAGAACGCAATCAGAGCCTTTGTCAAACCGGCCGAATACACCCAGGATACCGCCCCATGGAACAACTGCCCGGACTGCCACCAGCCGCCTTCGACAAAGCGGACCCGTCGCCTGACGCGGAATTCTACGCGTTTCCGCGATTTGTCACCCATATCGACGACACCGCGATCGCCGCGGTGACGCAGGTGTATCGGGAAATCCTGCCACCAGGCGGGACCCTGCTGGACCTCATGAGCAGTTGGGTCAGCCACTTGCCGGACGAAATCGCCTACGCCTCTGTCACCGGCCACGGCATGAACGCGGAGGAACTGGCCGCCAACCCGCGGCTGTCACGATGGTTCGCGCAGGACCTGAACGCCGAACCGACCCTCGATCTCGATGATGGCGGTTTCGATGGCGCCTGTCTTTGCGTGTCCGTGCAGTATCTGCAACGACCGGTCGATGTGTTCCGGGAGGTTCGACGCGTGCTGCGGCCCGGTGCGCCCTTCGTGGTGTCGTTTTCCAACCGGTGCTTTCCCACCAAGGCGGTCGCGATCTGGCAGGCGTTTTCCGGGCCGGACCAGCAGCGTCTGGTCGCCGCGTATATGCGCGCCGCCGGTTTCGGCGATGTCGCCCAGCGCGCCATGACGCCGCCGCACGCCGATCCGTTATGGGTCGTGATCGGAACGGTCTGAACCGCCTCTTCACGCCAGGGCACGGGCGACCCAAGATGCCATGGCCGGAGCCGTCATGATCGGCTCGAACGGAGAGGAGTGGAGCAATGCCCGCCAGTCGTAGCTACGGGATGGACCAGGAGTTCTATCCATGGTCCCCCATCGTCACCCGTCCCATCCTGCGATGGCCGGACAACGCCCGTGTCGCCCTCGCCGTGGTTGTCAACCTGGAACATTGGGACTGGGAAGTGCCGGCCAATACGCCGCTGCCGGTCAGCCCCATGGGCGGGCCGGAGGGATTGTGGACCGGCAACCAGCCGGCGTTTCCAGACATCGGTGGATACGGCAATCATGAATACGGCAACCGGGTCGGCATCTTCCGCGTGTTGTCGGTGCTGGACAAATACGGCATCAAACCGACCCTGGCGCTCGACAAGGTGGTCGCCGACAACTACCCGTTCCTGATCAAGGAAGGCCAGAAGCGCGACGCCGAGTTCATCGCGCATGGCATCAGCCGCCGCCGTATCATCCATATCGGCATGTCGGAAGCGGAAGAACGGCAATATATCCGCGACTCCATCGACGCCGTCGAGAAAGCCACCGGCAAGCGCCCGATCGGCTGGTCCGGGCCGGACTTCCAGGAAACGCCGAACACGCCCAACCTGCTCGCGGCCGAGGGGATCGGCTATGTCTGCGACTGGGGCAACGACGAGCAGCCCTACAAGATGACGCCGAAGACCGGAGAGTTGTACTCGCTGGGCGTGAACCAGTATCTCGACGATAATTACATCCATCTGCACGGAAGGCGGACCATCAACGAAGTCAACCTGATGTGGCGCGACTGGTTCGACGGTCTTTACGTCGATGGCGCCACCACCGGACGCCTGATGGTGCTGCATCTGCACCCATGGATCATCGGCCAACCCTGGCGCATCCGTCACCTCGATGAGGTTCTGGGGCATATCTGCGCGCATCAAGGGGTGTGGAAGGCGACCGGCGGTCAGATCATCGACTGGTTCAAGGCACAGCCTGGCCATAACACGACGCCCGCCCCCGGCGCGTAACCGCGCGCCCATCCGACCCGGACCCGTTCCGGCCATCTTTCGTGCCCATCTTCCGCCTCATCGCAGGCGAGCGGAGACCACATCATGACCCTCGCACCCGGTCGATTTGACTACGCACCCATCACCGAACGCCCCATCATCAAATGGCCCAACAATGCGCGCGTCGCGTTCTGGGTCGCGCCGAACATGGAATTCTTCGAGTATATGCCGGAAAGCCGGCCGACCCAGCCCGACATTCCGCACTATACGCGTATGGACTACGGCAACCGGGTGGGCTTCTGGCGCATGCTGGATGTGTTGAACAAGCACAAGGTCCGTGCCTGTTGCTGCCTGAACCTGGAAATCCTCGATCACTTTCCGGAAATCAAGGACGCGATGATCGCCGCCGACTGGGACTACATGGCGCATGGCCTGTACAATAGCCGCCCAATCTACGACCTGACCGAGCAGCAGGAACAGGCCTACTGGCTGGACTTCACCACCCATCTTCAGAAAATGACCGGCAAGCGCCTCAAGGGCCGTCTCGGCGGCGGGGCTGGCTATACCGTCAGGACAGACGACCTGATGGCGGAGGCCGGGTGTCTCTATCACACGTCCTGGATCATCGATGACCAGCCCTGGCCGATCAATGTCCGGGGCGGGCAGAAATTCATCTATGTCCCCTATACCGGGCAGACCAACGACGCCGGCATGCTGGCCTGGAACCGGGAGGCCGACTACTTCCTGCAGATGATCAAGGATCAGTTCGACACGCTGTACCGGGAAGGCGCGGAAAGCGGGCGGGTCATGTGCCTGTCGCTGCATCCGCACGCTATCGGACGCCCGAACGCGGCCAAGTATCTGGATGAGGCGCTGCGGTATATTCTCGGCCATGACGGGGTCTGGAATACGACCGCCGACGATATTGCCGAGTATTACATCGCCAACTACTACGACCAAGTGTCGACCTGGATCGCGGAACAGAAAGCCAAGGCATGACCTTGGCCGTCTGATCGGAAACAAGACCGCCCCGCGCGCCCTCCAGGGAAGGGCGAGCGGGGCGGTGGCTCAGCTATGCGTCAGCAGGACATGGCCGGTGCCGTCATTGGCCATGTGGAAGCTGCCGGCACCCAGGGTTGCGTTGTCGAAGTCCAATGTCGCCTTGGTTGTGCCGGTATGCAGTTGCAGCAGCCCGGTTGCGGCGGTGTAGCTGTCGATGATCGCGCCGGCGAAGTTGAAGTCCTTGAGCTCGATCTTGTCCCCCACGCCGAAGTTCAGCATCTGCGGCCCGGTATAGGTGCCCAGTCCGACATTGTTGCCGAACTGGCTGACCGCCGCGATTTCCAGGGTGCCGGTGCCGATGAAGCTCATCTTGTGGCTGGTCCCTTTGTCGACCGCGATTTCCAGCACGGATGTGTTGTTCAGCACGAAGACGCCGGTGCTGGCCGGATCGACGGCCCCGGTGATGGTCAGTGTGTCGCCTGTCCCAAGCGTAACGGTGCCGTTATCGAGCACGGTCGCGGCCGAGTTGGTCGCCCCCGCCAGGTTCAGTGTCGCCCCCGCATCGGCCTGCAACTGCCCGTTGCCGGTGACGTTTTCGGTGATGTTCAACGTGCCACCCTTGGCATTGACCAGGCCGCTATTCGCGATCGTGTCCTGCACCGTGCCGAGACCGGTCAGCACCCCGGTCGCTTCCACCGTCAGCGACTTGGTGTCGAATGTGTTGCCCTGCACCTGGAGCGTGCCGGCGATGTCGAGATCCAGCACGCTCGTATAGCCGCGCGAGGTCAGGACCTGGAGCTGACCGCCGACGGCGATCGTGGTCAGTGTCTGCTCCAGTTGGGCATAGGGTGTGGCGCCCGTGCCGGAGCCGGCCTGCAGCACCGATCCGGCGCCCTGGAGCACGATCGTTGCCGCGTTCGTGACGATCGGCCCGCCGGTCATGGATATCGTGGCGCCATGGCCCGCGGCGAGGGCGCGCCAGGTGCCGCCCACCAGGTCACCCTCGGCCAGGTTGGTGTTGATCATGCCCGACTGGTAGGCGATCGCGCTGCCGTCGCTGGCGGTCATGGTGCCGTTGTTGGTGAAGATGCCGGACGACAGTATCAAGCCGCCCGCCCCCTTGCCGGTCATGGAAGCCCCGGCGTTGTTGACACTGTTGCCGGAACCCAGATTGACGACGAGCGCGTTATTGCCGGTGGCGATGACGGCGCCGCTGGCGTTGACGAACTCCATTCCACCGGTGCCGAACTGGCCGGCGCCGCTGATCGTGTTGCCCTGGTTGATCAGTTGGTAGCCGCTGGCGTTGCTGAAAACGCGGTTGTTGGCGTTATCCGACATGATCCATTGGCCCGCGCCGGTCAGGGTCGCGGTTGCGCCGGCGATGCGAACATCGGTGTTGCTGTTGGCGCTGAAGGCGTTCTGCAGGATGGTGCCGGTGTTGTTGATCGTCCCCACCAGCGCCAGGGTGCTGGTGTCGTTGATCAGGAAGTTGCCCTTGTTGGACAGCACGCCGAATGCCAGCCCATCCAGGGTGCTGGTGGTGTTCGGCACGGTCTGGATGATACCGCCGGTGGCCGTGGTCAGAGTGCCGCCTTGGATGGTGGCACTGGATAGATTGACATGCGCCTGACCGCCGACCGCGCGGATGGTGCCGCCGGCATTGTTGATCGTGGTGCCCTCGATCACCAGTCCGCCGTTGAACGCGGCGGTGCCGGTCGATTCCATGATCCCCGCGTTCTCGACCACGTTGCCGCCCAGGTTGACGACCATTCCGATCTTCTGGTTGGCCCGGATGGTGCCGCCCGCCTGGTTGGTCAGGAACATCGACGCGCCGAGGCCGATCTGACCGGAGCCCGCGATCGTGTTGTCAACGTTGACGAGCTGGAAGTTCGCGTTGGTGCCGTAGATGCGGTTGTTGATGTTGTTCGACATCACCACGCTGCCGCCGCCTTGCAGGGTGGCGACCTGTCCGGTGATCCGCAGGTCGGTGGCGCCCGTGTTGCCGACTCCGGCCAGGGCCATCGTGGTCGTGTTGTTGATCGTGCCGACCAGGTTCAGCATCTGGCCGTTGTTGACCTGGATCAGGCCGGTATTGGTCACCGCGCCTCTGGTAATGCCGTCCAGGGTGCTGCCGCGGTCGGCGGCCTGGATGGAGCCTCCGGTCGCGGTGGTGAGCAGTCCGCCCTCGATATAGGCGCTGACGAGATCGACATGGCCGCCGACCCCGGTCGCCAGGATGGTGCCGCCCGTGTTGGCGATCGCTGTGCTCTGGATCGACAGACCGCCGGTGGCGCTGCCCTTCAGCAATCCGGTGTTGGTGACCAGACGATTGCCGGTGTTCAGGATCAGGGCGGTGGTCTGATCGGCGTCGATCACCCCGGCCGCCTGGTTGACCAGGAACATCGACGCGCCGGTGCCTAAGGCGACACGCAAAAACTACCGAGTCGGGTGGTGAGCCACGAGGACGAAGTTTAGCCGGGGCCGATTCCGGCGCGGCCGCGAATTTTCTAGACTCTCTAGATGATAGACAGATCAGCGATTCGCGAACGGTTTACAGCAGTCAG
>CALQHT020000375.1 GCA_943330455.2 Nitrosovibrio sp. Nv4 | reverse complement strand
CCGGACCTTGGAAGCGATGGGTCAGACCGCGAGTTCGGCCGCCATGATCCTCGGAGCCATCGGTCTGGGGCCATACCAACAGAAAACGCTATAAGAGCCATTCGCAAACAACGCCATGTCCTGCCCGCAGTTCGAGGGCACGACGGCCATGCTGGTCGAGGGCCAATGCGCCTGGCTGCGCGTGACCGGTCGCGTCACCAGCCAGGACAGCGGCAATGGCGTCGGCCGCTATGGCTACAACACCATGACCTGGCAGATCGGCGGCCAGCAGGAGTTCGCGCCCGGCTGGTTCATCGGCGGGTCGCTGGCCTATGAGGCGACCAAGCTGACGAGCGATGATCGCGTGACCTCGGGTCGTGGACAGGGCGGCTATGGCGCCGTGGTCGTCAAGCATCAAACCGGGCCGTGGCTGTTCACCGGCGCGGTCGTGGGCGGGGCCGGCCAATTCAACGCGTCGAGGGTGATCAGCCTGCCGGGTTATGGCTCGGTCGCGAAGGGCAGTCCCGACTCGGCCAGTGTCGGCGCCCTTGCGCGGGTCAGCTACACCATGGGGCGGGAGACATTCTATCTGCGGCCGCACCTGACCCTGGGCGTGGTGCACGCCCGCGGCGGCGCCTACCAGGAATCCGGGGCCGGGGCACTGAATCTGTCGGTGGACATCGCATCTCGGACCGCCCTGGTCGCCACTCCGATGCTGGAAGTCGGTGGACGCGTATCCTTGGGCGGCGACATGGTATTGCGCCCCTATATCGGCGTCGGTGCCACGTTGCAGACAGCCAACACCTGGAACCAGACCGCTCGGTTGGTCAGCGCCCCGGCGGGAGCGAGCGGATTCACCACCTCCATCCCGATCGATCCGGTCGCGGCGCGGGTTACGGCTGGCCTCCAACTCTTTACTGGAGGAGCGGTGGATCTGCGGCTGCAATATGACGGCGAATATTCCGGCACCACTTCGTCCAGCGCCGGATCGCTGGTGGCGACTCTGCGGTTCTGACCGGCGGACGACGTGGGATGCCATCCGGACGGGCCGGCGACCACCGCCGCCACGGATAAGGGCCTGTTGATCAATAATCGGTCCACTCCGTTGGCCTGGGTGCGACGGTATAATCCCAACCGACCTAACCGTTGACCCTTGTGTCCCCTCACCCTCACCGCCATTGCCGGACTTGATCCGCCCCCCCGCTGGCGCTGAAGGGCGGGTTGCCGGGTCACGCCCCCGCAATGACGGTGAGACGAGTACTCGATCGCACAACTTTGGTTCGCACCCCCAGGGATGCGTCGAGGCATCCTGACGCAGCATCATGCCCACCATCGGACGCCGCGGGCAGTTCTTCGGTGCGCCGACACTGGTTCATGCCGCGAGCAAGCTGACCAGGATATGCACCAGCCAGTCGCCGGCTTTGCGCATACGTCCCACGATGCCCTTTGTCGCTGATGTCCACGACCTTCCCGCGCGCCGCGAGCGCCGCCGTTTCCCGGCAGTACTGCCGCCCGCGACCCCAGATCATCGCCAGACGCAACAAATCCGCAGCCGACCCGACCTTTTGACGTGCTGTATCGCGTTGTGCCGGCGTGCTGTCGCCGCGAGATCGATAGTGCGGGACAGTTCCACGACGACCGGGTCCCAGCGGCTGGTGGATAGCGGCGACTGTGCCGATTGGCGCATCCATCCTGTGAATCGTGCCGCACCGTGACCGCACAAGCCTTGGATTCAGGCCCGCGGGGAAAGCCCTGATCGAGGGCCCGGGCGGAAGCCAAGCCCTTCTTCCCTCTAGCCCCGACTCGGCGCGTACGTTCATGCTATGGGGATGTTCATCGTGCAGATCGCCCCCACCCGGACCGAACTCGCCCTGACGGACAGCGCCATCCGTCAGATGTTCTCCTCCAGTGCCCTGGAGGCAGGACGCATCTACGAATTGCGCGGCCGGGTGCGAAACCTGACCGTCTCCCCCGACGGGTCCCGCATCAAGGCGGAAACCCTCGGCAGCGCGCCCGATCCCTATACCCAGACGATCACCGTTCAGCAGAGCCGCAACCGTGGCTTGCTGATTGGCGGCACCTGCACCTGCCCGATCGGGCGGCTGTGCAAGCATCTCGCCGCGGTCCTGATCGCGGCCCATCGCCTGCAACTGGCCGGCAGCGAGGCCCCCTCGCTCCAACCTGAGCCGCCGCAACCCCGCGCCCCGACGAGAGCCTCCCCGGATACCCCCCTGCCCTACCCGATCGCCGGCTGGTTGTCGGACCTGCAAAGCGGCATCGACGATGCCTCCGAGGACTACCCGCCGGACGTCCGCAACCGCCTGTTCTACGTGATCAATCGCGACACCGCGAAGCCGGGAGTCCCGCCGCTGCTGGTGCAGCCATACAGCGTGACGATCCGCAAATCGGGCACGGTCGGCAATGCGCGCCAATTCCCGCTGCATCAGGCTCAAAGCGGCGTGCGCTACCTCCGCCCCTCCGACCGACTGATCCTCAACCGGCTCGGCCGCCAGAGCGCCACCAGCTACAATCGCAATGTCGACGACGACCCGGCCGACACCTTGCACCGGGTGCTGGCAACAGGGCGCGCGCGGCTGGGTTCGATCGACGGTGTTGTGCTGACCGAGGGGCCCGCGCGTCCCGGCCAGATCACCTGGGAACTCGGCCGGGACGGCACCCAAAGCGCCGCGCTGACCCTGGACCCCGGCCTGCTGGCTGTCCGCATTCCCGGCCCCTGGTATGTCGACCCCGATGCCGGGATTTTCGGCCCGGTCGCCCTGGACCTGCCGGCGCCGCTCGCCGAACGTCTGCTGTCCGCCCCGCCGATCCCCGCCGAATCCGCGCACAAGGTGCGGGAGGAACTGGCCCGCCGCCTGCCGAAACTGACCATTCCCTCGCCCCGCGAGTTGCCGGCCCCCACCCAGGTGAATGCAACGCCGCAACCCGCTTTGCGGCTCATGAGCGGCACCCTGCCCATGGACCCATCGCAAGGCCGCGGTTCCGCCAAGCTGCTGGCGATGGGTCTGTTCGCGGTCCCCCTTGCGCGTCTGTCGTTCAACTATGGGCCGGTGACCATCCCCTGCTCCCAGCAGCCGCAACCGCGGGTGTTCGGCCAGGACGGCACCCTCTATGAGCCGGTGCGCGATACCAAGGCCGAGGCCCGCGCCATGGATCGCCTCGCGGCATTGGGCTTCGGACGCGTCGCCAAGCTGGTCCCCGTCTATTACAAGCACGCCCACACCGACGATTTCGCCCTGCTGGAAGGCGAGGCCGGCACCGACTGGGTCTCCCTGGTCACTCGCGACCTGCCCGCGTTGCAGGATGCCGGTTGGACAGTCGAAATCGACGAGAACTTCCCCATCCAGGTCGTCACCAGCGACGGCGCCATCGATGCCGAACTCACCGAGGGCTCCGGCATCGACTGGCTCGAACTGCATCTCGGGGTCATGGTCGACGGCACCCGCATCGATCTTGTCCCCGCTCTGATCAAGCTTCTCGGCCGGCCCGACACGTTGGCGATCCTGGACGGGGCGGACGACACGCCGTTTCTGGTGCCGCTCGCCGATGGTCGCCGGCTGGCCATTCCGCTGGTCCGCATCCGCCCGACCCTGCAAGCCCTGATCGAGCTGTTCGACGGCGGCCTGATCGATCCCGGCGCCGAGAAGATCGGCTTTTCCCGCCTGGATGCCGCCGATCTCGCCGCCCTGGAAGAACGCGCCGGCCTCATCTGGCGCGGCGGCGAAGGTCTCCGCGAGCTCGGCCGTCAACTGCGCGCCGCCGGGGGCGCCATCCCGCAGGCGGCGATCCCGGCCACGTTCCACGGCACCTTGCGCCCCTATCAGCAGCAGGGCGTCGATTGGCTGCAGTTCCTGTGCACCGCGGAACTCGGCGGCGTGCTGGCCGACGACATGGGGCTGGGCAAGACGGTGCAGACCCTGGCACATCTGATGATCGAGAAAGAGGCCGGCCGCCTGCAACACCCGGCCCTGATCGTCTGCCCGACCAGCCTGATCCCCAACTGGACCATGGAAGCCGAGAAATTCACCCCCGGCCTGAAGGTCCTGGCCCTGCACGGCCCGAACCGGAAGGACAATTTCGACCGCATCCCGGACCACGACCTGGTGCTGAGCACCTATCCTCTGCTGACCCGGGATTTCGAGGTACTGACCGCCCAACCCTGGCATGTGGTGATCCTGGACGAAGCCCAGACCATCAAGAACCCCAACGCCGAAACCACCCGGCAGGCGCTGCGCCTGAAAGCCAAACAGCGGCTTTGCTTGTCCGGCACCCCGTTGCAGAACCATCTGGGGGAGCTGTGGTCGCTGTTCGACTTCCTCGCCCCTGGGTTCCTGGGCGGGCAGAAGGCGTTCCGCACCCGCTATCGCACCCCGATCGAGAAGCACGGCGACATCGATCGCAGCGTCCTGCTGACCAAACGCGTCCGCCCGTTCCTGCTGCGCCGGACCAAGGAGGAGGTGGCGACGGAACTCCCGCCCAAGACCGAGATCACCGAGCGCATCGAGATGGAGACCGGCCAGCAGGCGATCTACGAGGGCATCCGCCTGGCGATGCATGCGCGCGTGAAAATGGCGATCGCCGAGAAAGGCATGGCGCGCTCCGGCATCATCATCCTGGATGCTCTGTTGAAGCTGCGGCAGGCCTGTTGCGATCCTCGATTGCTGAAGATGAAGACCGTCGCCAAGACCAAGGCCGGATCGGCGAAGCTGGACCGGTTAATGGAGATGCTGACCGTCATGCTGGCCGAGGGGCGGCGGGTGCTGCTGTTCTCTCAGTTCACCGAGATGCTGGCATTGATCGAGCGGCGGTTGTGGGACGACAAGATCGACTACGTCATGCTGACCGGGGATACGAAGGACCGCGCGACCCCGGTGCGGCGGTTCCAGGCCGGGCAGGTGCCGCTGTTCCTGATCAGCCTGAAGGCCGGCGGCGTGGGGTTGAACCTGACGGCGGCGGACACCGTGATCCATTACGATCCGTGGTGGAACCCGGCGGTGGAGGACCAGGCGACCGACCGGGCGCACCGGATCGGTCAGTCCAAGAAGGTGTTTGTGCACCGGTTGGTGGCCCTGGGTACCATCGAGGAAAAGATGGAGACGTTGAAAGAGAAGAAGCGCGCCTTGGTGGCATCGGTGCTGGAAGCCGAACACGGGGGGGCGTTGAAATTGACGGAGGCGGATGTGGAGGCGTTGTTCGCGCCTGGGGGGTAGATGGGCCGGGCTGGCCGTTCGAGCCGGGAAGAATTTGGCACTTTCGGCGGCGCGTCTTGGGCACCGATCAGCCCCCCCATCGATAGTCTCTTATACCAACCAGCCGAAAGAATCACCGACGCGCCGCCGTGGCGTCCCCTAACCGATAGGGGTAGGGAAGGCTACCAACCTCCCCTCCCTCCGAACCGTGCTGGCGGTTCTCCCGCACACGGCTCTCCAGTGGCTGGTTATCCTCATCGGGGGTGTCTCGCGGTGTCCAGAGCCATGGTCAGGGAGAAGAGGTCCTGGG
>CALQHT020000374.1 GCA_943330455.2 Nitrosovibrio sp. Nv4 | reverse complement strand
GCTTGTCCCCAAAACCCCCAAGTTTAGCGTCGATCATGTGATGTGCGCCCTATCCCTGAACCGATCAGCGCATCGATTCGGAGAAAAGACTGATTCGCAAGTCGTTCCGCACTTGTGCGACAACCGTAGCCCGCAAGGGGAGGGGGAGACTGCGTGCCCCAACCGCCGCACTTCCCGGAAAGACACATCGACCTTGTATGGGAAAGACGTATGCCATGCCCGGAACCGATCCAGCCCTGTTCACGGCCGAGGAAATGCTGGCCCGCTTCGCCCGTCGCACGTTAAGCCCGGTCGAAGTCCTGCAAGCGGTCACCGAGCGGGTGGCGCGCCTCAACCCGTCGCTGAATGCGTTCGCGGTGCTGAATCCACGCGCGTTGGATGCCGCGGCCGAAAGCGCCGGTCGATGGCGCGCCGGGCGGCCGATCGGGCCGTTGGATGGCGTGCCCTGCACGATCAAGGACCTGATCGACGTGGCCGGTTTCCCCACTCGCCGCGGCAGCAGAGCAACCGACCCGGCTCCGGTCGCGGACGATGCGCCGCTGGTGGTGGGCCTGAAGAGCGCCGGCGCGGTGATCCTGGGCAAGACCACAACCACCGAGTTCGGCTGGAAATCGCCCGGGGACTGCCCCCTGCATGGCATCACCCGCAACCCATGGAACCTGGCACACACGCCGGGCGGTTCCTCGTCGGGTGCCGCGGCTGCCGGAGCGGCCGGGTTCGGCCCGTTGCATGTCGGGACCGACGCCGGCGGCTCCATCCGCATTCCCGCGGCCTGGAGCGGCCTGGTCGGGCTGAAACCCACCTACGGGCGCGTGCCGCAATGGCCGGCCAGCGCCTTCGCCAGCGTGGCCTGTGCCGGGCCGATGACCCGGACCGTGCGGGATGCGGCGCTGATGGTCTCCTCCATGGCGCGCTACGACGTCCGCGACCCGTTCTGCACGCAAGATGACGGACGGGACTGGCGGAGCGGGATAGAGGACGGGGTCGCCGGCCTGACCGTCGGCGTGCTGCGCCATCCCGGCTTCGACGCGCCGGTCGATGCCTATGGTGTCGCGGCGGTGGAGCGTGCCGCTTCCATTCTGGCGGAGGCGGGCGCCTCGGTCGACGAAGCCAATCCCGATCTCCCGGACACCGCCGCGGTCTTCGGCCGGGTCTGGGGCGCGGCGTTGGCACGTCTGGTCGCCAGCCTGCCGGAGCAGTTGCGCGGGCTGCTCGACCCCGGCATCCGGGAGGTCGCCGATCGGCTGGGCGGCATGACCGCCATCGAGTTCATGGACGCCGAGGCCCTGCGCGCCGCCGCCGGTCATGCCATGGCGCGCCTGCATCAGCGCTTCGACCTTGTGCTGTGCCCGACCGTGCCAGCCGGTCCGCCCTTGGCGGATGCGCCCACCATCGATCCCGTGCGGGCCTTGTGGACCGAATGGGCGCCCTGGACGTTTACCTTCAACGTCACCCGCCAGCCGGCGATCACGGTGCCCATGGCGTTGCGGGCGGATGGCTTGCCGAACTCGGTGCAGATCGCGGCGGCGCAGTATCGGGACGACCTTGTGCTGCGAGCGGCGCGGGTCATCGAGTTGGCGGAACCCTTTCCGACGCTTCAGGTGGCATGATGGGGCGTTTCGCTGGTCATGCCTGGTGGCGATCAGATGACGGTCGGAGAAAATTCTCCCCCTCCCCTTGCGGGAGGGGGTTGGGGGAAGGGGCACACCGCAATATCCGTACCGCATTACCCCTCCCCCCAGCCCCCTCCCGCAAGGGGAGGGGGAGAAGTTTCTCCGCGGCCACGCCCTGCGCACGCCCCCGGCGTAACCCATGACGCAGGCCCCGAGCGCCATGAAAACCACTACCCGAACCGCCGTCGACAAACCCGCGACCCGCGACTATCGGCTCGATTTCTTCCGCGGACTGGCTCTCGTTTTCATCTTTATCGACCATGTCCCGGACAACATCGTCAGCTTCTTTACCTTGCGGTCATTCGCGTTCTGCGATGCTGCGGAGGTGTTCATCTTCATCTCAGGCTACACCGCCGCGCTCGCCTATGCCCCGGTCTTCGGCCGAGAGGGCATCGCGATGGGGTTCGCCCGCATCTACCGGCGCGTCTGGCAACTTTATGTCGCACATCTGTGCCTGTTCATGATCTTCACCGCAGAGGTCGCCTACACCCTGAAATATCTGCAAAATCCGCTGTTTGCCGACGAATTGCAGGTGGGCGACTACCTCGATAACCAGGGCGAGACCTTTATCCGAGTCATGCTGCTGCAGTTCCAGCCATCCCTGCTGAATATCCTGCCGCTTTACATTCTGTTGCTGCTGGCGTTGCCGATTCTGATCATGATGATCCGCCGCCACGTGCTTCTGGGGCTGATCCCATCGGCGGCGCTCTATCTCCTGGCCAACCTGTTCGGTTGGAATTTGCCGGGATTCCCGGAAGGGCGCTTGTGGTTCTTCAACCCGCTCTCTTGGCAGTTCCTGTTTACCATTGGCGTGGCATTGGGGTTTCTGCGTAGCCGAGGCGCGCAAGACGTTGGGTCCAAACCCTGGTTGCCGGTGGTCGCGGCGGTCGTCGTGGTGGCCGCTGGGGCGTTGCAATTCGCCTGGACCCTGCATGAGCCGTTCAACCTGATCCCCTATTACCTGCCGCTACCCGACTCGTGGCTCGACAAGACCATGTTGCCGCCGGCCCGCCTGATCAGCCTGCTGGCCCTGGCGGTGGTTGTCGGAGCCTACATCCCACGCGATGCCCGGTTCATGCGCTCCGTGGCCGGCTGGACGGTCGTGCTGTGCGGGCAGAACTCGTTGGAGGTGTTCTGTCTGGGGATCCTCCTGTCGGTGCTCGCGAATTTTGTGCTCAGCCTTGCGGGATACGGACTGTTCGATCAGTTTCTGGTCAATCTGGGGGGACTCGCGATCATGGCCGCCTTTGGGCTGCTGTTGGCATGGTTCAAAGCAGGCGGTCGCTTGCCGGCGGCGCCACGCCCGGAGATCGCGTCATGAGGCCGTCACCCCCCTTGGTATGGGTGGCCGCGGTATTCGGCGCGCTCCTCGCCGCCGGATTGCCCGCCCAGGCCGCGACATGCCCGGTTCCGGATGCTTTCCTGATCCCTCATGGCGGCCTGCCCGTGACCCAGACCGGCGTTGCGATCGGACGCCTGACGATCCTGACCATGGGCGGATCGGCAACAGTCGGTGCCGCCGCCCGCGGCCCCGAGTTCACCTACCCCGCTCGGCTGGAGGCCCGGTTGCGGGCGGCCCTGCCCGGTGTCGACATAAAGGTGGCCGTCCAGGCTGCCACGCGGCCGACGACCGCGGATCTTCTGCTAAAGCTCGATGCCGATCTTGCGAGCGTCAGGCCGGGGTTGGTGATCTGGGGTCCCGGTGCCAGTGCCGCGGCCCGTGGCGACGACCTGGAGACCTTCAACACCACGCTCGCCGAGGTCATGCGCCGGATCAGACTGGCCGGAGCCGATCTTGTCATGATGACGTTGCAATTCGCGCCGAGCGTGGTCAGGGTGATGAACCCGTATCCTTACCGCATGGCGGTGATCCGGGGCGGCGACATGGCGGGCGTGCCGGTACTGGATCGATACGAGCTGATGCATTTTTGGAGCGGTAGTGGATTCATGAACCTGGATGCCACGGATGCGGAAGACCGGGTCCGGGTCGCGCGCCGGCTGTATGACTGCATGGCGGAAATCCTGGCCGAGGGCATTGTCAATGCCGTCAAGTAATTCGTTGGCAAATAATATGTTGGCAAATAATGTCTCGGCGGCTCGGTGCCTGGGCTTCACCGCCCTGGCGCGACGGTTGCGGGCGGCTCTGTTCGGTGTCGCCGCGGTGCTTGCCGTGTCGTCTCAGGCGTCCGCGGCCACCTCGGCCTGCCCCGCCTCTAAACCACGACATCTGGAGCTTCCGGCGACCTGGGCGGCATTGGCGTCGGGCCGGCCCATCACGATCGTCGCCTTTGGGTCATCGTCCACCGAGGGCGCAGGTGCGACCACGCCCGCGCACGCCTACCCCGCCCGGTTGCAAGCCATCTTGCGTGCGGCCTGGCCGAAGGTGCCGGTGACCGTGCTGAACCGGGGGCTGGGAGGGCAGACCACGGACGCGATGTTGGCGCGGTTGGACACGGATGTGCTCGCCGCCCATCCGACCCTGGTCATCTGGCAGGACGGTGCGAACGCGGCCCTGCGTGGGATGGAACCGGCGCGGTTCGCCGCTTTGTTGTCGGAGGGCGTGCGACGCGTCGTCGCGTCCGGGGCCGATCTTGTGCTGATGGACAATCAGGTCGCGCCAAGGTTGGAACAGACCGCCCATCACGCCACCTTCATCGCGATGGTCGCGCATGAGGCCGCTGCACGCCGGGTGCCGCTGTTTTCGCGCGCGGCTTTGATGCGGGAATGGCATGCGGCGGACCCCGCGGCAAACGATATGATCGGGGCGGATGGCCTGCATCATACGGATCGCGGCTATGAATGCTTGGCCGAGGCTCTGGGGCGGGCGATCCTGGCGCCGGTGTCTCCTGCAATCATGACGGCTCAGGGCAAGCGGGACTGACGGGCGGAGCGTTGGTCGACCAGGGTAGCGACCATGTCGCACTCTCGTTCGGCTGGCAGGATTGTCGCCGGCGGCTGGTTATAGCGCTTTCCGATCAGGTTGAACCATGGGCTTTGTGCGTGAGATAGTTCGGGCACCACCGGTTCCCCAAAACCCCGCCGGAGGTAGCGAGTCAACCAGATCGGAAACTGCTCTAACGTACTCACCCAGGCGGGGTGATGCGGCATCGGGCCGGGGTCCACCGGACGTCGTGCGTTTCGGGCCGTTGGTGTTGTACAGTTCCTCGCCCTGGTTCGGCGTCAGCAAGCGCCGTCTTCCGGGCGATGTGAGCGTTGGGACGCAGCGACACCACCCTCGTTGAAGTGCTCGATCCAATCGCGCAGCGTTTGAGTGTTTGACGTCCAACGTCGGCGAACGCGGCGGCTTTCCCACGCGACCATCCGTCCAAGACCAACGAAATCGGGTGCACCTTGCGCGCCTGTCCAGGGGCCTTCTGGTCGGCTGCGATCCGCCACGGTTCCTGCGGCGCTTGTTCCGCGCGAATGACCTCGATCGCCACCGCCATCCCCAACTCCCTAAAATCCGGTTCCCAGTTCAGAAACTGATGCACGGATCGACGCCTTTACGAATCCCCCATGAGTCGGCTTTCATGCGCGTTGCCTTACCGGCTGATCGCGGGATCCCCTGATGCCATTGGTGGAACCCAGGGTGCATCAGCCTCCGCGCGCCGACCTGATTTGCCGGCAGCCGCTTTGGCCGTAAAGGCACGAAGTCTCGCGTGCGATCCTTGATTTTCGCGCGGCCAAGACTAGTGCCCCGAGTCGTTCATAATGTGGGGTAAAGCCTCTTCAGCTTAACGCGGGCCTCGGCTGTGGTGAATTGCCAATCCGCCTTGGCGTGGTGTTTGTTTCGTCTGGCTTCCCAGGCGGCGACTTCCTCAATGAGGTTTTGCTTG
>CALQHT020000373.1 GCA_943330455.2 Nitrosovibrio sp. Nv4 | reverse complement strand
GACATCGCCTGCGCCCTGGTTTCTACTGTTGGTATCTGTTGGATTCGCAAACGCATGATACCAAAGACCGGGCGCGGGCGTCTCGCCGAATTATCGCGAATTTACGGCGAAATTCACCCTGTCAGTTGGCTTTTGCAAGTGGCTCCTATTATTTACCAATGCATATGATGATACTGCGTATGTTGACCACGTCCTCCCTATCCGCCGTGTCGGCGGCTATATCCCCGTCTGCGCATGGGCATACCGGTCCGATCCAGCGCACGCGCGCCCCCAACGCGTCTGGCAGTGGGGAGCCGGCGTTTTCGCCCACCCCGTCGCGGGAGCCTGGGGCCAACGGCAGTGGCGGACACGGATCCGGCAGCATGCCGCCGCCTTCGCGGACCTTGCCGCGCGGGTCGGTTCTGGATCTGTCAGTTTAGCGCACGGCGTTGTCGAGGGATCGTTGGTCCGGCGCAATATCGCGCTGGTGCGCTGCCCGCCGATCCTGCCGCCAGACACCAGGCAGCCGCAATGGGCAACGCCGCCAGCAACAGACCCTTCCCCATCCCCCCGATCCCCGGTCATACTCCTTAGAACAGGAGGCTCCGCATGACCCTCGCCCGCCAGATCGCCGAACGTATCCACGCGCTTCACTTCCAGGACATCACGCCCACCGCCCTGGAATGGACGCGCCATGCCTTCATCGACACTGTCGGCTGCTCGCTCGCTGGCATGGCGGATGATGGTCCGAACATCGTCCTGCGCGTCCCCGGAATCGCCGAGGCACCAGGTCCGGCCCTGATCTATGCCACCAACCGGCGCACCTCCGTCCTGGATGCCACCCTGGTGAACGGCACCGCGTCCCACGCGCTGGACTACGACGACGTGGCCGGTGTGATGGGCGGTCATCCCTCCGCCATGCTGGTGCCGCCGCTGATCGCGCTGGCGGAAATGGTCCCGGCGACCGGGCAGGATCTGGCCGCGGCCTATGTGGCTGGGTTCGAGACGATGTGCCGCATCGCCCGCGGCGTGCATTTCCACCATTACGACAAAGGCTGGCACCCCACCGCCACCCTGGGGATTTTCGGCACCGTCGCCGCCGCCACCCGCCTGCTGCGGATGGACGTCGACCAGACCGCCATGGCCCTCGGCCTGGCCGCGTCCTTCGCGTCCGGCCTGAAATCCAATTTCGGCACCATGACCAAACCGCTGCATGTCGGCCACGGCTCCCGCAACGGCATATTCGCCGCCCTGATGGTGCAAGGCGGCTTCACCGCCAACGCCGGCACGTTCGAGCACAAGCAGGGCTTTCTCGATGTCTTCAACGGGCCCGGCACCTACGACACCGCCAAAATCCTGGCCGATTGGTACAGCCCCATCGAGTGCGAAGGCCCCGGCGATCCCGGCCTGAAACCCTATCCGTGCTGCGGCAGCACCCACGCCTCCATCAACCGCATGCTGGACCTGACCACCACCTATAACCTGACCCCCGACCAGATCGCCCGCATCGAGGTGATGCCCCATCTCCGCCGCCTGCCGCACACCAACAATCCCGACCCGCGCACACCCCTCGGTGCCAAGTTCAGCATCCAGTACTGCGTCGCCCGCGCCCTGACCGACCGCGCCGTGAAGCTCGACCAGTTCGAGGGTGAGGCCCATTTCGATCCCGCCATCCGCGCCCTCATGCAACGCGTCGAGGCGCGTCCCCACCCGGACATGCCAGCGGACTCGGCATTCCAATGGGGATCAGAGGTCGTGGTCCACACCACCGACGGCAAACGCCTGGCCTCCCGCCTGGACGACTATCCCAGCCGCGGCCCGGCCGGCATCCCGATGACGCGCGACGAGCTGTGGACGAAGTTCTCCGACTGCGCCGAACGCGCCTTGCCACGCGCGAAGGTCGCGCCCCTGTTCGAGAAACTCGGCGCGATCGAAACCGTGGCCGGCGCGGCGGACCTGACCAATCTGCTGGAAGTCCCAGGACCACGGTCCCAGGCCGCTTGAGACTCAATCCCATCTGAACCGGAGACCGAACACCATGTCCGCGACCGCAAACCTTGCCGGCCTGGGTCTGATCCTGCCGCCGCCGCCCAGGCCGATCGGCAACTACGTGCCGTTCCGCCTGGCCGGCAACATCCTTTACCTGTCCGGCGTCGGCCCGCGCCATGCAGACGGCACCAGCATCACCGGCAAGGTCGGCGCCGCCGTGTCCGTGGAGCAGGGCTACGAAGCCGCCAAACTCTGCGGCCTCAATCTTCTCACCAACATGATCGCCGCCCTCGGCTCGCTCGACCGGGTCGATACCGTGTTGAAAGTGCTGGGTACGGTCAACGCGACGCCAGAGTTCGGCGACCATCCCAAGGTCATCAACGGTTGCACGGATCTGTTCGTGGCGGTGTTCGGGGATAACGGCCGGCCGGCGCGGTCGGCGGTGGGGATGGGCAGCCTGCCCGGTCAAATCTCGGTGGAGATCGAAGCCATCGTGCTCGTAAAAAACTGACCTAAATTAACCTTGGCTTAACCGGACGGGTGTACGGGTCAGTCGTTGTAAGCGCCAGGATGGTGCATTGAAAGCGGTGTTGCCGCCATGCCCAGTGACCTGACCATCCACCCAATTCCGTCCGTGCTGGCTGCGCCAGAAGCGCATGGAGAACCGCGCCACGATAATTTCGCGCCGCAACAGGCCGCCGCATCCGGGTCGACCGCGCAACCTTACATGAATCCCAGCCTCCGTCTCGACGCCGCGCTCGGCCTTGTCGTGATCGAGTTTCACGACGAGGCCGGCAAATTGACCTCCTCCATCCCCAGCCAACGCCAAATCGATGCCTATCGTCGACATGAGGATACGCGCCCTGGGCAAAGACGACCCGAGGGACACAGCGAGTCACACACCGAAGAACCGGCGAGGGCAGACGAACCGGCCGAACCGAAGCCCGTGCCGCCCCCCGTTCACGATTCGTCAACCAAGGATGGTTAGCATGATCACGCTGAGCGGAACGTAACAGCGTGTGAATCATGCGATCAAACAATGAGCTAGAGCGGTTTGCCGTTTCCGGTCAGGGTGAAACCGCTCTAGCCAGCGTGCGAACCATGCGATGAAACCGCTGTGGCAACCCGTGACCCCTGGACGGAGCAATCGAATGCCGCGCCTATTGCTGGCCGATCGTGTGAAGACGCGGCAAGACAGCTTCCTCAATCCCCTGCTGCCCTCCCTGGAGCGGATTTTCGAGACCCGCTTCGTCAGCCTTCCACCCGGGGAGGCGCTGGCCGAAGCCATCGGCTGGGCCGACATCGTCTGGCTGGAATGGTGCTGGGATCACGCGGTCTGGGCCACCCGATCCGGCGTGCTGGCCGGCAAACCCTGCATCCTGCGACTGCATTCGATCGAGGCCCTGCAGACCGACTATCCGGCGAAACTGGACTGGACGCAGGTCACCCAACTGGTCACCCCGGCCGACGATATCGCCGCCGTCCTGTTGGAACGCTTTCCCGCCTTGGCAGGCGTGGTCCAGCCCATGACCGTTTTTAACGGCATCGACATGGACCACTTCCGGCCCGCCACCCCTGATCGGCACAAGGTGGCCTGGGTCGGCCATCTGGAACCGAAGAAAAACCCCATGCTGTTGTTGCAGGTCGCGCATCGGTTGCGCCAACTCGACCCCAGCTACAGCTTTCACGTTGCCGGAGCGCTGACCGACCTGCGGACCGTGCGGTACCTGCGGCAGATGATGGCCGCGCTGGGGTTGGGTGGCGTGGTGCGGTTCGACGGCCATGTGGACGATATGCCGGCCTGGTACGCGGACAAGGGCATTCTGCTGTCCACGTCGATGTATGAGAGCTTCGGCATGAATATCGGGGAAGCCATGGCCGTCGGCGCCTTCCCCGTGGTGCACGCGTTTCCCGGCGCGGATCGGCTCTGGCCGCATGAGTGCCTGTTCGCCAGCGTCGATCAGGCGGTTGCGCTCATCCGGGCGGGACGCCCCGGGCTTTACCGGGACTGGGTAGACGAGCGCTACAGCCTGACCAGACAGGAAATTTCGATCCTGCGACTGTTGACGGACATTGCCGGGGGCGCATCGCCCGACCTGACGGAGGATCATCACCCCGAACGTGACAATATGCTCGCCGCGTGAACCTCCGCACTGATTTACGTCGGTTAATCCGCCGGTTCGCGCAACGATGTGCTTACGGGGGCGTGACACGGGAGGCTGGCACCGCTTCAATGGGCAAATGGACGTTCCCGTCGCCCCAATCGCCGAACAGAAAGACGCCCCGCTGATTGTGGCGCGCCCACAACTGCAGACAGCCCCGGTGATTTTCGCCTCCCCGCATTCCGGGCGACGGTACGGGGCGGATTTCCTGGCCTCGGCCCGCCTGGACTCCCACAGCCTGCGCCGCAGCGAGGATAGTTTCGTCGAGGAGCTGTTCGCCGCGGCCCCGGAATTCGGCGCACCGTTGCTGTCCGCGACGTTTCCGCGTGCCTATTGCGACGTGAACCGCGAACCGTGGGAGCTGGATCCGGGCATGTTTGCCGACACCCTGCCGCCCTGGGTCAACACCACCAGCCCGCGCGTCAGTGCCGGTCTGGGCACGATCGCCCGGGTCGTGGCCTCGGGCGACACGATCTATCGCGGGAAACTGACATTCGCGGAGGCCGAACGGCGGGTTGAGACATATTGGCGGCCGTTCCATGAGACGCTGATCGCGATGCTGGCCGGGACGCATGCGCTGCATGGGTTCTGCCTGCTGATCGACTGCCACTCGATGCCCTCCCCTGGGCCTTCCTCTGGAGCTTCAACCGGCTCCGTCTCAGGGGGGACACGTCCGATGTCGCGCAACGGGGCGTTCGCACCGGATTTCGTGCTTGGGGATGCGCATGGCACCGCGTGCTCCCCTCGGATCACACGGTTCGTGGAGCGCGCGTTGACCGAGTTCGGTTATTCCGTCCGGCGCAACGACCCCTACGCCGGTGGCTACATCACGCGCCATTACGGGCGCCCCTTGGAACGGGTGCACGCGCTGCAGATCGAAGTGGCGCGGAGTCTCTATATGGATGAGGCGCGGATAGAGCGGTCGCCGTCATTCGCGTCGGTCCAAGCCGATCTGACCAGCTTGGTGGAGGCGATTACCCGTGAAGCGCCGAACCTGATCGGCGAATAGCGGCATCGACGGCTTTGGGATGACCCTCAAAAAAAAGATGGCGGCGCACGAGGCGCCGCCAAGTTTAGGGAGGAAACGTCCAAGAAAGCAGACATCTCGGTCAAGGACCGCGTTGCTGCGAGACAGACATTAGCCAACCGATCATTCGTCTGCAAGCGATATTTCGCACCGCAGCAAAAAAACTGTAACTGCCCAGGTAGGCGAGCTCTAATGGGCGCTTGACTCCCGGGTCGGGGCACGATTCATGTAGCGCGACAATGAGCGTGAGCGGTGCGCGTCAACTATCTTGAGCGTCCATGGCCGTCGATCGATTGGCTGATTTCGGCTGATCGTCAAGACAAAACCGGGCGCCGCGATCGCCGATCGCAGAGCGCGGGTCAGTACCGTCCG
>CALQHT020000372.1 GCA_943330455.2 Nitrosovibrio sp. Nv4 | reverse complement strand
GTCGCGGTGGTGCATCAGGATCGCGAGCGCCCTGTAGTCATCCGGTAGACGATCAGCACGATGATCGCGCCAACAACCGCACCAATGAAGCCGGCGGCCTCGTCCGGGCGGTACCAGCCGAGCGCCTGACCGAGATAGGTTGCGACAAAGGACCCAGCGACCCCGAGTAGGATCGTGACGATTAGACCAGCAGGGTCTCGCCCCGGCATAAGGAACCGGGCCACAAGCCCGGCGAGTAAGCCAATTACGATTGCACCGATGAACGACAGCATATGCTTGTTCCCCGCCTAAAAGCGTTCCGACATTCGCAATGTGCGAGGGTGGCCGAGCGTTCCCCCTCGCACAGCGACAAGCCCCAACCGTCGTGATCCGCTCGATCCACAGTTCGCCTTTGGCGCCCCACCCGTCAACACCCTTCGGCACCTCTGGCCGGAACCGCTCATAGAGCCGGAATCCGACGCGGTTCAATTCCTCCGGCGGGAGAGACGCGGCAAGCGCCACCATAGCCGCCCTGACCTCCGCCAGGCGGTTGCCGAACGCTCGGCCGCATCCTGGCGGCGGAATGGCCCGCAAGCCCGCGCCGTGCGCGCGATGTTGAAGTGGACGGTGTCTGACGTCGCCAAGATGGCGGGAGTCGCGCCGAATACCGTGCTGCGCATCGAGGCCGATGATGCGGTCAGACCAGCCAGCATGAAGGTTCTTCAGCAGGTGTAGTAGGCGGCTGGCGTCGAGTTCATTACCGGGGGGCGTCTAACTGGCGCGGGACACAAATCGGCTGGGGTAGCCAAGTGTCCCAGCGTCGGCTTAGCGTGCCCGAAAGCGAGGACAACAAACCATGCACCCCGCCAATCCAATTAACCAACCACGAAAAGCGGTCCGGTTCGGCCTCGGCCTTCCGCACCCGGAGCCTGATTGATGCCCCGGCCTTGGCTGAAACAAGGCCAATCACTTACGGCAGCACTGCTGGTCGTCGCCCTGCCTTTCGGTTGCAGTCCGGCCGTGGACGGCATGGCACTCGTGAGACACGCCGCGCAGCAACCGATCCAGTCGCGAGTCGCGGAACCTACCGAACCCACCAAGCCACTCACCAAGAAAGAGCAGGCCGCGAAGGACGCCGCCGACAAGGCGGAGGCCGAAAGGCAACTAAAAGCCTCGGACGACGCATGGAAGGCGACGCAAGCGGAAAGCGCCAAGCGCGAATCTGCTCGCGCGCAATGCACATACGAGGTCGCCTCGAATCCCATGATAAATCAGGGCGGATGGCTCATGCAGGCAGTAACTGAGAACCATCTGTTCCGGTTATGCATGAACGCGAAGGGTGTCTATTCCTACTGATCTTGGTCGGCTATTTTTTCTTGTCCTTCGACGCCGACCCGGCCGACGATCCCAGCCCATAGTTGGCGACCTGGGTTATCATGGCAGAGACGCGGCCAGTGTGTCCTCCGTCAGGCGGTTGCCGAAGGCGCGGGCGATATAACCTTGCACACCGTTGGGCGTCGCCGGCTTGTTGGTGTCCGCCACCAGAAATGTGCCATCGTCGGCTTGCGTGGCCGGGATATCGCGCCCGAGCAGCCGGACGATCTGCACCCGTGGTTTCAACCCCGCCGCCCCCGCCTGCCTTGCGGCGGCTTCCAGATGTTCCTCGACCAGGCCGAGGCTCCGGGCCTTGGCGCGGGCACTGGACCCTGCAACGGCGCGGCCGAGCGTCAGGGCGGTATCATGCGGATGGCCCAGGCGTTCGGCCACCACGGCCGCCCAGAGGGTAAGGACCGGGGCGCGGTTGACGCGGATCGGGGGTGGGGCGTCTGGCATGTCCCCCTGGCCGAGGCCGATTGCACGCTACTTCCGGCGCTTGCGACGCGGCAACGGCCCGTCCGGCCTCACAGGGACTGGTCTAAGGTTCCTGAACCCAGGCTCCTCGACTACATTGAACGGTATGGGAGTCAATGGAGTGTTTAGGCGCCAGTAAAGCCCCATTGCCATCCATGCGTCCTCCAGGGCTCCGTGTAGTCGACCCTGTCTCTCAATCCCGAAATAGCCGGCGGCCGAGGTCAGGCTGGCGCCGACACCGAGACGACGGCCACGAAATTCGTTCATCGTGCAGTAGATCGGTTTTTCGGGAATCTCTTTCCCGCACTCCTTGAGGGATCTACAAATAAATTCCCAATCGAAGGCAATGTTGTGAGCGACTATAAGGTCCGCATTATTTATCATCCCCCAAACAGTTCCGGCGTACTCGGAAAATAGAGGTTGATGCCGCAGCGTCCAGTCATCGTATCCGTGGACTTTCTCTGCCATAGGATGGCTCTTCCTGCCTGGGTCGAAAATAAGATGCGTCATGCTACAATGTAGTTGCAAATCTTGCATCGGGGCGGAAGTCCATAGTACTCCTCCGAATGAAACGATCCGATCGGTGCTATGCAAACCAGTTGTCTCAACGTCAATAAATAGGATTCTTGCTGGCGTGCGTTTCAACCAATCGGGGATTTCAGCATCGACCGGGGGCGTAAGGACCTCGATTGCGGGCGGCAATTCGTCCGGTTGAAGCCGTGCCCCATAGTCCGGCATCGATGTCTCGGCTGATTCCGGAACAGGCTGATCTGACGGCGGCGCTGCCTGATCGCCAGTATTATTGACAACACAGCCAGGACCTTCAGGCCGATCGAGGGGGAGCGGAATATCGGATTTTGAATTGAACGAAGGGGTTTCAATCGATGATGTATCGGTGGACGCCTCAGAGGCGAGGGCGGTCGGGACGATAGTAACCGTGGGTTGATGACCCGACCCAGCCGCGATGGGCAGTACATGCGGCCTGATCAAGCCGGGAGGTTCTACCCTGATTCGGCGTTTGCTCCCGCCGAACATCCATCGAAGCCAGCCGAACATACTCCCCTCCATGCGCCGGCAGACCTCATACTTCCGGGCTAAGGGAGTCAAGCCTATTCCCGCCAGCGCGACGACCGGGACATGGAAGTGTGGACCTGGGAGATCAAGCTCCGGGCGTCCGTGCGGTTCGGGGAGTTGGTCCGGGAGTTGGAAACTAACGAAAGGGGGCGGACTGATCTACGTCCTACCAGTGAGACGCAGACGAAAGAGAAAGCTATTGCCGACGCCGGCCTTTCCAAGTCCACAGCCCACCGCTACCAAGAGCTTGCCGGCCCGAAGGAAGAACAGGCGCAAGCCGCTGGGAAGGCTGCTGCGGAAAATTACTTCGCGAAGGCTCGCGCCGAACGGAACCCCGCCACCATGGACGAGTTGCGCGGGGCGGTCCGGGATGCCACGTCGGGCGCGGTTACCGCTGACGACTTCCTGGACGAACATATGCAAGTGTCGCCTGTCCAGTCCGACCGGGCGGAAGCCGTCTGATGTCGCGCCCCGGCACCCATCCCCCACCCTCGGTTGATGTGATCTCGCGTCCTCATAGCGGTGCCCACCTAACCACCACCGCCGGCCGTCTTCGCCAGGTCCGTCAGCCACTTGATATGATCGCTGACGACTTCGCCGGTTGCCGGGTCGATCATCTCGGACATCCGGTCGACAAGAAAGAAGCGGGAGCCATCTCGGTAGTGGCACCACCCGATGATATGCGTCACCGCTCTGGGGTCGCCGGGTTCGCGGCCCAGAGCCTGGATTGTCACCCGCCTCTGCGGGGCTGCACCGCCACGATAGTGGATCAAAATATCGCGGTGCAGGCGCTGGGCGATAATCTCGACCTTCAGGCGGGACACAAACCACGCCACATCAAAATCCACCTGGGCGCCAACGGTACCGGGGCGCTTGGTCCTCGCGGGGGCGGAACCTGGCAGACGCAATCGCTGGGCGTCCGGGGCGGCATCCGGCAACGTATTCAGCCATGCCACGACATCGGGGATGACCTCTCCGGTTTCCAGATCATACGCGTCGCTGAACCGGCCGTTGTCGAGTGTGAATGTGTAGTTGCCCGTCCATCGTCGCCGTTCGGCATTCGGCCCTCGTCTGGCCGTACCGTTCACGCTGACCACAGCCGACCCGAGCGTGTTGACCTGGTAAGGCAAGAACGCAAATTCGGTGGATGGACCGGCGTTGCTGATCCAGGTCAATCCGACCGCCGTCCCAACCACAATTCTCTGTCGATATTGGAGTATGGTCACAGCGTCCTGGACGCAAACCGGCTCGGTGGGGCGGATCGGCGATGGGGGGATAACGGCCGGGACTGGCGAACCGGTCTGCACCGGCTGTGGCTCTGCCGCAATGACCGGGTGGTGGATCGCCCATTGTTCGGCATTCTCAATATTCGGGAGCGCCTCGGCAGGTTCCGAACTGAGCGATGGACCGATCTCCAGTCCCACGGTCGGTTGGGCAATCTCGCCGATCCTTCTTACCAGAAGGGCGGACTCGGCGCTGGTGACGTCAATGTATTCCTCGTCGGAAATCGCCCCCGATTTGTGAAGTTGCGCCGCCTCTGCAAGCGCACTGTCATACTCGCTCCGCGCCATGCCGGCCGGGTCCATACCGAGTGGCACAGTTTCCATATGGTCAGCAACAGCGGTCGCCTCGGCTTTGTCCTCCGGCGGAGTGACCGGCGGCAATTCGACATCCGGCGCGAGCGGACTGACTAAGCGTGGCGGCTCCACCTTAAGGCGTCGCCGCTCCCCACCGAAAAGCCATCGAAGCCAGCCGAACATGCCCCCCTCCGCGCTCTGTCGGCGCTTCTGGGAGCGTTACCTTTGCGAGGCGCAGAGTCAAATTTGGAGTAATCGTCCACCGGGGTTGCTCGCGGCCGTAGGCGTCCAATGACGAACAGGGGCGGAACCAGCCATCCCCCAGATTTGGGGAATGGGAAATCGCGTCAACATCTCGCACCACATGGTCATGCCGCTTCCCGAACGCCTCCGCCACATCCCGGCTATTGACCACGGGCATGCCGTCTTGGTCACGAAGATGCAATTCAACGCAGATCGCCGGCAACCCTTCCGCGCCCCGGTGGCAATTTCGTTCATGTCGATCCTGCTTGTCGGGGGTCGGTAAGCCGCGTCGGGACGGCTATGTCTCAGTTCGCGCGCGGCCCGAAGTCTGCCTCTGGCTCGCCACGCCCGGCCAGTTCCGCATGGACCAACCGCACCAACTCTGCCGTGACGGTGTCGGCCGGAATATCCAACCGTGCGGCCAATTCTGGACCGACCCTTGCTGGCCAGTTCATCCACGCGTCCCGCTCGGATCGTGCTATCTGGAAAAACAGGGTCTCAGCGTCCGCGACCTCCATCAGCGTGCCGGCTTTGGTTTGCAGTTCCAGCGCGCGAAGGCCGGCCAGCGCGTTCTCTTTGATCTTCTCGGCCGTCGATCGGTCCCCGAATTTCCCGTTCAGCAACCCTGTCAGGAACGCCGCCATGGTGTCCGGGTTCGCCTCGGTACCGGGTATCGGCACGGGCAGGTCAACCGCCTCGGCATCGTCCGCTAGCAGCCTGTCGGACTCGGGATTTTCGATCAATAACGACGGCTGTTCGGCTGCGCCGGCGCGGTCATCAGACCGCCGGCGGCGCCCCGATCACGTCCTGACTGGCTTCATATCGGCCCGGAGGTGGCGTCACGGCCGACCCATCT
>CALQHT020000371.1 GCA_943330455.2 Nitrosovibrio sp. Nv4 | reverse complement strand
GAGGCGTTTCAACGTCCGTGTCGGCCCCCTTTCCTCCCTGACCCAACTGATCGCGGTCCAGGGGCCGTAGCCCCTGGTGGGTTCGAAGGGCGAAGCCCTCGCGGGGTTTGGGGCGGAGCCCCAAGGCTTTCTCCCCTCCACCCAACTGCCCACCAGATGCAGCAGCCATTGCTGCGTGGCGCCGGGCTACCGGTCGGTCAGCCGCAATTCGATCCGCCGACTGCGAGCATAGGCGTCCAGCGTGTCCCCCGGCCCGAACGGCTGGAACTCCCCGAACCCGGTCGCCGCCAGACGATCCGCCGGCACCCCGAACGAAATCAGCAGCTTCACCACCGTGATCGCCCGCGCCGCCGACAATTCCCAATTGGAGGCGAAATAGCCGCCGCGGTTGACCGGCACCGGATCGGTATGCCCGTCGACCCGCAGCAGCCAACGCACATCCGCAGGAATTTCGGCTGCGATTTCCTTGATCGTGATGGCCAGGGGCGTCATCTGCGCCACGCCCGCCTGGGTCAGTTCGGCGCTGCCCACCGGGAACAGCACCTCGCTCTGGAACACGAACCGGTCGCCCACCACCTGGATGCCGGACCGGTTCTGCAACAGGGTCCGCAGGCGCCCGAAGAACTCGCTGCGATATTGCTGCAATTCCTCGACCTTGTTCACCAGCGCGGCGTTCAGCTTCTGGCCGAGATCGGCGATCGCGGTGTCCTTTTCCCGCCCCGTCTGCTTCTCCAATTCCAACCCGCGCGCGATGGCACTGAGTTGCGCGCGCAATTCGTCGATCTGGCGATTGAGCAGCGCAACCTCGGCCCGCGCGCTCTCTCCCAGTCGCGTCTGTTCGGCCAGGGCGGTCTCGGCGGTGACGCGACGGTCGCGTTCCTGGTTGGCGCGGGCCAGCAACTCGCGCGCCTGGCGTTCCAGTTCGTCGCGGAGCGCGGTCAGCGCGCGGGCCTGTTCGGTCAGGCGTGCGAGGTCGGCGAGTTTCGCCTCGATCGTCTCCTTGTCGGCTTTGACCGTGCGATCCAGCGCCTCCATCTGGCGGCGCATTTCCTCCTGGCGTTGGCGGGCGGCGGCCAGCTCGGTCAGGGTGCGGGCGAGTTCCGCTTTCGCGGCATCCAGGTCGCGGGCGGACAGGTCGGCGCGCCGGGAGGTCTCGGCCAGACGATCGCGCAACGGGGTCAGTTCGGCGATCTGGCGTTGCAGCGCCTCCAACGTCGCCCGAGCGGCGGTGAGTTCGGCGGTCAACCGGGATTCGACGGCGGCGGTGTCGCGCTGGGCGGCTTCGGCCCGCGCCGTCGCAATGGCCAACTGCCCTTGCAGCGGTCCCAGTTCCGCGATCCGGCGGTTGCGTGCATCGAGTTGCTGTTCCGCGGTGGCCAGCCGTTCGAGCAAGGCCGCGGTTTCGCGGGCGTTGGCTTCTAGCTTGCCGACCGCCTCCACCAGTTGCGCCTGGAGCCGATCGCTGGCGACCACGGCGGCCTGAAACGCCAGGGTCGCATCGGCGACCGACCCGGTCAGGCGATCGCGGTCCTGGACTAACGACGCCGCCCGATCCCGCAAGGTCGCAAGCTGCTGTGCCAGGCTGGCCCGCGCCGCCGCCGATCCGTCGAGTTCGGTTTGCAGTCGTGTGACCGAGCCTTGCAACTCCACCGCCCGGGTTTGTTCCAGCGACAGCGCATTGCGCAGTTCGGTGAGTTCGCGGCGCGCGCTTTCCAGCGCCTGGTTGCGGCCGGACAGGGTGGCGGACAGGAAGCCTTGCGCCAGAACGAAGACCAGCAGCACGAAGATGATGACCATCAGCAAGGTGGACAGCGCATCGACATAGCCGGGCCAGGCGTCCAGCCCGTTGCCCCCGTTGCGGCGGACGCGCATGGCCATGGCGGTTACCTGGGCTCCTCGGCCAGGGCCGCCACGGTGCGCGTCAACAGCCGCAAATCGTTCCGCAGATCCGCGGTCGCCTGCGCTCGGCCTTGTTCGGTTTCCATCAGCAGGCGTTGCAGGAACAGTTCGATGTTGCGCAGATGGGTGCGCGCCACGTCGTCGCCACCCTGCAAATCGGCCAGCCGGTGCAGGACAGGCGCCAGCGAGGCATGGGTTTCCGCAATCCGCAGCATCACCTGCTGGTTGGTCCGCATCGTATCGGTCAGCGCGCTGATCCGTTCGTTCAGGGTGATGATCGCCTGGCTGGCCTGGATGCGGGCTTCCTCACCACGGCCCAGGATGCGTTGCAGGCCTTCCATGTTCTCGGCCGTCTGTTCCAGCAAGGCCTGGACATAAACGGGAACCGAGGCGTCGCCTTCCGCCAGCGCGCCGGAGGACAGGCGGGTCAGGCCGGCCAGCCATTCTTCCAACTCATTGAAAAACCGGTTCTGTGCCTGGCCGGCGGTCAGATCCAGGAAGCCCAGCACCAGGGCGCCGGCCAGGCCGAACATGCTGGCGGAAAACGCGGTGCCCATGCCGGCCAGCGGTTTGGTCAGGCCGCCCTTGAGCTGCTCGAACATATGCTCGATGTCGCCGGCGCCGGCCGACATGCCGCCAATGACCTCCGATACCGAGCCGACGGTCTTCAGCAGCCCCCAGAACGTGCCGAGCAGACCGAGGAAGATGAGGAGACCGGTCATGTAGCGGGAGAGTTCGCGGCTTTCGTCGAGCCGGGAGGCGATCCCGTCCAACAGGCTGCGCATGGCGGTGGTGGACAGGGTGAAGCGACCGGTATCGCCCTCTCGCCCGTGGGATGCGCGTCCGGCCAGCATGTTGGCCATGGGGGCGAGCAGGCGGGGCGCCGGGATGACGGCCAGGCGAGATCGGTTGTTCTGGTAGGTTTCCAGCCAGGTGACCTCCGGCTTCAGGCGGGTCACCTGCATGAGGTTCCAGCCGATCCCTAGCAGCAGGATTAGGAAGATCAGGCCGTTGAGGAGGGGATTGGTCTCGAACGCCGTGATCAGCACGGGCGAGAGCAGTCCGGTTACGCCGATCACGACCGCCAGAAACACCGCCATCCGGATCAGGTAGGCGGCGGGGTTGGTCATCGCGTGGTGCCCCCACCCGAGGCGTTGCTACCGAGTGCGCTGATATCGACTCGGTCGGGGGGGCCTCCGGCGGCCTGGGCGCCCAGCGCCCGGACATAGATGCGGCTGGAGGTCACGCCTTCGGCCATCAGCGCCGAACGCACGGCGAGCGCGCGGGAGAGCGATAGGCGGCGCGCGGTGGAGGGGTCCTCGGGCTTGCCGGCCGCGTAGGCGACGACGTTGAAGCTGGCGGCATCGCTGGCGGCTGCCGCGCTGGCGAAACGCTTGATCGCGGCGGTGGCGTCGGCGGTGAGGTCGGTCCCGCCGGCGTCGAAGGCGAGCCGCAGATCGGCCGGGGCGGGGGCGGATGGTGTGCCGGAGGACGACGCCGGCGCGGCCTGGCCCGAAACCGGCGGGATATCGGCTGCCGGCGGGGTAACGATTGGCAATGTGACCTGGGATGCGGAGGCGGGGGATGCAGAGGCGGGGGATGCGGTTGCCGGCGACGCGGCGACCGGGGCTGACGCGACCGGAGCCTGCGTGCCTCTGGCCGGCGAGTCTGGGGCCGGGCTGGCGGGTTGCGCGGTCACCGGTTGCGTCGGGCGCGGAGCCGGTGCCGGACGCGGTACTGGCGCGGGCGCGGGGGGCGGGCGGAGCGGCGTCGAGCCTGGCCTCGGCAGGGGGTCGAGAGCGCGCAGGTCGATCGTGACCTGTGCAACGGCGGGCGCGGCCGAGAAGGCCAACGCGAGGGCAAGGATGATGGAAGGATGCATGTCCGGGGAGATTAGCGGACCGCCTTCTGTTTCTCAATCAATGACGCGCGATATCGGGGGCCGGGCTTGGGAACGGGAGTTGGCCAGTGAGGGTTGGCCAGTGGGAGTTGGCCAGTGGGAGTTGGCCCGTGGTGACGCCCCTCACGCAGGGTTGGAGCGTTCCAAGGGCTAGGGCATGGACATATTTCGGAGTCAGAAGGGGGGTGAAGAAAATTCTCCCCCTCCCGCAAGGGGAGGGGGAGAATTTTCTCCCGTGTCGCGTTATGTGAATGGTATTGCCCAAGAGCGATAACCCTTGGATCCGGTTCGGGGCGTTTGAAACCCCCTGCGTCAGGGCCCGGCCAGGACCGTGCCGCCACTCGGGCGCAGCGCGGGGCCGGGGGGTTGCATGCCCTCGATCACCGCGGCGCGCAATTTCGGGTGCAGATGTGGGTTGGCGGCGACGATGGCGGCGGTGTCGCGCGGGTCGCCGTCCCCGGTGTCCGTCGCATAGCCGCCGGCCTCGCGCACCAACAGCATGCCCGCCGCGATGTCCCACGGCTTGATGCCAAGCTCCCAATACCCGTCGAAGCGACCGGCCGCGACCCAGGCCAGGTCCAGCGCCGCCGCCCCGAAGCGGCGGATACCAGCGACCTGCGGCATCAGAGTCGAAAGCGTCCGGCTGAATGCCTGCCGTCGAGGTGCCGAGACCGCGCCGAACGGAATCCCGGTCGCGAACACCGCTTCCGACATTTCCCGGCGCGCCGAAACCCGCAGCCGACGCTCATTGACGAAAGCCCCGGCGCCTTTTTCGGCCCAGAACATCTCATCGGTGGCCGGCGCGTAGATCAGCGCGGCGGCCAGTTCGGATGCACCTGTCGGCAACCGCCGTTCCAGCGCGATACTGATCGCCCAATGCGGCATGCCGTGCAGGAAGTTGGTGGTGCCGTCCAACGGGTCCACCACCCAGCGCCAGGTCCAGTTATCGGAACCGGACGCCCCCGATTCCTCCATCAGGAACGAATAGCCAGGGCGAGCCTTGGTCAGTTCTTCCTTCAGCGTCTGTTCGGCGCGCAAATCGGCCTGGGACACGAAATCGGACGGTCCCTTGATGCTGACCTGCAACTGCTCGACCTCGGCGAAGTCGCGCAACAGGCGCTTGGACGCCTTCTGCGCGGCATTCGCCATCACGGTCACATGGGGGGAAAGACGCTGGGCCATGCGGGGTTGTCCCTCAGCCCTTCGCCCGCTCCATGTAGGTGGAGTCCTCGGTGCGGACCACGATGCGTTCGCCGGCTTCGATGAAAGGCGGGACCATGGTCTTGACGCCGTTCGACAGCTTGGCCGGCTTGTAGGAGGACGACGCGGTCTGGCCTTTGACCACCGGATCGGCTTCCACCACTTCCAGGATGACGGTCTGCGGCAGATGGATCGCCACCGGCTCGCCTTCCACCATGTCGACCTCGACCGTCATCTGGTCTTGCAGGAACGGCGCCGCATCGCCCATCAGATCGGCCGGGATGTGCACTTCCTCGAAGGTTTCCGGATCCATCAGGACCAGATTGGTGCCGTCGGAGTAGGAGTAGGTGTAATCCTTCTGCTCCGTCGTCAGGCGTTCGACGGTATCCGCGGTGCGCCAGCGCTCGTTGGTCTTGTTGCCGGATTTCAGGCAGCGCATCTCGACCTGGATGAAGGCGCCGCCCTTGCCGGGGGTGATGATCTGCTGCTTGAGCACCGTCCAACGGCGACCGTCGTGCTCGATCACCTGGCCGGCGCGAATGAGGTTCGCCTGCTGTTTCATGGGGACTGCTCGTTCTCTGATGCGGATTAATACCAACGGGCCGAAAAATTTATCTATTGCGCTCCGTTACCGTCATTGGCGGGCTTGACCCGGCAATGACGAGGG
>CALQHT020000370.1 GCA_943330455.2 Nitrosovibrio sp. Nv4 | reverse complement strand
TTTGGACGCGACTGACAGCGCTCATCGGTGGCGCCCACCCCGACGCATCCGTTCGGCGCAGCGACGAGACAATCCGTACGACCCTGAGGACCGATCAACTGGAAATTTTTGCACGCTGTTACCTGGAAACTATTCAACGCTGTTTGACAGCCGTGAATGCCGCGCACACATTGGCCGATCTGCGGGCCGTTCCCGAAACCGAAGACATGATAGGGGCGAGATCATGAGCGAGGACGAAACCGCCGCTCGCCTGGCCGTGCATGAGGCCGTCTGCGCCGAACGCTGGAAGCAGGCGAGCGATCGGCTCGCTCGCATCGAGATCGCGCTGGCCGCCATTGTCCTGCTGTTGCTGATCGGAGAGGGCAGCTTGCTCGCCACGTCGCAGGACCCGCTGCGGGCGGCTGTGAGACGGCGGCATTCGGGGCGATTGACGCGGCGCAGTCTGCGGTCGGCAGCCTACGCCCGCCAGATCGCCATCAGGTAACCTTCACGTCCATCGGAATCGGGTTACGGAAGCAATTCGCCATCGGCGAGTTGTAATTCGCATGGGCGACGATTTCATCCAGTGTGGCACGCGGCGCATCGCCCTCGATTTCCACGCTCACGCGGACGGCCTGGAAGCCCATCTCCTCGGGCTTCTTCTCGGCCCCGAACGCCCCCCATGCGGCGGAATTGCCGATATCGCCTTCCATTGCGACAACCAGCTTCGAAAGTGTCACGCCGCGCGCCGTGGCCACGGCGTGAATGCCCACGCACAGGCAGCCGCCCAGGGCTGACAGCAGGACCTCGGATGGCGCGGGCGCGGTGTCCTGCCCCAGCAGATGCGGCGGCTCATCGACCACGACGGCGGTGTGTTGGCCGGAATAGGACAACGAGCGGAACTGGCCGTCATAGAAGGTCTGGGTCTTTACGGTGCCGCGGCTGTTGGGGTTGTTACGGCCCCTTTCCGCGAACGCGACCAAGCCTGCCTTGTCTATTGGCTTGAGTATGTCATCCCCGTTGGGCATGTGCGATTATCTCCTTTGTTTGATTGATTGCTAACCCACGCCTTCGGGTGCTTGGACGCGCCCGTGGCGCCACGAACGTCGCAACGCGTGCTCTAGTTTCGCTTCTCCCGCGTCTGCAGCCAGAACGCGCCCTGCGCGAGGCTATCCAGAAGGAACCCCAGAAACCCGACAAGAAGCACCATCGCCATCAGTTCCGAATAGGCAAGCCGGTCGCGCGTATCCAGAATGAAGTAACCCAGCCCCGCGGATACGCCGAGCATTTCGCAGGGGACGAGAACGATCCAGAGAATACCGATGGAGAGGCGAACGCCCGTCAGCACGTGGCGCAACACGCCCGGGATGATGATATGGCGCAAAGTCTCCCACCGTGTGGCCGCCAAGCTGCGGCCCAGTTGCAGCCAGGCGCGGTCGAGTTGCCGCACACCGGCCGCGGTATTCAGCATGATCGGCCAAACCGCGGCGAACGTCAGCAGGAAATAGATCGGCGCGTCCCCGACCCCGAACAGCATGACGGCGATCGGCATCCAGGACAGCGGCGAAGTCATCCGCAGGAACTGAAATGCAGGCGACGCGGCGGCCTCCACCAGCCGCGACGCGCCCAGGGCAAGGCCCAGCGGCACGCCGATGGCGAGCGCGCACGCCAGGCCGACCAAGACCCGACGCAGGCTGACAGCGACATGCACGGGCAGGTCCGAGCCAAGCAGCAACTCCCCGAGCGCCCGCAACGCGGGTCCGGGCGCGAAAGCGGCGGCCATGGGTGATCCGGCCAGCAGAACGGTGGTCAGCACCCACCACACCGCGAACCCCAGCAGCATGCCCGCGACGCCAAGACCGACGCGCCGGATATGCAGCACCAGCGCCACACGGCCGGGCAGGCCTTCAGCGGCGGGCTGGGTCAGGGCTGCTCCTCCGGTCATGGATCAATCAGTTCACCACGGGAAAACGTGCCGCCACCGAATGTCTCCATCCCGCCATTGCGTGCGATCGCCGCGCGGACGAAGCGATCGTCGACAAGTTCCGCCGCCGCCGCGGCCGGGTCGAGCGCATCCAGGAACTCCCGGTTCGCCGGTATCATTGTGGTCTTCAGGCGACGTACCAGCTCCTCGGTGTAGCTGGGATAGGGAAAGGGCTGGAAGTCGATGCGCCGATCCTGCCAGCCAGCGTGGCGGATGGCGCCGCGGGCCAGATAGGCGTCACGGTCGGTGGGTTCCGGCGCCAGCACTTTGGTCAACACCGGCGTTGCATGTGGCGTGTATCGGTTCGGGCCATCCTTCGATAGAATGGCCGCGGTTTCGGCCCGATGGGCGCGTGTCCAGGCCTGCGCCTTGACCATGGCGTTGACAACCTTCTGCGACCAGTCCGGGCGCCGCGTGAGATCGTCCTCCCGCATCACCGCCACACAGCAGGCATGATCCCGCCAGATATCGCCGGTGAAGCGCAGCACCTTGCCGATCCCCATCGTCTCGGCCAGGGCGTTGAAGGGTTCGGCGACGATGAACCCCGCGATCTGCTTCGCGGCCAGCGCCGGCGGCATGTCAGAAGGCGCCATCACGACCAGATTGACCTCATTCGCGGCCGGTGCGCCGGTCTTGCGGGCGACGGCGGTCAGGCCATTGGCGGCGAGCAGCGCCTGCAACACCACGTTGTGAATCGAGTACCAGAACGGCACGGCGACGGTCTTGCCACCCAGATCGGCCACGCTGTTGATCTCGGGCAGAACCGTCAGGCCGGACCCGCCGACATGGTTCCAGGCAACGACCTTGATTGGCGCCTTGGAGCCAAATCGCGCCCAAACCGTCATCGGTGACAGCAGGTGAATAAGATTGACCTGACCGGCCATGAAGGCCTCGATGATCTGCGCCCAGCTTCGCAACAGGACGGGCTTGTCGGCCTTGATTCCCTCGGCTTCGAAATACCCGTTGGCGTGCGCAATCAGCAGCGGCGTGGCATCGGTGATCGGCAGATAGCCGATGCGTACCGGGGCGTCGTCCGCCTGGGCCCTCGCGGAGCCTGCGCCCAGCAGAGGCGCGGCTCCGGAGGCGGTGAACATCGCCGAAAGTCTCAGCACGTCTCGGCGGGACGTAAAGCAGTTCATGCACATGGCTGTTGGAGACCCAGGATCAATGATGAATGGCGTGGCGCAGCGACCGCAGTATTTCGGTCCGAACCGCGCCGGTTTCGGCGATCAGGTCGTCGCGCGGATGGGCCAGGGAAATCGGCCATTGGCCGATCACCTCGGCAGGCCGCCCACCCAGCAGCAGGATGCGGTCCGACAGCATCAACGCTTCATCGATGTCGTGGGTGATCAGGACCGTTCCCGGCCGGCGTTCCCGGACAATGCGCAACAGCAGGTGCTGCATCTCGGCGCGCGTGACCTCGTCCAGCGCGCCGAAGGGTTCGTCCAACAGCAGCACCTTGGGATCACGTGCCAGGCACCGAGCCAAGGCCGTTCGTTGCGCCATGCCGCCCGAGAGGGTCGCCGGCATCTGATGACGGGCGTGCCGCAGCCCGACCGCGTCGATCGCCGCATCGACACGCGACTGACGCTCCCGCGCTCCAAGCCGCTTTTGATGCTTGAAGTTGAGCCCGAACGCGACGTTCTTCTCCAGCGTCAGCCACGGCAGCAAACTGGGATTCTGAAACGCGATCGCCACCTCGGGGTGGACGGCGTCCAGAACGATGCCGTCCATGCTGATCCGGCCCGCATTTGGTGTTTCCAACCCCGCCAACACCCGCAGCAGCGTCGACTTCCCCACCCCGCTAGGCCCCAGGACACTGACGATCTCCCCCGGTGCGACGGTCAGGTTGAGTCCCGTGAGCACAGCCGCCGCCGCCCCAGGATAGCGCAAGGCGACACCGCTCGCCTGCAAGACCGGTGGCGCGGGAATGGGACCGATATAGCTCATGCCGCTTTCCCCGAAGCCTGCCCCTGCCGCGCCAGGGCCGTCTTCAATTGCACCAGGCTGGGGGTGACCACCGGAATGAAGGCGGCTTCGCGCCACCGGCGCGCAAAGCCGTCTCCCTGCGGTTGCAGATAGGCGCGCCCGCCGGTCGCCTGCAGTTCCAGCGACGCGGCCCTGGCGACCGTATCCGCGAGGTCGATCCGCAATTGGAACAATGCGGCCGGCGTGTCGAGGAAGCGTCCACCGCGCAGACCTTGCTCCAGCAACAGCCCCTGCCTTGTCAGCAGGGAGAGCAAGGTCGTGGCTTCGTCATGCAAAACACCGCGCGCCGCACCGGATTGCTCCAGCGTCTCCTGCAATGACCGGCGCGCCAGGCCGATTGACATCCCGCACTGCATCCCGAGGAAGGCCGGACGAACCTGCGGCAGCCACATTGTTGCCCGTGGAGTCAGAAGGTGTTCCGGCCCGATCCGCACATCGACCAGCTTGATCGCCGCGGTGTTGCTGCCGCGCATGGCCATCAGATCGAGGTCGGCCGTCCGCACCAACCCCGGTGCGTCATGCGGCAACGCCGCGACGAAGGGACCCATCGCGCCGCCATACCCGACCGCGCCCGCGACGTGGAACCCCGTGGTCCGCAAATTGGTGACCCACGGCATCATGCCGTTCAGACGGAACCCGTCACCGTCGGCCTCGGCAACGATCTGCAACGCCTCCAACCCAGAGAGGAATTTCATCGCGTTCGACAGCCCGGTCGCGCCCGCGACCCGGCCGGACAGCAGATCCGGCAGCAGACGATCGCGTAACGCGTGGTTCGGGCTGCTCAGCAGATATTCGATGAAGGTGCGGTGGCCCCAAAGAACAAACCCGGCGGCCAGTGACCGCTCGGAAACCTGAGCGATCGCCTCGATCGCGTCCGCGACGTCGCCACCCGTGCCGCCCAGGGTGGCAGGCACACCGACGGCACACAGTCCGGTCTCCGCCAGGCGGGAGAGTAACGCATCCGCTCCGGGCAGGTCCTCGGTCCACACCGCGGCGTCGAGGGCATGCGCGGCGTGATCGAGCCAGGCGAGGAAATTGGAAGTGAGTGGCATCGGCATTCGGGCAATCCAGGTTGGCGCTGAGCTGCGATTGCCAGCATGCCGTGGGTGCAACGGACGTCAGCGTCGCAGAGCGGCGGGATGATGGCAGGAAGTGTATAAAATCCCGAGTTGGGAAGGGCGGTATAGAAGAATATTCCCTGATAACGTGCAATAGGGGAGACAAAAGAGATAATATTTTTCTCCTCAGCATTGATTCAAACGCAATTCATACCGGTCGCGACCGGCATCCGGGATCATTTTTTCGGGCGCTCAAACCGCGTCACCACCGCGACCCGCCTGTGAGCCGCCAGACGCTCAAGGCCAACGCCATGCGGGGCGGCGACAGAGGCACGCGGGCCATCGACGAATCGCGTCCCGCCCTATCGGGCACCGTGGCGGCGATCGGCCAGGGCTTGGCCCTGGCGCGCGGGCTGACCACCAAGCACGCGATCAAGCAGGTCGACCGGTTGATGAGCAACGCCGGCCCAGACGTCGATGCCGGGTGCCGCGACGGATCGGCACCGCGCCAGACATCCTGGTTGCCATGGACTGGACCGATTTCGACCATGACAGCCAATTGACGCTGATGGCCCCAACGAACGAACGGTACTTTTTTGTAGCATAAGCGGACATAACCTGAACGCGCGGTCAGTAACCATAGGGTTATCAATGCCTTAGATGTTCGCGTCCCTCTGAGTTGACGGAAAACATCTGATTTCCGTCAGGTCTGTGGTGT
>CALQHT020000369.1 GCA_943330455.2 Nitrosovibrio sp. Nv4 | reverse complement strand
TCCCAGGACGCGATCCGCGGTGGCGGTCATGTCGGGAAACCGGTCGAACAGGTCCTTGCCCATGCCGACCGTTTGCGAGCCTTGGCCGGGAAATACGATGATCCGAGTCATGGTAAAGCTGCCACCAATTGCTGCATGGTTCTGCTGTTCTGCCCGAACTGGTCGATCGACGGCCAGGCCGTGACCCCAACCGCTCGGATCTGGCGTGTGAAGGATGCCAGGGTGCCGGAAGGCCCCGCTTCCAGCAGCACCCATTCACCTTCTTGCGCCAGGGATTTGATCGTGTCGTGGAACTTCAGCGGATCACGCATGACTCGCCAGATGTGTTCGCCGTCGAACCGCGGCACCACACCGCCGGTCGACGCGGATATGATCGGCCAACGGGATGGCCCAAACCGGAACCCGGATGTCAGCCGCGCCATCGGTTCGGCCAGGAGTGCGATCGCCGCCGAATGAAACGGATAGAGGATCGGCAGGCGCGCCCAGGTCATCTCCAACCGATCCAGAGTCGCGCAGAGCGCGGCCAGATGGGTCGCACGCAGCGACAGCACGCAGTGGAACGGGGAGTTGATCGCGGCGATTTCGCCGAACGCCAGGACCTCCGGGCAGTTCTGGATGCGGGCCGGATCGCCGAGAACCGCGACCATGGTGCCAGCGGGAGAAAGGTCCTCGAACAGCCGAGCCTGGCCATGCACCAGCTTGAAGCCGTCTTCCAGGGATAGGACGCCACCGACGACCGCGGCAATTGTTTCACCCAGGCTGTATCCCAGCAGTCGATCCGGCATCACCCCGGATTCCAGCAAGGTCATCGCAAGGGCATAGCTGACACCGAGCAGCGCCGGGTTGGTTTCGGTCAGGCGGTCGAATCCTTCGGTGTCGGACAGGGGTTTGCCGTAGATGATCCCGCTGACGGTCTTGCCGGAAATGTCGCCGGCGACCTGGTCGCACCGGTCCATCGCCCGCCGGAACACCGCATTCTGTTGGTGGAGTTCGCGCCCCATCTGGTAATACTGGGCGCCCTGACCGCAGAACATCATGATCGTACGAGGCATGCGGGATCCAAAAACCGTTAGACCGGAAAACGTGCGACCAGAAACCGCGACCTCGGTTCGACAGACAGGCATCGTCAGGATACAGAGGCGGCCTGGCGATTGGCAACCACAATCACCGGCTTGCGACGGACACAGGGTTCGGCCCGACGACATGTCTGCACATGGTATATCTGGCAGGCGTGAACAGGAGACATGCGCTTGAACGTCCTGACCATCGATCGTCGCACCGCCGCTCGGCTGATCGCGCAGGCTCCTCGCGTATCCCGCCCGAAGGTGATCCGGCGTCTCATTACGCTTCCGGGCGCCAGCCGCATGGAGCGAGCCTATCTGGAACCGACCCGCCTTGGCATCCCGCTGGGTCATAAGCCGATCGAGGTCATCGATACGCCGGTCGCCTCCCGCTGGGATTCTTTCATCGCGGTTGGTGCGTTTCTGGGGCTGTTTTTCCGGCTGCTCGGGTTGCGGTTGATCGGGCGTCGGACGCCCACCCGGACCGGCCGTGAATTGCGCCTGGTGTTTGAGCGGTTGGGCGGTCTGTGGATGAAGGTCGGGCAGTTGATGTCGCTGCGTCGCGATGTCCTGCCGGTGGAACTCTGCGACGAACTGGCCCAGCTGCAACACCGCGCTATCGGCTTTTCGCCGGCGGAAGCGATGGGGCACATCGAGCAGGAACTGGGCGCGCCGATCGAGGACCTGTTCTCGAATTTCGATCCGATGCCGTTTGCCGCCGCGTCGTTGTCTCAGGTTCATGCGGCCCGTTTGCGGGACGGCGACGTGGATGTCGTGGTGAAGGTGTTGCGGCCCGGCGTTCGCGAAAAGCTGGAGCGGGACATGCGCATTTTGCGTTTTGCCGCGTTTCGGCTGAGTGCCTTTCGCCGGTTTCGTCAGGTCCGTCTGAAGGATGCGGTCAGCGAATTCGAGCAGATTTTCCGGGAGGAGACGGACTACCGCTACGAGCTCAACAACATGCAGGGCATGCGCAAATCCATGCGCGGCCACAAGATTTACATCCCGCGGCCTTATCCAAAATATTCCACAAGCTCCGTGATCGTGATGGAGCGGATATCGGGTGTCCTGATGAGCGATTACATCAAGGCGTGCGCGGTGGATCCCGACCGTGTGGATGACTGGTTGCAGGCGAACCGCATCGATCCGAAGAAGGTGGGCATGCGGCTGCTGACCTCCTTCATGCGGCAGTTGTTTGAGAACAACCTGTTCCACGCGGACTTGCACCCCGGCAACATCGTCCTGCTGCGTGACAGTCGGGCGGTCTTGATCGACCTGGGCAGCGTGGGGACGCTGGATCGGGAGTTTCTGATCCTCTACCGCGGGATTCAGCGTGCGATGGCGGAGAAGGATTTTGGCAAGGCGGTGGATCTGCAATTGCGCCTGTGTTCCCACGTGCCGGTGCGCACGATGGCGGAATTGCGGTCGGACTTGATTCGTTGCATGCGGACCTGGAGTGGCAAAACCAAGATCGCGCAGTTGGCGTTCCGCGATCGGAGTGTCAACACGGGTGCCGCCGAGGTGAGCCAGGTGATGTATCGTTACGGAGCCGAGCAGACATGGGAGTTTTTGAAGATTGCGCGAACTTTGTCGACGTTGGATGCGTCGCTTGAGTACTTGTACCCTGGGATGGACTACACGAAGATTTTGAAGGGCTATTTCAAACAGGCGTCGCGTCGCGGCATCGCACAACTGATCCGCAAGGGGACGATCACGCGTGGGATTGGTTCCATCGCGTCGACCCTGGAGGAATATCATCTGTTGTTGGGTCCGGTTTTGCGGTCGTCGGCGTTCAATTTTGAGGCGGCGATTTCCAAGATGTCTCGCATCGGGGCGATTGTAACAAAAGTGATGGCGGTTGGGTTGCTGCTCACGACCCTGGCGTTCGGTTACAAATACTTGAAAACGCATGAGCAGAATATGGCCGAGCATGTGCATAATGCGTTTTTGGACACGATCGTCGATCATTTTCCACATATGGAGAAAGGTTGGTCGATCATCGTGATCTTGGGAAGTGTCATCGTGCTGGCGATGGCGCATCGCGTTGTGAAGGAACTGCTGAAGGCTGACCGAAAGTAGGCCTATCGACCGGAACTTTGGTTGCCGATCACCATCTCCGTCCCTATAGTGAAGCTGGCTCTGAGCCGAAAGGAAGGGATGATGGCATTCAAGCTGGATCGCGACATACGGCGTGTAACCGTCATCAAGGCGGGTGAATCGGGCAGCGGTGCTCGCACGGTGTATCGCAACCATGATGACGACGACGACAACCGCAATCCGATCAAGCGCGTGACCGTGCTGAAGCGGGATGACACCGGTCGTATCGTTTCGCGCGAAGCCTTTGAAGGCGATCGCCACGGCAAGCGTTCCTCTCGCAATTTGCGGCCGATGGAGCGTGGCATCCGGAAGCTGGTGGATTTCCAGACCCGGGTTCTGGACGAGTACATGGCCCGCCATGAACGTTCGAACGAGAAGAAGCGCGACGGTTGGCTGAAAGACATGCCCAAGAACGTCTTTCGGGCGGTCAAGAAGGCGAAACCGAAGAAGCTCTTCCGGGTTAGCAGCTCCTACCGCGACTAGCTTGCCTCCCAACGCGCACACCTCCCCCCAAGACAGGAGATCGAGATATGCCTCCGGCCGGAACTGCTGACACTGCTGCGCCCAGCGCCGAGACCTCCGATCAATCTTCCATCGCCGAACTTTGCGTTGTCGATCTTGGCGAATATAGCCGCCGTTCGGTCAAGCGCCTGCGCCGTGGCCATGGGCGCCTGATGGACAAGGTTGAAGACGCGATCCTGAGCCTCCGCGAGGAGGGCATTCTGTCCGCGAATGCCCAGGCTGTCGTGGTTGTTGTTCGTGAAGAGCCCTCGCTGGGTGGCTTTTTCGACAATGACGATGATGACGACGATGACGATGACGACGACGATTGAGGCTTGGCTGATCTGAGCCGATCCTGCACGACTGAAATTGCGGCGCGCCGATTGCGCCGCTTTTTCGTTTTTGGACTTGTGTCGGCCATGTCGGCATGCCGCGTCATTCGTCCCGGCGCCGTGTATGGGACGAGCCGCCTGGGTGGGCTGCCGATTCTATGACCCTGATATCCCAGACCCGAGCCCAGGACCGGTCCGATAACGGACCCATCCTTGGCGATCCGGCCTTCCGGTCCGACCACAATACCAGGCACGCCTATGTTGCCGGGGCCATGGGCAAGGGCATCGCGTCCGAAGAATGGGTGATCCGGCTGGCGCGCGCCGGGATCCTGGGATTTTTCGGCGCGGGCGGATTGCCGATCAACCGGATAGCCAGCGCGATCCGGCGTATCCGCGCCGCGATTGCTCCCGGGCAGCCATTCGGCATCAATTTTCTGCACAATCCGCTGCTGCCTTCCCAGGAAGACGAACTGACCGACCTGCTGCTGGCGGAGGACGTGCGCAGCATCGAGGCCTCCGCCTTTATCCGTGTGACCCCGGCTTTGGTGCGTTACCGGTTGGCGGGGGTGCATGTCGCGGCGGATGGAAAGCTCCGGGCGGTCAACCGAGTGATGGCCAAGCTGTCCCGGCCGGAGGTTGCGCGCCAGTTTTTCGCCCCGCCGGACCCCACGATCGTGGCGGAACTGCTCCAAGCCGGCCGCATTACGCAGGACGAGGCCCGCCTGGCCGAACACATCCCGCTGGCGGACGATGTCTGTGCGGAGGCGGACTCGGGCGGTCATACGGATCGCCGGGTGGCGTTCACCTTGGTGCCGCATTTCCGGCGGTTGCGAGATGAGATCGCGGCGCAGACCGGCCTGAGCCAGCGAGTCCGGATCGGTGCGGCCGGGGGCCTTGGCACGCCGGATGCCATCGCCGCGGCTTTCATGCTGGGGGCGGATTTCGTGCTGACCGGCTCCATCAACCAATGCACGCCGGAAGCCGGGATTTCCGATACCGCGAAGGACATGCTGGCGCAGGCCGACCTCGCCGATTTCGATATCGCACCCGCCGGCGACATGTTCGAAATCGGCGCCAAGGTCCAGGTGTTGAAGCGCGGCACGTTGTTCCCGGGACGTGCCAACCGTCTCTACGAACTGTATCGCTCCAGCGCCGGGCTGCATGACATTCCGCCGACCATGATCAAGGAGATCGAGGACCGGTATCTCGGTCGCGATCTTGGCGCTGTCTGGCAGGAAACCGCCAATTTCTATGCCGGAAACGCGCCCGAGCAACTGGCGGAGGCGGAGGCCAATCCGCGGAAGAAGATGGCGATGATCTTCCGCTGGTACTTTATTCATTCCAGCCGGCTGGCGATCGACGGCAGGGCGGACCAGCGGGCCAATTTCCAGATCCATTCCGGCCCGGCCATGGGGGCGGCCAATCGGTGGCTGAAAGGGTCCGTGTTGGAGGATTGGCGGGCGCGCCACGTCGATATTCTGGCCGACTGGCTGATGACCGAGGCATCGTTGCTGTTCGCCGACCGACTGCGGACCCTGATGGCCTGGGACAACGGCGATCCCGTCAGGCAGACCGAGCCGGTCAGGCGGACATCGGCTTGACCGCTTTCACCAGAATATAATCCGACGTCGCGAACGGGTTGCCGGAATGGCGCATCGCCTGGCGGATCATCGGATGCAGCCGCTGTGCTTCAACCGGATCGGCGACCAGCTTGTGCATGAAGGCGAGATAGCCGGGCAC
>CALQHT020000368.1 GCA_943330455.2 Nitrosovibrio sp. Nv4 | reverse complement strand
TCGCATTCCAAAGGCCGCGCCTTTGGCGGGTCCAGGGCAGAGCCCTGGTCGGGGTCCGGGGCGGAAGCCCCGCCCTCAACGCCCCGCTGGCCTGATCGGCTTCGGCGCGACCAACCGCATCGCCAGCAAGGCAACGCCGATCACCAGAAACGAGAACACCGTCGTGACCGTCCCCAACGCATAGAGGACGGGCGTGGTGACGTTCGTGGTCATGCCGATGATCTCCAACGGCAGGGTGTTGTCGCTGCCAGCCGTCAGCATCGTGCGGGCGAACTCGTCATAGGACAGGGTGAAGCCGAACAGCGCGATGCCGACGACGCTGGGCAGCACGATCGGCAGCACCACATGGCGAAACCGCTGCCAGGGGGAGGCGCCAAGATCGTTGGCGGCTTCTTCCCACGCATGATTGAACCGGTTGAACACGGCGAACATGATCAGGAGGCCGAATGGCAGGGTCCAGGTCAGTTGCGCACCAAACGCCGACCCGTACCAGGTCGTATCCACGCCGGTTTGGCTGAACAGCAAGCCGACCCCAAGGCTCACCAAAATCGACGGCACGATCAGGCTGGCCACGGTCAGGGTGAACAGCGCATCCGATCCCGGAAACCGCCGCCGAAATGCCATGCCGGCGGATAGCGAAATGACCACGGTCCCAACCGTCACCATGCTGGCCAACCCCAGGGATCGCAGCAGAGAGCCGCCGAAATCGCCAACCGCCTGCGGTTCGAACAGGCGCACGAACCAATGGGTGGAAACCCCGTTCATGGGAAATGTCAGGCCGCCATCCGGCCCCTGAAACGACAGCACCAGGATGGTCAGGGTTGGTCCGTACAGAAACAGGATGAACAGCGCCAGAAACCCCAGCAGGGCCCAGCGGCGCAGCGGCAGCCGACGGCGCCTCATAGTTCTTTCCTGATATCGACGATACGCAGGATCGCACCGATCATCATCAGCACGACCGCCAGCAGCACCACCGCATTGGCGCAGGCCGCCGGGTATTGCAGCAACGATATCTGGTTGGCGATCATCAACCCGATGGACGCGCTCTGCCCGCCGCTCATGAGCCGCACGGTCACGAAATCGCCCATGACAAGCGTCACGACGAACACCGAACCGATGGCGATGCCGGATTTGCTTAATGGCAGGATGACCTGCACGATTGTTTGCCAGAAACCGGCACCGCCATCCGTCGCTGCCTCCAGCAGGGAGCGGTCGATCCGCATCATGGAGTTGAACACCGGCGTCACCATGAACAGCGTATAGAGATGCACATAGGCGAGGATGACAGCGAAATCGGAGAACAGCAGGAATTCCAGCGGCGCATCGATCAGCCCGACCCGAACCATCGCCGTGTTCAGCAGCCCTTCACGGCCAAGAAACGGAATCCAGGAGATCATGCGGATGACGTTCGATGTCAGGAACGGCACCGTGCAGACCAGGAACAACACCATCTGCGCGGTGCGGGACCGGATCTCGAAGGCCAGCACATAGGCGACGGTGAAGCCGATCGTCGCGGTCAGCCCCCAGACGATCGCCGTATAGCGCAATGTGTTCAGATAGGTCCGCCAGGTCACCGCTGAGCCGAGCGCTTCGCGATAATTGGTCAGGACGAAGCCGGGGATGATCTGGACGCTGTCGTAGTCGAAGAAACTGACCACCAGCAGCGCCACCATGGGCAAAGCAAGAAACACCCCCAGCACAAGGGCCAGGGGTGTTGCCTGCAGCCAGGCGGTGATGTGATCGCGCGTCAAGCGGCGATAAATTCGTTCCATTTCTGGACCATGTAACGGTCCTCGGTCATCACCGAGTTCCAGCATGCGACACGGCCCATCCGTTCGGCAAACGACCCGCCGTCGCGCACCGCGCCGGCCTTTTCCATGACCTTGCCCTCGGGCGAGAGGATGTCCGACTTGGCGGGCTTGCCCTCGATCCAGAAGCCCCATTCATCGGCGCTCATATACATTCTCGCGGTGTCCAGCACGGCGCTGTAGTAGCCCTGGCGGTTGAGGTAGGCGCCGACCCAGCCGGACAGGTACCAGTTGATATATTCGTAGGCAGCATCAAGCTCGATTCCGGTCAGATGCTTTGCCAATCCCAGGCCACCGCCCCAGGCGCGATAGCCTTCCGCCAGAGGCTGGTAGACGCACTGGATGCCCTTGGCGCGCACCGCGGCGACCGCGGGGGACCACATCGACTGGATGATCACCTCCCCGGAGGCCATCAGGTTGACGCTCTCATCGAAGCTTTTCCAGAAGGCGCGGAACTGGCCGGCCTTCTTGGCCTCGATCAGGAAACCGATGGTCTTGTCGATTTCCGGCTTCGTCATGTTGCCCTTGTCGGCGTATTTGAGGGTGCCGAGGGATTCCATGACCATCGCCGCGTCCATGATGCCGATGGACGGGATGTTGAGGATCGATGCCTTGCCCTTGAAGGCCGGGTCGACCAGGTCCTTCCAATGGGTGATCTTGCGTCCGACCAGGTCGGGGCGGATGCCCAAGGTGTCCGCGTTGTAGATCGTCGGGATCAGGGTCATCCAGCCGGTCTGCTGCTTGGCGAAGGTCTTGGCGTTCGGCGAGTCGACGAAGCTGACCGTGTGCGGCGCGGTGCCCTGGGCGATCGTGCTGGTGGGTGTCAGGCGGCCGGAGGTGAAGATCGGCACGATCTTGTCGTAGTTCTTGATCCTCTTGACGTCCATCGGCTGCATCGTGCCGGTCGGAAAGACCTTCTTGCAGATCCAATACTCGATATCCGCCACATCGTAGGATTTCGGCTGGGTGACCGCCTTCTGGGTCACCGCATCGGAATCGAGCGCGGTCATCTGCAGGGTGAAGCCCAGATCCTGCTTCACCTTGTCCGCAATGGCGTTCAGGTTCGACACACCGGTGCCGAACTGGCGCAAGGTGATGTTGCGGATCTTCTGCGCCCAGATGGTGGGAAAGCCGGTGATCGCCCCGGACCCGGCGGCAACCCCGGCCGTGGCGAGCCCAGCGGTGGCGAGCAAGGAGCGGCGCGGGAGGCCGGTCAGCCTGGTCACGGTCATGGTACTGGGTTCCCTTCTTTCGTCGATACGTCGATCAGTGAGACGAGGGGTAAGCAGGTTGCGTGCCAACGACAAGAGACACAACCGAAACATGGGGCTGCCATCCGGCTGACTGGCCAGCCGATCGCCGAACACATAATCCGGAGTGGCATCGCGAATATCGTCCGTTTGGCCGGCGGTATTCACTGCCCAGTGGAGCCCCGGGTTCAGGTCCTATCCATCGGATTGTCGCGCCAGCCGGCAAAGTCCAACAAAGGCGGGGTTGGGGTGCACAATCAAACGCGCGGGAATGCGCGCGAGGTAAGGCTGCAACCGCCCCTTGGCCTCAAACCGCTCCCGGAAGGCGGAGGTTACCAGGAAGGAACGGAAACGCGGCGTGACGCCACCGGCGATGAACACACCGCCGGTCGCGCCCAGGGTCAGCGCGGTGTTGCCGGCGACGCTGCCAAGAAAAGCGCAGAACATCGCCAACGTCTCCCGGCTGTGCGGGCAATCGCCGTCCAGCGCATGCGCCACGATCGCCGGGCTGTCCCGTTCCGGTGCCGGACGGTTCTCCACCTTGGCCAAAGCGCGATACAAGGCGGCAAGTCCGGCGCCGGACAGCACACGCTCCACCGAGACATGGCCGAATTCCGCACGCAGACAATCGATCACCGCGTCCTCCCGGGCGTCCTCGGCGGCGAGCGTGGCATGGCCGCCTTCTGTCACCACGGGCCGGTCGTCGGCGGTTCCACGCACCAGGGCGGCCAACCCGAAGCCGGTGCCAGGCCCGATCACCGCCAACGTGCCGGTAGACGGCCGCGGCACGTCGTCCAACGCAACCAGATCGTCGGGTCCAAGGTCGGGCAAGGCCCAGGCAAGCGCCTCAAAGTCGTTCAGCACCCGTGCCGTCGACAGGCCGAGCGCGGAGGCGAGGAGGGCGGGGTCGAGGGTCCAGCCGGCGTTGACCATGGAGATTTTGCCGTCCACCGGCGCTCCCGCCGCGGCGATGACGGCGGACCGAGGTGGCGACGTCCCGGCCAGGGTATCGTCCAGAAATGCTCTCGCGGCATCTTCCGGCGTTGGGTAGGCGGCGACCTGATAGGCCGACACCTGGCCCAGGGTTCCGTGTCGCAATAGAGCGAACCTGGCGTTTGTGGCGCCGATATCGGCCAGAAGCACGGGTTCTTGCACCTTGGTTCCTCCTGGGGGGCGTTCCGGGACTCGGAGGGCGAGCCTATCGCAGAGGCGGTTGGTCGTCACGGCACCCCTGTCGGCAACGACGCAGGGACCGATCTCTGTCCGACGCCGGCTGTTCCTCGGATATCGGCACATTCCCAAGGCCGAATTTACTGGTCTGAGCATCGCGCCATGGATTGCGGCCCCCTCCCCTGTGTTCGGCAGGCCCGCGGCCGGCTTGTCGGACCCCATCCGCCTCCGCCACACTTCGACCCAAGACAATGAACCAGCATGGGGAGTGGGACAGATGGCACAACGGCATGGATCGATCGGCAGGCGCGGTCTGATGGCGGGTGCGGCAGCGGGCCTGGCACTGCCGGCCCGCGCGCAGGAAGCGTGGCCGAACCGGCCCGTGAAACTCATCATTCCGTTCCCGGCTGGCGGCGCTTCCGACTTCATTGCCCGTCTTTGGGGCGACAAGTTGCAGGGCTTCTTCGGCCAACCCTTCGTGCTGGATAACCGCGGCGGCGCTTCCGGCACGATCGGGGTCGAGGGCGTCATTCGTTCGGCGCCCGACGGGCACACGTTGTTGCAGACACCCAACTCCCCCATCACCGTCCTGCCGCAGCTTCGCAAGGTGAACTACGACGCCCGCAAAGACCTGCTGCCGATCGCGCGCGTCGGCGACATGGTGGCCGGATTCGTCATCGTCTCTTCTCTTGGTATCAACACGATGGCCGAACTGGTGGCCTATGCCAAAAAGAACCCTGGAAAACTCTCCTACGGCTCCGCCGGGCTCGGCACCGCCACACATATGCGCATCGAAATGCTGAAAACCCGCGCAGGGATCGATATCCTGCACGTGCCCTATCGGGGCAGCGCCGAGGCGTTGAACGACGTGCTGGCCGGCAATATCCAGATGATGAACGAGATCATTGCATTGCCGCATGTCCGGTCGGGGAAGTTGAAACTGCTGGCGATAAACTACCCCACGCGCCATCCGGACTACCCCGACGTTCCGACCCTGACCGAGGCCGGTTTTCCGAACGCCGATGTGCCGATCTGGTATTCCCTGCAGGCGCCCGCCGGAACGCCGCGCGATATCATTACCCGCCTGAACGCCAAGATCGTCGAAACCGCTCAGACCGACGACATGATCCGGCGCATGCGCGAGATCAACATCGTGGTTCCCATCCAGACCCCCGAGGAAATCGCGATCTACCGCGATTCCGACATGGATGCGAATGCGAAGCTGGTGCGGGAGGCGAATATCCGGCTGGACTGATGGCTTTAGGCGACCATGGTCGGGCAGCGTCGTCGGATAACCGTCTCTTCCGTGGAATGACGGTGTTGACGCTTTACAAGGGACCGCGACCTGACGAATATGGGCTCCTCGCTGTTTGGAGTGGGTGGTAACGATTTCATACTGGCAGCCTGAGGTCGAGCTTTCCGGCGATGAGATAGACCATGGCTTTGAGGTTACGGGTTGATCGATATCCGCGCGCCTTTGCCTTCGCGGCCTGGACCAGGCT
>CALQHT020000367.1 GCA_943330455.2 Nitrosovibrio sp. Nv4 | reverse complement strand
CCCCCCGCCCTTCCCACCCCTCACCCATCCGTATTACGCTCCCCCACGACCGACCCGGGGAGCCAAGCCCATGAGCACGCCCGCCACGCGCCGCATGATGAGTCTGGGTGCCTTCGTTCACGAAACCGGCCAGCACGTTGCCGCCTGGCGCCACAAGGACGCCTTTGCCGAGTCCGGCACGGTGTTTTCCCAGGTCATGTCCGTCGCGCAGACCGCCGAACGCGGCAAGTTCGACCTGCTGTTCCTGGCCGACAGTGCCGCCGTCAGCATCTTCGGCAATCCGGCCTCCCGCGGCCGCATGGGTAAGGTCGTGAAGTTCGAGCCCATGACCATTCTCTCCGCCCTTGCCGCGGTCACGTCCCGGTTGGGCCTCGTTGCCACCGCCACCTCGACCTATAACGAGCCCTATACACTGGCGCGTCAGTTCGCTTCGTTGGACCAGATCAGCGGCGGGCGCGCCGGATGGAATTTGGTCACCTCCAATAACGAAGCCGAGGCCTTCAACCACAATCGCGACGAACATTACGCGCACGCCGAACGCTACGATCGCGCCCTGGAGTTCGCGGAGGTCGTCACCGGCCTGTGGGACAGTTGGGAGCCTGATGCTTTCAGTCGCAACAAGGAGAGCGGGATCTATTTCGACCCAGAAAAAATGCATGTGCTGAATCACCGCGGCAAGTATTTCAAGGTGCGCGGGCCGTTGAACGTCGCGTGCTCGCCGCAGGGACGGCCGGTCCTGGTGCAGGCTGGCGCGTCCGACACCGGGCGGGATCTGGCGGCGAAACTGGCGGAGGTTGTGTTCACCGCGCAAACCACGTTCGAGCAGGCGCGGAACTTCTACGGCGACGTGATGGATCGGCTGCCGCGCTACGGGCGATCTCCGGCCGAGGTTCGGGTCATGCCCGGCATCTATCCGGTGGTCGGGCGCACGGAGGCGGAGGCGCGGGAGAAGTTCGACTATTTGCAGTCCCTGATTCATCCCAGCGTCGGCCTGTCGGTGCTGGAGCACACGATCGGCGTCGGCGGCCTGGACAAGTATCCGCTGCACGGGCCGGTGCCGGATATGGGCGACACCAATGGCCCGCTGTCTCGCCAGAGATTGCTGCTGGAGGCCGCGCGGCGCGACAATCTGACCCTGTGGGAACTGTGTCTACTGAACGCCGGCCCGCGGGGACATTTGCTGGCGGTCGGCACGCCGTCGCAGATTGCCGATGTGATGGAGGAATGGTTCCTGAACGGCGCCGCCGACGGGTTCAACGTGATGCCGGCCTGGTTGCCTGGCTCGCTGACCGATTTCGTCGACATGGTGATCCCGGAATTGCAGCGTCGCGGTCTGTTCCGGACGGAGTATGCGGGCACGACCTTGCGCGAGCATCTGGGTCTGCCGATCCCGGCCAGCCGCTGGCAAAACGTGTCGATGGTCGCCGAATAGGGCAGGGGACGATCCCGACCCAGCCCCAAACCGGTTTGGGGTGGCATGGGCGGGTTCGGCGGCGCGACCTTGGGGTGGCAAGGGCGGTCTGTCCCGGGCAATCGTGCCCGTCATGGGCTTGAGGGTGGGGCCGGCTGGCTCTGATGTCGGATTGGGCGGTCTGCTCAAACATGGGGCGAGTGTTAACGGCAGGGAAGCGCAACAATACCCCCCGATATCCGCATTGGTTCGTAACGAAACCCCCGGTTATCCGCATGGATTCGGAATGGATTACAGAAATTCAATATTGCATCCAATGTCTCAAGAATCCGGATAATATTTTCTAATATCAATATTTTGGTCGCCTATCCCCGCCCGAAAACTGAGGTTCGGTGACGGAGCACGCAATCCGATAAAGGGTGCGTATTGAAAATTAGACGATTTTGGTAACCAATGCCCATAATCCAGGCAAACACCGGGTTAGCGTCGGATATCGCTTGCTGTACTACCAACTGGCGGAAAACAATGACCCGCCGGCCGAGCAGCCCGGCCATGGCGGTCGCTGGGTCGGCCATCCGGGATTTCCGTTGTTGCAGCCTCGGGAAGTCGTGGATGCCGGCCTGCACTGGCATGACGGAGAAGCGCCGGTCGGAGAGTCGATCTTGTCGCCGTCTGGCATAACCGTCCGTGGACCGGGCAGCCGCGCTATTCCCGGGATTTCATTGATCTTCTGTGGGAGCGGACTGTCCCTCCGCGAGGAGATCAGGCCCATGGGTGGCACCGTCTCCCCCTTCCTTCTTCGTGACCTTCGTGCATTCGTGTTGAAAAATCTCGGATTTGCGGTTCGGTGCTGCCTATCCATCGGAGAGCCAGGAAAGGCACGATGTCCTTGGTCCAGTCCGCGATTCTCCACCACGAAGTTAACCAGCGGCCGCGGCCGCACCCCCATGGAAGAAAATGGCGGTTTTCCGCCGTTTCCGCGGCATCCTGGTTCTATTTTCATGGTAGACACGAAGATCACGAAGACGCCGTTGCGAGCGAGTGCCATCGCCCGCCGACCATGACGGTAAGAGGCTGGTGCCATCTTCCCCGGATTCGGTCATTCGTGGTCATCGCCTGACGCGACAGGCGCGTTTGGGGTTGCCAATTTGGCCAAGGTTCGCATAGAACAAAACGCAAACTTTAGATGCTCCGCCCATGGCCAGTTCACCCGCCGTTGCCCCCTCCGCCGCTCTGATCCACCCGACTCAGACGCCCCTGCCCGCATACGGATATCGGAATCGCACACGCATGTTCGAAAAACGCCGCTCAGTGTCGGCCAAGCGCGTGCGCCCGACCGTCTCCCACCGCCGACCGGACGGGTGGCTTGATCAGATAATAGGCATGTCGGCCAGGTCGATCGCGCGTGTCGCCAGCCTCTCCCCAAGCGCTTCCAGCCGGGAAGCGATTGGCTCTATAATGCGCCCCAGAGGGACGTGGCCCGGGAAACGTCCCGGGACGCATCCGGGGGAGAGTTCATGAAGTTCAGTTTTTCAAGTGAACAGGAAGAGTTCAGGACCAATCTGCGTCGCTTCCTGACGGACCGTTCGCCGACCAAGGAAGTGCGGCGGTTGATGGAAACCGAAGCCGGATGGGAACGTGAAGGCTGGCGGGCGATCAACGCCGAACTCGGACTGACGGCGGTGCGCATCCCGGAAGCCTATGGCGGCCATGGGTTCGGCTTCGGCGAGCATTGCATCGTGTTGGAGGAAATGGGGCGCTCGCTGTTATGCGCGCCGTATTTCGCGACCACCGTGCTGGCGGCCGGCGCCATTCTGAACGCCGGGACGGATGCGGAAAAGCAGGCCCTGCTGCCCGGTATCGCGTCGGGCGAGACCATCGCGACTCTGGCGTCATGCGAGGATAACGGGCGCTGGGACGCGGCCGGCACCACTCTGGTCGCGACCCCGTCGGGCGGCGGTTACCGGCTGAACGGCCACAAGAGCTTCGTCATCGATGGGCAAACCGCCGACCTGATCGTCGTGCTGGCGCGCGCCCTTGGATCGAGCGGTGACGCCGGCCTGTCCTTCTTTACTGTCGCGGGCAATGCGGCGGGGCTCACGCGTTCGCCGCTGAACGCCATGGACCCGACCCGCAAACTGGCGCGCCTGACCTTCGACGGGGTCGAGGCGACCCTGTTGGGCGAGGCTGGCGGTGCGGCCGCCCCATTCGCGCGGACGATGATTGAAGCCGCGGTGTGCCTGTCCAACGAAATGGTCGGCGGCGCGGAGCGGTTGCGGGAGGATGCTCTGGCCTATGCCATGCTGCGCGTGCAGTTCGGCCGGCAGATCGCGTCGTTCCAGTCGATGAAGCACAAGCAGGCCGACATGCTGCTGGAAGTCGAGCTGGCGAAATCCGCGGCCTATTTCGCCGCCGCGGCGCTGGATGATGGGGATGACGACATCGCCATGACCGCATCTCTCGCCAAGGCCTGCGCTAGCGATACCTATATCCAGACAGCCGTGCACGCGGTTCAGATCCATGGCGGCATCGGCTTTACCTGGGACAACGACACCCATCTCTGGTTCAAGCGTGCCAAAAGCTCCGAGGTGCTGTTGGGCGATGCCCATCACCACCGGGAACTGATGATGCGCAATTGGGCGGCGTGAGGGGGACAGCGATATGACCGAAATCAACGAAGCCTCCGTCCGCGCCGAAGTGCGCGCCTGGTTAGAAGCGAACTGGAACCCGGAGCTGGGTCTGGTCGAATGGCGCAACAAGGTGGCGGATGCCGGCTGGGGTGTGCCGCATTGGCCGACTCAGTGGTACGGGCGCGACCTGTCGGTGGGCTTTGTGCCCGTCGTCGAGGAAGAATTCCAGCGCATCGGCGCCATCGGCGTTGCCAAGGCGGGCATCCGAACCCTGGCCGCCGCGACCATCCTGGCGCACGGCACGGATATGCATAAGGAGAAATTCCTGCGCCGGATCCTGACCGGGGAGGACACCTGGTGCCAGTTGTTCAGTGAGCCGGGCAGTGGCTCGGACGTTGCGGGCGCGGTGACGCGGGCCGAGATGCGTGGCAACCAGTGGATCGTCAACGGTCAGAAAGTGTGGACCACCAGTGCGCACAAGGCGCATTGGGGGTTGTTGCTCGCACGAACCGATTGGGACAAGACCAAGCATCGCGGCCTGTCGTATTTCATCATCGACATGAAGCAGCCGGGGGTGACGGTGCAGCCGTTGCGCCAGATGAACGGTCATGCCTCGTTCAACCAGGTGTTCCTGACGGATGCGACGGTGCAGCCGGAATTCCTGGTGGCCGAGGTCGGTGACGGCTGGGCGGTCACGACAACGACCCTGATGCATGAACGGCGTGGCGCGGATGCGTTGCGGACCTGGGCTTCCGCCTCCACGAAGCCTGGTCGGGCGTATGAGGAAGAACGGGCCGAGATCGCCACGACGATGGAGCCATATAAATGGTATCCACAGCGTGCCGGTCGCGTCGATCTGATCATACCGCGTGCGAAAGAGACGGGCATGATCGACGATCCGGCCGCTCGTCAGGAAATCGCCAAGCTCATGGTCATGTCGAAAGCCGCCGAATGGACCGCTCGGCGGGCCCGCACGGCGCAGGAGCAAGGCCGTCCGCAAGGCCCGGAAGGCTCACTGGGCAAGCTGGTTTCGAGCTATATCGCGCGGGCCGCGGCGCGGTTGCACACGCAGATGTCCGGGGCGAATGCGATGCTGACGGGCGAAGGCAGTCCGATGGATGGGGTGATCGCCGAGATCCTGGTGTCCGTGCCGGCCACATCGATTGCGGGTGGCACTGACGAGATTCAGCGCAACATTATTTCGGAGCGTGTGCTGAAGATGCCGAAGGAGCCGAGCGTGGATACGACGAAGCCGTTCAGGGATGTGCCCCGCAATACGGTTTCGTGATCTGAAAGGGAGCCGAGCGGTGGCGTGTCGAGGCACCGCTCGGTGTTCTGGTTGGGGCCTAGACGCATGGGATTCGCGATCGAGGGCGGGAGGCTTTGTCTCATATAGGGAGACAGGCGGATCAACGCGGTCGCGGTGCGAACCGTCTATGGTGGCTCTCTGGAGATGCGGGGTTACCGCGCCGGACGGGGCACGAGGTCGGTTCGCCCATAGAGAGTGAATTCTGCCGAGTTCCCGGAATATGCAACCATTCAGTGGAGCCACTTGCAAAAGCCAACTGACAGGGTGAATTTCGCCGTAAATTCGCGATAATTCGGCGAGACGCCCGCGCCCGGTCTTTGGTATCATGCGTTTGCGAATCCAACAGATACCAACAGTAGAAACCAGGGCGCGGGCGATGTCGCT
>CALQHT020000366.1 GCA_943330455.2 Nitrosovibrio sp. Nv4 | reverse complement strand
CTGACCATGGCTCTGGACACCGCGAGACACCCCCGATGAGGATAACCAGCCACTGGAGAGCCGTGTGCGGGAGAACCGCCAGCACGGTTCGGAGGGAGGGGAGGTTGGTAGCCTTCCCTACCCCTATCGGTAGGGGGACCGTCGCTCTCAATACTCGTTATGCATCTCCGACGTGTCCAAATTCCCAAATCGGGTGAACTCCGCCTCGAAGAACAGCGGGATCGTCCCGGTCGGGCCGTGCCGTTGCTTGGCAATGATCAGGTCCGCGCGGTTGTGGGCGACCGACATCCGGGCCTGCCAGTCGGCAATGGCCTTGTGGAACTTCTCGGCCCCATCGGTGAAGGACGCTTCCTTCGGCATCCGCTGTTCCAGGTAGTATTCGTCCCGGTAGACAAACATCACGCAGTCGGCATCCTGCTCGATCGTGCCAGACTCACGCAGATCCGAAAGCTGAGGCCGTTTGTCTTCTCTCGATTCAACCGCGCGCGACAACTGAGACAGCGCCATCACCGGCACCGCCAGTTCCTTGGCCAGCGCCTTCAAGCCCTGCGTGATCTGGCTGATTTCCAGCACGCGATTCTCCGCCCGCACGCCAGCGGCAGGGCGCATGAGTTGCAGATAATCCACGATCACCAGCGCCAGACCCTTGGTCCGCTTCAACCGCCGGCAGCGTGTCCGCAAGGCCGAGATCGTAATCGCAGGCGTATCGTCGATCTGTATGGGCAGGCTGGCGATTTCACGCGACACCTGCACGAACGTATCGAACTCCTTCTGCCCGATATCGCCACGCCGGATGCGATCGCCGGAGACCCTGGATTCCTCGCTGAGCAACCGAGTCGCCAACTGTTCGGAACTCATTTCCAGGGAAAACACCGCAACCTGAGCCGGGCTGGGGTTGGCGCTGTTGGCGGCGATGGCCTCGGCCATCAGCGCCTTCGCGGCCCCGAACGCGATTTTGGTTGCCAAAGCGGTCTTTCCCATGCCGGGACGACCCGCCAGGATCATCAGATCGGACGGATGCAGGCCGCCCAACTTGGCGTCCAGGTCCCGCAAACCCGACGGCAGGCCAGAGACCTGCCCCGTGCGGTTCAAGGCACGTTCGGCGCCGTGCAACGCCTCCGTCAACGCCTGATGGAACGTCATGAAACCGCCGCCGACCCGACTGTTGCTGGTCAGTTGGAACAGCGATTGTTCGGCGGCTTCTATTTGCTCCGTGCCGCTAAGATTGTCTTCGGAACCAAAGGCGTCGTTGACTATTCTTTCGCCGAGGTCGATCAACTGTCGCCGAATCCAGTTATCGTGGATCGCCTTGCCGTAATCGGACACGTTGATAATGCCCACCATGGCGGTGAGCAGGCGAGACAGGTACGGGAGTCCGCCCGCATCGGTCAAAGCGCCGGTATGTTCCAGTTCCGGCTTCAACGTGACCGGGTCGGCAAGCTGTCCGGCCTCGATCTTGCGCGCAATGGCCTGAAACAATCGCCCATTCACCGGGTCGGAAAAATGCTCCGGGCTGAGGATATCGGAAACCCGCTCATACGCCCGGTTGTTCGCCAGAATCGCTCCCAGCAACGCCTGCTCGGCCCGCACATTCGACGGCGGCAGGCGCAAGACATGATCGGGAGAGGACGAAGACATCGCGCGCGTTTCCTATCGTCGACAGATAGTGATGACCAATAATATCCAATAGAAACCCACGCTGCAATGTGGATAACTATGATAAATGGCACAATCCGACGAACAGGGTGGGATTCCAGCCTGGGAACAACCCGCCATTTTCGGATGCCCGATTATAGGCCGGCGCCGCTCGGCGAACCAGCCCCAAAACGCATCGGGGGTGACCCGTTGGGCCCCTCGCGCGGGTCTCGCCGTCAAATCAGGGCGTTAGACCATCGGGTCAAAACAATGGCCCATAGCGTCCCGTCACCGTCATTGCCGGGCTTGATCCGGCAACCCGCGCATCAACGGCAGGGAGCGGGCTGCCGGATCAAGTCCGCCAATGACGGTCAGGGGATGCTGTTCGGCAGGTTGGCATTAGACCGACCGGCCGAACCCGCCCCCTACGAGGTTGCTCCGACAGCCAAGCCGGCCCCGGGCGCGGTAGCCGAACGCCCGAGCAGGAATGGTGACAACCGACGTAGGGCAAGGGCCAGGACCGCAAGGCTCAGCAACGGACCCAGCGGCAGATGCCACCCGGTTCCCAAGGGCCAAAGCAGCAGGTCTAAGGGATAGGCCGCGAGCAGGGCCACCTTCTCCCACCCCAGGAAACCGCTCGCCCGCCCATCACGGATCAGCCAGGCGCCCGCCACCAGGAGCAGCACCTGATCATACAGCAACGCCAAGGGCACCGCGAGCAAGGTCGCCGCCACCAGCGACACGAACCGCGCCGGCTGCCCGGGGCAGCGGCGCCATACCAACGCCACCAGCGCGGCCATTGCCACAGCCGACGCGCCTTGCATGGCGTAGGCGAGTTCAGCGGAAAATCCGTTCAACCGCATGGCGCCGAAAACCGTGATCATCCCCGCCAGATCGATCCGCCCGGACTGATAGACCTGACCGGACCCGGAAAACGCCTGGAGATAGGCCTGCCACGTCTCCCACCCGAACAGCGCCACCGACAGGCCGACGAGGGCGATCACGCTGACCGCCGCACCCAGGAAGCAACGCCAATACCCTCCGGCCAGCAGCGCAACCGGCACCAACATCCCGAAATGCGGTTTGTAGCAGAGCAATCCCAGCACGATCCCGGCCAATACCGGCCGCCGGTCCAGCATCAGGGTGAACGCCCCGAACAGCCCGGCGGTCAGGAATGCATTCTGGCCGAGCCCGATGGTCCAGAAAACGGCGGGGAAGGCGAGGACCGGTAAGGTCCAGGCCCGCCCGCTCTCCTGCAGGATCGCGCGCATCACCCACAGGAAGAACCCCAGCGATGCGATCTGAAACGCGGCATAGGCCAGGAAATACGGCAGAACCGTCAAACCGGCGCACAGAAACAGGAAAACCGGCGGATAGAAGAAGAACTGATAGGGCGCCCCCGGTGCCGAGGACTGCTGCTGCACCGCGTAATGCGCCGCCTGGTCATAGGCCAGCGCCGGTGTGCCGGACAAAGCCAGCTTCCCCGCGGCAAAGAAGCTGACGAAATCGCTGGATGTCGGGTTCTCGACCACGAAAAATGCGCCGTGCTGCCACAGGGCGATGAACACCGCAAAAGCCAGCTCGATAGCCAGCAAGGCCGACGCCCAGGCGACGATCCGGTCACGGTCGAGCCACGCCGCTCGGCGCAACGGGTCAATCAGAGACGACAGGGTCATGGACCGGGTTCCACGGTGTAAGGGCAATTCAGCCCCTTACCGTGCCCAAGGTTGTCATTTGGTTCCGTCCGGCCCTTGCCTGGATGGCGCACGGCGTGTTTCCTGGCCGCCCACCCAATCCACGCCGGAGTTCACCTCCCTTGGCCTACGCCCTGCAACAACTGATCAACGGCGTGACCCTGGGCATGATCTACGGGCTGATCGCCGTCGGCTACACCATGGTCTACGGCATCATCGGCATGATCAATTTCGCCCATGGCGACATCTTCATGATCGGCGCCTTCCTCTCTTTGATCGCGCTGCTCGGGCTGGCCGGGATCGGCATCACCGCCATCCCGTTGGCGCTGGCCCTGACCCTGATCTTCGCCGCCGCCCTCGCCGCGCTCTATGGCTGGACCGTGGAGCGGATCGCCTATCGCCCGTTGCGAGGCTCCTTCCGTCTGGCGCCCCTGATCAGCGCCATCGGCATGTCCATCGTGTTGCAAAACTTCGCGCAGGTCAGCCAGGGCGCCCGGGTCAAACCGATGGAGGCGCTGATCGAAGGCGGCATCCCGGTGATGGAGCAGGACGGATTCGCCGTCTACCTCTCCTGGATGCAGATCGCGATCGTCGCGACCACGCTCCTCGTCCTGGCCATCTTCACCTGGTTGGTCACCAAAACCCCGCTCGGCCGTTCCATGCGCGCGTGTGAGCAGGACCTGAAAATGGCGGGATTGCTGGGCATCGATACGGATCGGACCATCAGTCTGACATTCGTCATTGGCGCGGCTTTGGCGGCCGTCGCCGGGATGATGTTCCTGTTGTACTACGGTGTGATCGACTTCTTCATCGGGTTCCTCGCCGGGGTGAAGGCGTTTACCGCCGCGGTGCTGGGCGGTATCGGCAGCTTGCCGGGCGCGGTCCTCGGCGGCCTGCTGATCGGCTTGATCGAGGTATTCTGGTCGGCCTATTTCAGCGTCGAATACAAGGACGTCGCGGCGTTCTCCATCCTGATCATCGCGCTGATCTTCATGCCGACTGGCCTGTTGGGCCGAGCGGAAGTGGAGAAGGTTTGAAGCTGATCACGCTGGGCGGAACGTAACAGCGTGTGAATCATGCGATCAAACAAGGATCTAGAGCGGTAAAACCGCGCTAGAGGCTGAACGGAACCGGAGCTGATGCAAAAACCCCTTCAAGGCCTGACCGTCGTTTCCCTGGAACAGGCGGTGGCGGCGCCCTATTGCTCGTCTCGCTTGGCCGATGCGGGCGCGCGGGTCATCAAGATCGAACGGCCGGAGGGCGATTTCGCGCGCGGCTATGACAAGGCGGCGAAAGGCTGGTCCAGCTATTTCGTCTGGCTGAATCGCGGCAAGCAGAGCCTGGTCGCCGATATCAAGCAGCCCGACGACGCGGCGATGCTGCACCGGATCCTGGCTCAGACGGATGTGTTCATCCAGAATCTGGCCCCTGGTGCGGCGGCGCGGGCCGGTTTCGGGTCGGAGGAACTGCGGGCGAAGTATCCGCGCCTGATCACGGTCGACATTTCAGGCTATGGGGAGAGCGGCGATTACGCGACCATGAAGGCGTATGACCTGCTGGTGCAGGCCGAATCCGGGCTGGCGATGATCACCGGTCATCCCGCCGGCCCGGGCCGCGTCGGCGTGTCCGCCTGCGACATCGCCTGCGGTATGGCGGCACATGCCGGCGTGCTGGAGGCGCTGATCGAGCGCGGCATCACCGGCAAGGGCAAGGGCCTCGCGGTCAGCCTGTTCGACGGCATGGCGGACTGGATGAACGTCCCGCTGCTGTATTTCGAAGGCACCGGCAAGCCGCCCGAGCGCCTGGGTCTGGCGCACCCCTCCATCTGCCCGTATGGCGCATTCGCGACCAAGGAGGGCGCGCTGGTGTTGATCTCGATCCAGAATGAGCGCGAATGGGTGGAGTTCTGCGCGAAATTCATGGATCAGCCCGACCTGCCGAAACGCGCCGGGTTCGAAACCAACGTGATCCGGGTCGCCAACCGGGCCGAGGTGGACGCCCATGTCGGGATCATGTTCGCCGGGCTGACGCGGGATCAGGCAGCGATGAAGCTGCGAGCGGCGAACACGGCGTATGGCTTCGTGAACGATGTCGCGGCGTTCTCTCACCATCCGGCGTTGCGGCGCGCGGCGGTTGAGACTCCGAATGGCGTCGTGGACATTGCGGCACCGCCGGTCATCACCAGCGACGGCGTTCGCGCGTTGGGTCCGGTGCCGTCGATCGGGGAGCATTCGGCGGCGATCCGGGCGGAGTTTGGGGCGGGGTAGTCGCGTTCGGGCGGGGGAGTCCAGGCCGCACTGTGGCTGGATCGCGCTGTCGGAGAAAATCCTCCCCCGCCCCTTGCGGGAGGGGGCCGGGGGGAGGGGTGAACCCGCACAGACTATGCCCCAAAACCCCTCCCCCCCGGCCCCCGCCCGCCAGGGGCGGGGG
>CALQHT020000365.1 GCA_943330455.2 Nitrosovibrio sp. Nv4 | reverse complement strand
GCGGGAGGGGGCGGGGGGAGGGGTGATGACGCATGGGTATTGCGTGCCACCCCTCCCCCCCAACCCCCTCCCGCAAGGGGAGGGGGAGAATATTCTCCACGGCGGAAATCTGACAATACCGCGGCGAGCGCTGCCGTCAGGCCCGCCCGTCCCCGCCCAACACCTCCAACTGCCAGGACATCTCCCCCTCCGAGAGCGGAAATCCGCCATCGGCGGCCGGCCCGACCACGGCATCGGGGGCCAGTCGGGCGAGCAGGGTTTGCAGCATGGTGGCCGATCGCATGGAGAATCCGGCGGCCCAGGACAGGCTGATCAGCCCCTTGGCACTGCGCAAGGCACCCGCCTGCTCCACCACCGCGAGCGGCACGGACGCCTTGACCGCCAGCATCGCGGCCGCCCGCCTGGTCTGCCCACGACGGCCGGCATCCAGCAGAATATCCTCGGTCAACCGCCCTTCGGCTACCAGATGGCGCGCCTCGGCGAGCGCGGTACCGGACGCCATATCGTCCACGCCTTCGATCGGCGCCGGAACCAAACGCTGGGCAATGCCATGGCGTAAGCTCGCCGCGACACCGGGGTCCAGATCGGTCCGACGCGCCAGCTCGTCCAGCAGATGGCTTGCCACGATCTCCGCCAGGGTCCGCTGCGCGCGGGCCGAGAGGCTGGGGCGTCGCACCAGCGGCTCATGCCAGTTCTCATGCGCTTCGGCCTGGGCGACCAGCGCGTCCAACGTCGCCTCCCGGATATGGGCGGATTGATTGGACAACAGGGCGCGGATCGCCTCCTCGTTCGCGGTCCGGGCAATGGCATCGGAGACAGAGGCACCGATCCCGGCCCGATGCGCCACCGAGGTGACGGTCGCCGGCGACGGCGCGCTGGCCACCAGGGCGACCAGATCCTCCTCGGTCAATTGCGGGGAGAACAAGATCACCGGCTCGCACACCATGACCGCTTCATCGCGGGCCAGGCGCATGATCACATCCCTGGGTGCGTCCGGCAGCGATTTCAGTTCCTCGGCGATCGCCGCCCGCACCCGCACCGCCGCATCCGCCACCAGGGCGGTGAGCAGGCCGAACGTCTGGTCCCGCAGCCGCGTCTGCGCCGGTCCGGACAGGGTCGGCGCCAGCGCGCTGAGTTTCTTGGCCAGCAGGAGCCGCACCCGTTCGTCGCCATCGCGCGCCAGAGTGGCATCGACCTGGGCCGGGGTCGCCGGGTTCATCGCCAGGGTCGCGCGCACCTTCACGGACTGATCCAGAGCCAGACGGCGGAGGACCTCGGGCGGCGTGTCCGGTGCGGCCCCCTGGCGGACCCGGACGGCTTCGGCGAGTTCCGTCACGCGGGTTCCTCCAGCGACACCCGCCAATGGCCGCGACCGTTGCGCTTCACCTCATACATCGCCATGTCCGCCCGCCGCATCAAACTATCCAACGGCTCCTGACTCCCCGCTCGGCGGCTGGCGATGCCCAGGGACAGGCTCATGCGCGGGGCGTCGCCGCCCACGACCTCCCCCAGTTCATGAGGTGCGACCTCGCGCAGATGGTCGGCGCGTTCGGCCACCGTCATGTGATCGGCACCGCCCATCCACACAGCAAACTCGTCGCCCCCCAGGCGCGCCACCAGGTCGCTGGGCCGCACCGTCTGACGCAGCAGAGACGCGGCCCGCAGCAGGACCTTGTCCCCGGCCTCGTGGCCCATCTTGTCGTTGACCGCCTTGAAGTGGTCGAGATCGGCGAACATCAGGGTGCCCGGCAGACGCTCCCGGTCCAGCCGATCGGTCTGGCGGTTGACCTCCTCGATGAAGGCACGCCGGTTCAACAACCCGGTCAGCGGATCGGTGCGGCCCAGGCGGTTCATCTCGCTTTGGATCGATTCATGCTCCATGACCATGCGGATGATGTTGGTGGCGGACCCGACCAGCATCCGTTCCTCGGTGTCCCAGGGGCGAGAGGTGGGCGCGCGCCAGATCGCCAACCCGCCATTGTCGCCGAACCGAGGCTGGCAGCCGGCCACCAGGATCGGGCGACCGTCCAGCGAGGTGGTCTGGGTCACATCGCGGCTGGTCGCCGGCAGCAAGCCCGAGGCGGCCAGCAGAATGTCGGACGCCCCAATGCCGGACTGACAGGACACGGTTGCCGGGGTGCCGTCTTCCGGCACGACCACCACGGCCGCGCCTTCCGCGCCCACCGCGCTGACCAGCGCATCGAGCGCCGCGGTCATCATCAGGGGGGCCAGGACCGCCTTGCCGGTGCGGCGCAGAATCAAGTCCAGCACTTCCCCGCGGCGGAGCGCGGCGGCGACCTGAGCGCCTTGCAGGTCATACTCGGTCATGTCGACCCCGGCCCCGCGCACGCCGATCAGGCTGCCGGTCGGATCCAGGATCGGGGCCGCGGCCAGTCCCAGGCAGGCCAGACCGCCGTCACCGCGCTTCAGCCAGACCCGCTTGCGTTTGGCGGCAACCGCGGTGCGGAACGGATCGAAGCCGGACCCGCCGGTCGGGTCGGACAACAGGACCGACGCGGACTTGCCGATCAACGAGCCGGCCGGCCAGCCCAAGGCTTCGTCCGGGAAGATGAAGACGAAGCGGCCCCAGGCATCGGTTTCGAACGCCAGATCGGCGGACAGGGCGACCAGGTCGCGCCAACGCTGGCGGCTGTCGACGAGTGCGCCGCGGATGGGATCGACTGTCTGGTCGACCGAAGGCGCAGCCAGCCGGGACGCGGTTGGCACCGCTCGGTCGATGGGACGGCGGGTAGACGGATCGATATCGTTCATGCGGCCTCTGTCCCTTCGCGGGTCGCCGCATTTGAGCCGACATCGTCTTAACGAAAGGTTTAGAGCCTGAAGATTAGACGCATGGGTCGGGGGCGGGGCGTCGGGGCAGAGAGGTCATGCCAACCGCCCGGTCCATTGACCGACAGGGCCCCTGTCACCGTCATTGCCGCACTTGATCCGCCACCCCTCGCCGTTGAAGCGCGGATTGCCGGATCAAGTGCGGCAATGACGCTGACGGCGGTGGACCGGTCGATTGTTTGGGCCGGTTGGCCTCAGACGATGAAACCAGCGCTCCAGGCTCGCGTTCCGGTCCCGCCAGCCCGGGCGATCGATCAATGCCGCAGGATGGTCCGTCCCGCATAGCGCGCCGCCGGACCAAGCTGGCTCTCGATGCGGATCAGCTGGTTGTATTTGGCGGTGCGGTCGCTGCGCGACAGGCTGCCGGTCTTGATCTGCCCGCAATTGGTGGCGACGGCGAGGTCGGCGATCGTCGAATCCTCGGTTTCGCCCGAACGATGGCTCATAACCGCGCCCCAACCGGCATTGCGCGCCATGGCGACGGCTTCCAGGGTCTCGCTGAGGGTGCCGATCTGGTTCACCTTGATCAGGATGGCGTTGGCGGTGCCGGTTTCGATGCCGCGGCGCAGACGCTCCGGGTTGGTCACGAACAGGTCGTCGCCCACAAGCTGCACCTTGGCGCCGATGGCGTCGGTCAGCAGCTTCCAGCCGTCCCAATCGTCTTCGGAACACCCGTCCTCGATGGACACGATCGGGTAGCGCCCGACCAGATCCGCCAGATATTTCACCATGCCGGCGGGATCGAGCACCTTGCTCTCCCCTTCCAGATGATAGTGTCCGTCCTTGAAGAATTCGGTCGCCGCGCAATCGAGCGCGAAGGTCACGTCCTCTCCGGGACGGTAGCCGGCCTTCTCACAGGCCTTGGCGATGAAGCCCAGGGCCTCGTCGGCGGAGCTGAGATTGGGGGCAAATCCGCCCTCGTCACCGACATTGGTGTTGTGGCCGGCGTCGTGCAGGCCCTTTTTCAACTGGGCGAAAATCTCCGATCCCATGCGGATGGCGTCGGCGACGGTGCCGGCGGCGATCGGCTGGATCATGAATTCCTGGATGTCGATCGGGTTGTCGGCGTGCTTGCCGCCATTGACGATATTCATCATCGGCACGGGCAGGGTGCGGGCATAGACCCCGCCGACATAGCGATAGAGCGGCAGCCCCACATTCTCGGCCGCGGCCTTGGCGACGGCGAGCGAGACGCCCAGGATCGCATTGGCGCCCAGGCGCGCCTTGTTGGCGGTGCCGTCCAGGTCGATCATGGTGTTGTCGATGGTGACCTGCTCACTGGCATCCATGCCGCCGACCGCGTCCAGGATTTCCCCTTCGACATTGGCGACCGCCTGGCGCACGCCCTTGCCGCCGTAGCGGGATTTGTCGCCATCGCGGAGTTCCACCGCCTCATGCGCGCCGGTCGAGGCGCCGGACGGCACCGCCGCGCGTCCCATCGCGCCGGAATCGAGGACGACATCGACTTCGATGGTGGGGTTTCCGCGGCTGTCGAGGATTTCGCGGGCGGTAATGTCGACAATCGCGGCCATGAGAGGGCTCCGGTATTGGTCGGGTCGGCGGGTGCGTAACATCGTCGCCGTTCGACCGCCAGACCCGATTTTCGGTCGGGGCCGGGGTTATCCGGATAGGCCCGCGCGATAGTCACCCGATGGTTCCCCGTGCCCTGGGAATGCTGGGACGGTCGGGCTGGGGCGGTTAGTTCGTTATTTGTTCTAGTTCAAGCCGGCGGCCCGAGGCAAGTGAAAAGCGGTGCGGCGTTGCGCGACCGTTCCCGAATGGTCCGTAGGCATCTGATCTCCATTGCATTGTTCAAACTCCAGGCAAGAGTTAACAGCACGCACCCAATTTGCAAAAAACCCCGAACCCGGCAGTTTGCCGCGCGCCGAGATTCTGCGACTTGGCATGAAAATCCTGGGCCATCCGGCTGATGCAGGCTGATTTTCGTCGCCCGACGCCCTGAAGTGGGCGCACACGGCACGGTCGCAGGTCGTTGCAATTCCACTCGAAAACCCCCGGTTTCCGTTGCAATTCCGTGCGGAAAACCCGGGTTTTCGTTCGGGATCGGCGCGGTTAACCCATGCCCACCGAACGCGCACCGATGCCTGTTTTCTGGACACCGACGCGCGACGCCCCTGCCCCGCCTTCCCGCCCCGGTTGCCCAAACCGGTTCGGGGGCCTTTGATCGCGCCCCATGTCCCAGCGATCCCGCCCGGGACCCACGGAGGAAACCATGGACTTCAAACTGTCCGAGGAAGACGCCCAACTCGTCGAAATGATCGACCGCGTGGCCATGGAGCAATTCCGTCCCACCGCGTTCGACGACCGCGACACACCGCGCCGCCCGGTGGAGAACATGCGCATCCTGGGCGATCTGGGGATTCTCGGCATCTGCCTGCCTGAGGAGGTCGGCGGCGCCGGCCGCACCGCGATTTCCGGCATCCTGGCCATCGAGCGCATTGCCCATGCCTGCCCGCGCACCGGGGCCGCCGCCCTGATGGCGATCTCCGGGCCCGGCATGTTCATCGCGCGCTGGGGCAACGCCGAACAGAAAGCCCGCTACTTGCCGCCGGTGCTGCGCGGCGAGGCCGGCTGGTGGATCTCCCTGACCGAGCCGCAGGCCGGCACGGCGCTGACCGATCTGACCACCCGCGCAACGATCGACGGATCGGTGTGTCGGATCAACGGCCAGAAGACGTTTTGCAGCAATGCCGCCCTGAACGATCATATCCTGCTGTTCTGCCGTTTCGGACCCGGCACGGCCGGGATCGGCGCGGTGATCCTGGATCGCAACACCCTCCGTGCCAATGATGATGAGACATCTACCCCCCGGGAGTTTAGACCCGCAGGCGCGGAAGGATCATCTCGCTCATGCCCATGCTTTACACACAGATCGATGCCGAGGCGGGTGGCGCCCCGAACGGAGGCCGGAGGCCGACGGTTG
>CALQHT020000364.1 GCA_943330455.2 Nitrosovibrio sp. Nv4 | reverse complement strand
TGTAATGCCTGCTGCCGCTGAGATTCGGTAAGACCAGCGATCCCGTCAAGCCACGCTTCGAATGCAGTCGCTTCCATGCTGCCCCCCCGCCGGTGGCATCCTAGCCGATTTCAACAAATACCGCTATAAGAGCCAATAATTTGATATATTCAAGAACGCGGATGTATTATTTGGTAAATATTGCGTTAACACTCCTGCCACGTCCGACGTCCAGCCAAGACCGGATTGCATCGCCAATGGGTGTACGCCGGAGCCCGCAAGTGGACCGGCGCGCGACAGTCGAGCTAGAGCATGATCACGCTGAGCGGAACGTCACAGCGTGTGAATCATGCGATCAAACAAAGAGCTAGAGCGGTTTTCCGTTTCCGGTCAGGCTGAAACCGCTCTAGGCTGCCCACGGAAACGCCATCAAGGAACAGGCCCAGACCCATGCCAGAATCCGCCACCACGCCCAAGCTCGGCCCGCTCGTCGATACGCATGCCCATATCTATCGGACCGACGTGCCGCTCGTCGCTGGTGCCACCCATCGCCCGGAACGCGCCTTCACCACGGATGACTACCTACGCACCCTGGATGAACACGGTGTCCTGTTCGGGGTCATCGCCGCCGCCAGTTTCATGGGCAGCTACAACGATTACACCCTGGCCGCCTTGCGTCAGCATCGCCGCCTGCGCGCCACCGCGATCGTGGAGCCGGATATCGACCTCTACAGCCTGCGTGCCATGGACGCCGACGGCATCATCGGCATCCGCTTCTCCCTCCGCGATTACGCCGGTCTGCCGGACCTCAAATCGCCGGCGTATCAACGTCTGCTGCGCCGGGTCGCCGATCTCGACTGGCATGTGCATCTGTACGCGGAAGGCGAGCGGATCGCCGCCCTGGTGCCGCCTCTGCTGGATTCCGGGGTCAAGGTCGTGGTCGATCATTTCGGCAATCCGAACCCGGCCCTGGGCGAAAATTCACCCGGGTTCCAGGCCGCCCTGCGCGCGCTGCAAAGTGGCCGCGGCTGGGTGAAGGTCTCCGGCTCCTATCGCTCGCCGGGTTGCGACCATCAAGCGCTGGCGACGCGTCTGCTGGCGGAGGCGGGGCCGGAGCGTCTGCTGTTCGGCAGCGACTGGCCGTTCGTCGGTCATGAAACCGCGGTGACGTTTCGGCAGACCATCGACTGGTTCGAAAGCTTCATCCCCGATCCGGATACCCGCGCGCGGATCGGCCGAACCTCGGCGGCCCTGTATCATTTTGCGTGAGGGACGGGCGCCGGAGCAAACCCAGTCAATTCGATACCAGCCGGACCGATGGCGTGGCATATTGCCGGCGATCACAAGACGAGCGAACGAAGGAGCCAGGGATGCGCTTACGGGTCGGGCTGATCGCGCTCGGAATTCTGTCAATCGCCACGGCCACGGTCGCCCAATCCCCCGCCGGGCAACCGCCAGTCGCACAACTATCGATTGCCCAACCACCGGTTGATCGTGCGGCGGCGCAGGCGCTGCAAACGCGCTTGCGGACCTGGTTTGCCACCTTGCTCGGTCCGACCCTGCCGCTGCCAGAGCCACCGTTGGAGATCACGGTGGATGGCGATCAATACGCGCTGACTTTGCCGTTGCAGGACCTGACCGGCCGCAAATCCGACCGGATTACCGCCGCCCTGTCCATGCTGGGCGGCAGTCGCTGGCTGCTCGAACGGATCCTGTTCCCATCCGCCGGTGCGTTCTCGATGCCGATGCCCTCGGCATCCGGCTCGTCGGCGTCCGGCGCTTCCGACAACGCGGACGTCACCTTCACCATCGGCGAACAATCGTCCCGTATCCTGCTGGACGTGGACCTCGCGTCCCGGTCGAATTGGACCGGCGAATACCGCGACGTCGAACTGCGGATGGAGGGCGGCGGCGAGACCCAGGTGCAAAGTTTCGACCGGGCCACCATGCAGGTGACCCTGGTGCCGGGCGCCGACCGCCGGCTCGACCTGCAACAGGAGGCCACCCTGGCGGGGATGGAAGCGTCCACCCACACCAAGGACGGCTTCGAAACCAGCATCGAGATCCGGCGCGTGCGGCAGGGATTCCGGCTCTCGGGCGTCAATCGGGACCGGTTGGACCAGGCCTGGGGCGCCATCAAGGCCCTGATCGGCACCGCCAAGGACTCGCCAACCGGCACCGACCCGATGCGCCCGCATATCCAGACCCTGATCCAATCCCTGCGCGATTTCGCCGATCGGATGGAGGGAGAGGAGACCTTCGACGACATCACGGTCGAAGTTCCCGGCACCGGCACCGTCTCTCTGGAGCAGGCCCGCTTCGGCTTCGGCGCCGAAGCTCCGGGTGGCAAGCTTCATGCCTGGATGGATATGGCGCTGGACGCCCCCTCATCGCCGGAACTGCCACCATCCCTGGCGAAATACATGTTCACCCGCCTGGCGCTGCGCCCCGCGGTGTCCGGCGTCAGCACGGACCGGCTGATCCAGTTGCTGCTGGATTCGACCCGGGACGGGGCCGACTCGGCCAAGCTGGAAGCCGATGCGGCGGCGCTGTTCACCGAGGGCGGCGCCACCATCGGGCTCGACGCCCTGTCCATCGAACTGGCCGATCTGCGTATCGAGGGTTCGGGTCGGTTACGGATGCTCGTTCCCGGACAGGCGAGCGTGGAGGGGCGGCTATCGGCCTTGGGATTGGATGCCATGATGCAGCAGGCCGGCAAGGACCCGGAGTTGCAGATGGTCATGCCGTTTCTGGCGATCATCCGCGGGCTGGGGCGCGCCGAGGGCGAGCGTATGGTGTGGGACCTGGCGCTGACCAGGGATCAGGCGATGGTCAACGGCGTCGATGTGATGCGCATGTTCGACCAGCCGGCGCCACCGGCCGAACCGCCCGCCCGCAAGCGTCAGGACAAGCGGCCCGACAAGCGGTAAAGCCCGACCTCTCGCTGAGGCCGGTCTTCCAGCTCCAAGGTCGTCGGCACGGTATAGTCGGCGAAGCGGTGCAGGCCCTGTTTCGGCAGATAGGACCGCCCGGGATCGGCGATCCAGACCTCGGCGGTGTCCGCCAGGCCGGTCAGCCAGGGCAGGATATGGCCGGTCATGGGCGCCTCGTAGCAGACATCGCCGCATAGGATCAGGTCCCAGCGGCCTGCGGTCCCGACCACGTCGGCGGCAATCGCGGTGATGGTGACGTCGTTGGCGCGGGCGTTCAGGGTGATCGCCTCGACCGCCAGGGTGTCGATTTCCGCGGCGTCCACCAGGGCGGCCCCGGCCATCGCGCAGGCGATCGCGGCAATCCCACCGCCGGCGGCGAAATCCAGCACGCGCCGGCCGGCTACTTTTTCCGGATGATCCAGGATGTGGCGAGCCAGCGCCTGCCCGCCCGGCCAGGCGAACGCCCAGAATGGCGGCTCCAACCCGTGCTCGGACAGCCATGCTTCGGTCGCGCGCCAGATCGGCGTGATTTCCGTGGCCAGATGCAGCAGGATCTCCGGCACCAAAGGCGCTCGCCCGGGCACGGTGTTGGCAAGCAGGAACGCGCCGGCGTCCAGAGCCGAGCGAGAGACGGCCGCCGGAGCGGGCGGGGGGCCGCCTTCCGGATCGGTCACAGCCAGCCGGCCAGGATCGCCAGGGCGACGGCCAGCCCGACCTCTCGATTGGCGCGGAACAGCTTCAGGCACAGGGCCGGATCGTAGATATCCAGCGCCGCGACCTGCCAGGCCAACAGGTAGATCGGCAACAGCACGGCCGCATAGAACCAGATCGACAGGCCGGCCAGCGCACCCGCCACGATCAGGGCCAGCATGGCGGCGGCATAGCAGGCGGCCAGAAATGGGCGGGTCCGATCGCCGAACAGCAGAGCCGTGGAATGCACGCCCACCAGCGCATCGTCCTCCCGATCCTGATGCGCGTAGATCGTGTCGAAGCCCAGGTCCCACAGGATCGCCGCCACATACAGCGCGACCCAGGCGAAATCGATCCGCCCGGACGCGGCGGCGTAACCCATCGGCGCGCCGAACCCGAAGGTGAATCCCATCATCAGCTGCGGCCACCAGGTCACGCGCTTGGCCAGCGGATAGAGGGCGACCAGCAGCAGGGACCCGACTCCCAACATCTGCGCCAGCGGATCGAGCTGCAACAGCACGCTGAGGCCGATCAGCAGCAGTACCGCCAGGAACACCAGCGCTTGCCACGGCCGAAGCGCGCCCGAGGCCAGAGGCCGCCCCGCCGTCCGCGCCACCTGGCGGTCGATGTCCCGATCCCACAGATCGTTCACCACGCACCCGGCCGCCCGCATGGCCAGACTGCCGATGCCGAACAGCACGATCAGCCGGAGCGTTGCCTCCACCGAGGCGCCGGCCAGCAGGATCCCCCACAACCCGGGCAGAAACAGCAGCCAGGTCCCGATCGGCCGGTCCACGCGCGCCAGCAGCAAATAAGGCCGCCACCCACTCGGCATGCGAGACACCCACCCGGTCGCGACGATGTCGGTATGTGTGGTCATGCGTGCTAGTCTCCCGTTCGAAGCGACCCTACGGCATACGCACATCGTCACGGCGGAGAATATTCTCCCCCTCCCCTTGCGGGAGGGGGCCGGGGGTGTCCAGACCGGATAGAGTGTCAACAGAATTGACCGATTGGAAGGGTAACAGTTCCCTGCCGGCTGGGAGGACCAGTCGATGCCATTGCGCGAGAGCTGTGCGATGGACGAACGTATGCGCTTCATCACCGACCATCTGTCATCGGAGTACTCGATGACAGAGCTGTGCGAGCGTTACGAGATCAGCCGCAAGACAGGGTACAAATGGGTGGAGCGGTATCGCGATGAGGGCGCGGCCGGTTTGGCCGAACGTTCGCACGCGCCCCTTTCGCATGGACGGGCGACGCCTGAGGCGCTGGTGGAGGCGATCATCGCGTATCGGCGGCAGCGCCCGACCTGGGGTCCACGCAAAATAATAGCGAAACTTACGGAGAAATCGCCGGAACTGGCGTGGCCGTCGGCCTCGACCGCGGGTGAGATGATGAAGCGTGCGGGATTGGTCAGCGCGCGTCGGGTGCGCGGTCGAGCGCCGCCGCGGCTGGGGGAGCTGACGGTTCCGTTGCATGCGAACCATGTCTGGGCGGTTGATCACAAAGGCTGGGTCCACCTGAAGGACGGGACGCGGATGGAGCCTCTGACGATGACCGACGGTTTCAGCCGGTATTTGATCAGCCTGTCGGCAACGGGCAGCACGCGCCAATCGGTGGCTCGGCCTTTGTTTGAGCGGGCGTTCGGTGAATATGGGCTTCCGGACGTGATCAGGTCGGACAACGGTGTTCCGTTTGCGACGACGAGCGTATGCGGTCTGACGCCGCTGACGATGTGGTGGATCAAGCTGGGGATTCGCCACGAGCGGACGGATCCTGGGCATCCGCAACAAAATGGTCGTCATGAGCGGTTTCATCTGACGTTGCTGGAGGCGATGCACCCGGTATCAGCGACGCTCTCGGATCAGGAGCGTCGATTTGCGGCGTTCGCGGTGGATTTCAACGAGGAACGCCCGCACGAGGCGCTGGGTCAACAGGCGCCGAAGCATTTTTACGAACGCTCGGCACGTGTGTTGCCGGACCGGCTGGCGGAGCCGGCCTATCCGGCAGAAGCAGCGGTGCGCCAGGTGCGTTCGAGCGGGGAGATAAAATGGCAAGGCGGCTCGATTTTCATCAGCGAAGCGTTGATTGGCGAGGCTGTTGCCCTGGAAGAGACGGATGCCGGCGATTTTCTGGTGCGCTTCTACACCACGCCTCTGGGGATCATCGCGAGGGGACGGCAAAAATTGGCTCGCCTGGGTGGCGGTGTCGGCCTGCCCATCGCGGCACGCCGCGATGGGCA
>CALQHT020000363.1 GCA_943330455.2 Nitrosovibrio sp. Nv4 | reverse complement strand
TTTGAGAAGGCTGTGTATGACTGTATTCCTGTGCGGTTCCATGTGATTCGACCCTGTCCCGATTCGCGGTGTTGCGATGGGTTCGAGTCGAATCCATAAATATGGAAAGTACAAGTTATTTAAACCGGACAGCCGTGGGTCAAGCCCGACAATGACGAGGGGGCCAAGGGGGGCGGTGCTTCGGTCATTGTCTCGGCCGGTCGGCATCATCGCCGCAACACGGCAAGGGCGGCAAACGGGCCCAGCGCAACCGGGGCCGGCGCGAGGTTAGGTGGCGGCAGGCGTCGGCGGCGGAGCGGGTGCAGCATCGCCGGCGCGGGTGGCCCATACAGATCCGAAGCCAAGCCGCCGCCGGGTGCGACGCGAAACCCCAGGCCTCGCAAGACCGCGGGCAGCAGATCGGCCTTGACTGACAGGCGGGATGCCAGGCCGGCCGGCACGATCACTGGCCCCTTCCGGGTCATCCAACCCAATTCCCCGGCAATCCGTTCGGCGATATCCAGACGCAGCAGGACGGGCCCGGCCTCGATCCACCCCATCGCGTCGGCGAATCCGGCGGGCCAGTCCGGCGCCTGCTGCAGGGTGATCGTCCCGGCGCCGGGCAGGGCAGGGGTCTCCACGCCGTGCCGCACCGCCCATAGTTCGGCGCGCATCGCGCTGGCCCGCGGTTTCAGCAACGCCGGCAGGAACAGCGCGAACCGTCCGGCCCGCACCCCGATGCCGCGCAAAGCCTGGCTGGTGTCGGGTGGCAAGGTCTCCTCCTCCAGCCCCGGGACCAGGCCGAGCGCCTCGGTGAGGCGGTGTAAGGGACCGCGTAGGGTGGCTTGGTGGGACGCGGCGTCCACCGCCGCGAACAACGGGGCCAGATCGGCGGCGATGCGGTCGTCGACATAGTGTTGCAGGCGCCCACGCAGCCGCTCCCGCTGGGCGCCGTCCAGGAATTCGCTGTCCAGAATCCGCACACGAGGCCGCAGGGGCGTCGCGCCCGGTTCCAGGCGCGCGATGGGCGCGCCGTCCCATAGGACATGGTGGTCCGGTGTCAGCGCGAACGCGGCGTCGGGTGCGGTTTCGACCACGGCCACCCGGCGCGGCATTTCCATCCGCAGGGAGCGTCTTGCGGCGCGCAGGACCAGCTTCTTTTCATCGCCTTCCGCCGCTGGGTCGGGCTGGAAGCCGAAGCCGACGACCCGGCCGACCGGATGGCCTTCCACTACGACGTCGCCCTGACGAGTCACGGCCGACAGCAGGTTCTCCCCGTCGCCGGCGTCCAGGCGTCGCATCAGATGGGCGGAGCGCCGATCGACGAACCGGCTGATCAGGCGTTCGTGCAGGACGTCGGACAGCTTGTCCTCGATCTCCCGCGTCTTGCCCTGCCAGTGCTTCGAGTCGGCGACCCAATCCGGCCGAGCGGTGATGTAGGACCAGATGCGCACGCCGGACAGGCGCTGCATCAGGGTGTCGATATCGCCTTCCGACCGGTCCAGCATGGCGATCTGCCCGGCCAGCCAGTCGGTGGGCAATTGCCCCTCGCGCGCCACGTGGTTGAACACGCGCGCGCACAGCTTGGCATGGGTATCGTCGGTCAGTTTGCGAAAGTCCGGGATCTGGCAGGCGTCCCACAGCAGCCGGAGCCGCCGCCGCCCGCGCGCGAGTTCCCGGATTTCCGGCTCCCGCGCCAGAGCGACCAGGGTTTCCTGGTCGGATGCTTCGTTGCCGCGGGTGAGTTCCGGGCGAGGTGGGGCCGTGTCCAGGCTGTGGATCAGCCCGTCCAGATGGTCGAAATCCAGCTCGCCGTTGCGCCAGCAGATCTGTTGAAGGGCCTCGAACCCATGCGCTTCGACGGCGCTGACGACCTCATCGGGGATCGGCGGGCATTCGGTGGTGGTGCCGAAGGTGCCGTCGCGCATGCCGCGTCCGGCCCGCCCGGCGATCTGGCCGATCTCGGCCGGGGTCAGGCGGCGCGGCCGGTGGCCGTCGAACTTGCCGAGACCGGCGAAGGCGACATGATCGACATTCATGTTCAGGCCCATGCCGATGGCGTCGGTCGCCACCAGGAAATCGACCTCGCGTTCCTGATACAGGGCCACCTGGGCGTTGCGGGTGCGCGGGGACAGCCGGCCCATCACCACGGCGCACCCGCCCTTGCGGCGGCGGATCAGTTCGGCGATGGCATAGACCTCGGCGGCGCTGAAGGCGACCACGGCGGAGCGCGGCGGCAGGCGGACCAGCTTGGCCGGGCCGGCGTAGCTGAGTTGCGACAGACGGGGGCGGGTTTCCACATGCGCGTTGGGAACCAGGCGTTGCAGCAGCGGGCGGATGGTTTCGGCGCCGAGGAACATGGTCTCCACCATGCCGCGCGCATGCAGCAGGCGATCGGTGAAGACATGGCCGCGATCGGGATCGGCGCAGAGTTGGATCTCGTCCACCGCGACGAATTCGGCGTCCCGGTCCAGCGGCATGGCCTCGACGGTGCAGGAGAACCAGCGCGCCTCGGGGGGAATGATTTTTTCCTCGCCCGTGATCAGGGCGACGTAGCGGGCGCCCTTGCGCTCGACCATGCGGTCGTAGTTTTCGCGCGCGAGGAGGCGCAGGGGAAAGCCGATGATGCCGGACGAATGGGCTAGCAGCCTCTCTATGGCGAGGTGCGTCTTGCCGGTATTCGTCGGGCCAAGGACGGCTTTAACGCGGGCGGCGAAACCGGAGTCGTGACCGAGCATGGATGGGATGTTTGGATGTTGCGGCGCGGAATGCAAGCCCGGAGTGAGGAAGGGCGGAAGCCCCGCCCTTCCTCACTTCACCAGCGATGCCATCGGCGCCATATAGCCCCGACCCTTGGGCAACTCATAACGCCCGCTGGCATAAGCGGCCGTCGAACCAAACGACGCCACATGCCGGTTTTCCGGATGGAAGCGAAACCAGAACGGCACGGTCGTGTCCGGATGATAGTGCGTGACACACGACAGCCGGCTGGTGCCGTCCGGCAAGCTGCGAGGGTGGCTGCGGTGCACCAGATCGGCGGTCCAGAACAGCACATCGCCCTTCTTTGCCATGAATTTTTCATATGGCAGGCCGCGGGCGATACAGGCCTCGTCCAGCGCTTTGGTATAGGCATCCTGATCGTCGTCGGCAAAATTCATCCGCTTGCTGCCATCCTTGAACAGGTAATGCGGCAGTTTGTGGCTCCGGTCGTAGAACGCGAGTTCGCCGCTACCCTCCGTCACATCTTCCAGCGCGATCCAGGTGGCCGCCAGCAGCATCGGGTCCTCCACCGTGACGACCGAGGTGTCCTGGTGCACCTGATGCCCATTGCTGCGTTGGAACAGCAATTGCTGGAACGCCACCGGCTTGGCCTCGAACACCAGGCTCAGGAAGCGGACGATGCGCGGATGCAGGCAGACATCGCGTGACGACTTCAGATTGACGTAAAGGTCGAACAGGCTCTCGAACCGATCCGGCTTGTCGTCGGAGAGTTTGGGTTTCGAGCTGTTGTTCTTGTGATCCGTGGTGAGGAATTTACCGGGATGGCGCTGTACCCCCCCCGGATATCCTTCGCGAACCTGTCGATCAACGCGGGTTCGATGGCATTGCGCCAGATCAGCCATCCATGGTCGATGAAGAACGCGAGGTCCTGTGCTTCTTCGGGACCGATCTGGTTGGTCCCCGCCAACGCGCGCAAACGTTGAGTGGCGTCGGGTTCGTCGGTCCAGAGAAGGCGCATATCTGGCACCTGGCTGACTGTCTGATCCATGATCTACCCCCCGACATTACGGCTCACGCACGGTCGACCTTGCCACAAAGTCCGCCACCCCACTATCCCAAAGCCAACCCGGCCGACCTCTGTCGCGCACGATCCCGGTGTCGTTTAACCGCTCCCCACCATTGAAACCGCCTCTCCCCGACCGCATATCGGCCGGCGCAAGGAGGGACGGCATGAACGAGACCGTTTTAGAGAAACATTCATTCGGCGCCGAAGTCGGGCGCCTTTTGGACCTGGTGGTCCACTCGCTCTATTCCGAGCGGGAAATCTTCCTTCGGGAACTGGTCGCCAACGCCGCGGACGCGGTAGACCGCCGCCGCTTTGAGGCGCTGACCGACACCAAGCTCGCCCCGCCGGCGGAAGCCAAAATCCGCATCGTGCCGGACAAGCAGGCCAATTCGCTGCTGATCGCCGATGACGGCATCGGCATGACCCGCCAGGAACTGATCGATAATCTTGGCACCATAGCCCGCTCCGGCACCCGCGCCTTCGGGCAGGCTCTGGCATCGGCGAACGCCGAAGACCGCCCCAGCCTGATCGGGCAATTCGGCGTGGGCTTCTACTCGGCCTTCATGGTGGCCGACCGGGTGGAAGTGACATCCCGCAAGGCAGGCTCGGAGGAAGCCTTCACCTGGGCATCCGAAGGCGCCGGCGAGTTCACCCTGGCCCCGGGCGAACGCGAAAACCCCGGCACCGATATCGTGCTGCACCTGAAGTCGGACGCGCTGGAATATCTGGAGCCGATCCGCCTCGAAACCGTCGTGCGCAAATGGGCCGACCACATCACCCTGCCCATCACCGTGGCGCGCGACGGCAAGGACGAGGCCGCGAACGAGGGTACCGCCCTCTGGCGCAAGGCCAAGTCCGACATCACCGAACAATCCTACGACGAATTCTACCGCCATCTCGGCCATATGTTCGACAGCCCCTGGGCCACCCTGCACTGGAAGGCCGAGGGGACCCTGGAGTATTTCTCCCTTCTGTTCATTCCCGGCATGAAACCGTTCGAGGCGGTGGAAGGCGAACGCGACTCCCGCGTGCGCCTGCATGTCCGGCGCATGTTCATCACCGACCGCGCCGATCTGCTGCCGCCCTGGCTCCGTTTCGTGCACGGTGTGGTGGACACCGAAGACCTCCCCCTCAACGTCTCCCGCGAGATGCTCCAAACCACCCCCGTGCTCGGCCGCATCCGCAAGGCGCTGATCGGGCGGGTGATGAGCGAGCTGAAATCCCGCGCCAAGGACAACGAGGATTACGCGAAATTCTGGGAGAATTTCGGCGCCCTGCTGAAGGAAGGCGTCTGGGAAGACAGCGAGCACCGCACCGAACTGGCGGGGCTGCTGCGGTTCCATTCCTCGACGCAGGAAGGGCTGGTGTCCCTGGCCGACTACGTGTCGCGCATGCAGCCGGACCAGGACACGATCTATTACCTCAGCGGCGACAATGCGGACGCGTTGAAGACCTCCCCCCAACTGGAAGGCGTGCGGGCCAAGGGGATCGAGGTCCTGCTGATGACCGACCCGATCGACGCGTTCTGGCCGGAGCGGTTGGACAGTTTCGAGGACAAGAAGCTGCGTAGCGTCACCCAGGCGGCGGCCGATCTGGGCAAGGATGACGACCAGCCGGATATTTCTCCGCTGCTGGCAGTGTTGAAGGAGGCGCTGTCCGACGACGTGTCCGATGTCCGCTCCACCGCGCGCCTGACCGACAGTGCCGTGGTGCTGGCGGCCGACGACCGCGGGCCGGACCTGCAAATGCAGCGGCTGATGCGCCGAGCGGGACGGGCGATGATGCCGTCGCGGCCGATTTTGGAGGTGAATCCGAGGCACAGGCTGATCGAGATGCTGTCGGGCCGGTTGGACGACAAAGAGTTGATCGGCGAGGCGGCGGCGACTCTGCTGGACCTGGCGCGGGTGCAGGAAGGCGAACCGCCACGCGATGCGTCCGCATTTGCGCGTCGGGTGACCCATCTGCTGGCGGGTCGCTTCGGCGGCTGAGGCGACTCTGTCGGGGGCCGCCGGTCGGAGGCTGAGCCAATGACCAATGCACCGCCCCCTCACCGTCATTGCCGGGCTTGACCCACGGCTGTCCGGTTTAAATAACTTGTACTTTCCAT
>CALQHT020000362.1 GCA_943330455.2 Nitrosovibrio sp. Nv4 | reverse complement strand
GAGGGCGTCACCCTGACCGAACTCGCGCGACGCGCGGGGATCCGCCGGGTGAACCTGCTGTGCAATTTCATGGCGGGGCGTACCTCGTCTCTCAGCGTCAATACGCTGGCCCGCATCAAGGAGGCCTTCCCACACACGGATCTCATGGCCTTCATCATGCCGTCGGGCCACAGCCTCACGAGCGGCCAGATATTGGAAGCCATGCCGGCAGACCAGGCCGACGCGTCAGGCGAGGACGGGCTTCTCCGCCTGCCCTCCCTCGCATCGGTAAACCTGACGATCCACTCGCCAGAACCGGACCAGATGCTTGTGACCGTCGCCCCCCTCGTGGATCGTCTGCACCAACTGGAGCAGGAGAACCAGTTGCTGAAGCACCTGCTGGCCAGCGCCTGGACGCGATCCGGCGCCTGAGGCCCTGCCTGACGGCTCACGCCCACGCCAAAATCCCCCGAGGTGACCGCCTCGGGGGATTTCTGTTCCGGTCCTGATCAAAATGCGGCGGCCCGCATTGCCGGATTGCCTCAGCATCCGCAACACGAACATGACCTAGCCCAGCACGACTAAAATCACAGTTATAGATTGCAATACATCTAACATTATACGGCAAATATTGGGTATTTAACTTGATATATATTTACAATACTCGCAACATGTATTGTATTACACATGGTATATACTATATGTAATGAGCAGACATTATCACGGTCCGCCTTCCTTCATAACAGGCACGGGCACAATCCCGGCCTGCCATCCCAGTCTGCACCCGCCGCTCCCGTGGCGGACGAGGGATGGCGCGACCAGAAGGACTTTCCATGACACAGACACCATCCTCCCCCGGGGCCGACCCGGCCGGCGCGAGCGCGTCCCAGGCTCAGGCCAGGGAATCCGCGCGCGCCCTCGAAGCCCGGCTGCGCCAGGCCATCGACAGCCTGAACATCGCCCTCGAGTCCGCCAACCTTGCCATCGAGATGGTCAAGGAGGCACCGGACAAGGCGACATACACGCGGCTGGAGCCCGCCCAGGTCCTGGAGACCTGGCGCGTCAACAACCTGATCATGGCCGAGGTCATCGACAATCTCTACTACCAGGGACGCCACAGCCTTGGCGTCTTCAAGGAGATGCTCAGCCCCGAGTAGGCCATCCGGTTCGCTCATGCGAACCACCCCCGAAACCCGCTCCGGCGGGTCGCCGGCAAGATGCCGGCCTGAGAGACCCCTCCCCCATCCCGGCACCGCCGCCCGATCGCCCGCCCGCGCCGCGGCGGCATCAACTGGCCGATGCCCCGGCTCCGCGTCGAACCATCGTTCCGACGGCCCTGGGGAGGAACCATCCCAGATCATTGATGCCCGCCGATACCCGGCCACCCGCCGGAATGCGGCATCGGCCCTGGACCAGACAACGCTGCCGCCCCCGCGCATCGGCTCCACCAGATGACCTCATCACGAACCCCTTGTTTGTCACGAGGGTGGAGGCAAACGCGCGCCTTTCCAGGCGAACAGACGACCGGTCTGCCGGCCAGCACGAACGTCCCTGGCGGTATTGCCGCCATAATCCGCAACCCGGACACCATCGGCCCATCAAAACCAAGCCCCACGGCAACGCGCCGTGGGGCTTTTTGCGTCTTCACGGCTGTGCCCTGCTCGGGCTGTCGGCACACTCTCGCCAGGCCTGAAGGATGCCTCCCCTTCCGAACCCGCCAACTTCCTGAGGTTGATCTGGCAGGCTGCTTCTGAAACAGCCTCGATCCACCCATTGCCACTTTGGTCTCTGGATACGATTTGACATTATCATCAGCCTGAGTGGCCGCTGGACAGTCAGCCTATGTATGATCCCAAAAAGAAGAATCCTCGGGTCCCTCGGCCGCGGTTCACTGCCGATATCATCGGTACGCTCCGCCACATGGTCATCGACCACAATAACGCCCCTGGCACATCAAACGCCGTCAAGCTGGGAGACATGAAAAAACTCTATGCGCAGGGTTATAAAGGGCCGCATCCCCATGATCGGGCGATGACCAGCGTCCAGGCGCATTTGGCAGACCTCGCGAACCAAGGTGCGGGAGACCTTGAAAGGCAGGGCGTGGAGCCCGTGTCCGCTTCAGCCAACCCTCAATCTCCGATAAAGACCATCCCGAGGCCGATAAAGATCAAGACCCGTCTTTTCGCGGCAGATTTCCTGACGGCATTGACGGCAGCGGGGATCCAGGAAGATCCAGGCGAGGAGGCACGTCAAACAGCGGCGGAGTCCATCGCAACGGCCGTTCAATCGCTTGTCGCCCGTGCCTATAATCCAACCATATCGGATCTGCAGGAAACAGGCGCGTCACTCGCCGAAATCCAGCATGCCTGCGAAAGGGCATTGACGGTCATTTTCAGTCGCCTTGTCTCGCCCCCGTCCAGCGCAGACCCCGAGGGGACCTTAGCGCACGCAATTCAAACCAGCCTTAATCCCATGATCATGGGCCTGTTGGATGTCTCCCGTGGGATGAGTGGCGGGTCACCCGATGGAAAGACGCTCGCGCAAGCGATCCTGGCCACTGAGGATCTGCGGTCCTGGGCACGGGCAGCCAGCTTGCAGCAGGAAGCGGGGATGGAACGCGAGAGAGTATCACGCCAGGACTGGGCCGCCCGCAGCCCGGGACGAGCGTTGGGGGTGAGCCTTATCGAATCCTATCAGGCCTTGAGCGACAGACCTCTGAGTTTTTCCCGCCCGTCGTCGGGCATCGCTGCCAAACCAACGGGCCCCCTGATCCGGTACCTGTCCTGTCTGTTTGAATGCGCGCGCCGGAGTCTCTCCGAGGATCCGGAGTTTGCGCCGTTGGCAGAAGACTCGACGTGGAACCCTTCCGCGGAGGCATTTGCAGTCTGGATAACAGACTTTCGGAAAGACGATTCGGATAGCGAGGAATTGTAAAGCGAATCTGCCAGAAATTTTTCAGATACAATTTTGATCGGCCCGCGCCCATGCAGCCAATGCCGGGCGCATGTCATCTCGCATCCCCATCCAAACCGAGTCGGCCGTCACCGGCCAGACAACCTCCTCTCCCCCCCGGTCATCCCGAGCGCGTGTGCGTTCCGGGCCCGGCCATAAGGTCACTCCGCCGGTAAGGCCCGTTGAGCCAGGCCGGCCAGCCTCTCCGGAGGCTCGCCTGGCGTCCGACTTCCTTTGGTCCGACCTGCCTGCGGCACCTGCTGCCCAAGAGCTGGCGGCACCCTCCCTCCCCCGGTTTGTAACGATCGTCGCTCTCGCTGCGGCCCTTGGCGTCAACGAACGGACCATCCGTCGTGGGATCAAAAAGGGCCTGATCCGGACCGCGCCACTCGGCGGGCGGCTGGTCAGGATCCCCGTACATGAGGTCGACCGGCTGATCGCCGGGGAGCCCTTGCCGGCGCCGGGAGGACTCAAAGTATATCAAAGTGTTACGGACATTAATGACTACAGTTAGAAAGTAATCGACTTCATAATCACTTGACTGTTGTCCTAAATGTCCGCCAGAGTCCAATACAGATCATAGAGGAAAAACCCGTGCCTCAGACCGCCTTCACGTTCTCCTTCCCGGACCAGCCCCCGCCAGCCATCGCGCCACCGCCCCGTCAGGCTCCAGCCCAAACGGCTCGCTCTCCGGCGCCGCCCCGGGCGAGGAATTCCAAACTCCCGGCCAGAACGGCCAGTCCCATTCCCAAGGTCGAAACCTTTGCCGATGCGGTTGCCTACGTGCAGCGTCGTAGCGACTGGCCAAAATCGCTGCGGGATGTGCTCGCCAGCAATGTCCGCCGGATGGGCTGGACCCTCGCCACCGCCCGCGCCCGTACCGATCGGGGCTATATCCTGCCAAAGCGCAGCAAACTCGATCTCACGACGATTCCGTTCGACATTCCCAAGATCAACCAGTGTCTGGAGGGGGTGTCGTATGGGGCCGCAGGCTTTCGGCTGGAGAGCTCCTTTCGCACTGCCAAGTCAGGATTCAGGCGCCTCGCCAGGGAACTGGGCAAGGTTCTCCCTCATCAGGCCGCCGAACCACCTCCGGGTGATCCTTTCGCCGCCTTCATCGATGCCACGACGCGGTATGGACGTCCCGCGGCACGCCGTTTCGGTGCCTGGTGTCGCGACAACGGGCTGTCTCCGCAGGACGTCACCGGCGAGACCCTGACCCGGTACGCGGTCTTCCTGGAGCAGCACCATTTCGCTGTGCGGATCGACCGCATCGTGCCGCTCATCGCTCGGGTATGGACGGCAACGGCGGCCGCAAATCCCGACTGGCCACAAGCGAAACTCGTCCTCCCCGGTCACCGACCGTCGCCCAATCCACCCCTCTCAAGCTATCTTGCCTCATTTCAGGAAGAGGTTGCGGCTCTGATCCGTCGAATGGACGGCACGGACACTCAAACCAGGTATCGCCGCATCGGCAAGAAGAAACCGCTTCGACCGGCGACGATCAAAACCCGCCTGACCTGTATCCGCGGCGCCGCGGGGGCCCTTGTCGCAACCGGCACAGACCCGCAGTCCATTACCGGCTTGAAGGATCTGGTGACCGAGAAGGCGGCCGAGCGCATTGTAACCTTCTACTGGGACAAGACCGAGCGACATCGCGCGAGCCTGCCCGAAGCAAAGCGCCAGGATTTTGAGGGGGGCTGCAGTGCCAATCTCGATGGGATCTGTTCCACCCTCATCATCATTGCCCAGCATTACTGCAAGATCCCGATCCCGCCCGAGGATCTGCGCGAACAGCCCGAGGATCTGCGCAAACAGCTCGAGGATGATCTGCGTAGACTGAAAGAGCTTTCCGCCGACGTCCGCAGCCCCAAGCTGGGCCGACCGACCCGAAAGAACCGGGATCGGTTGCGACTGCTGTTCGACGACCGGCGCAATCTTACCGAACTCATGCTCCTGCCGCGAAAACTGATGCGCGAAGCGCTCGAGATGCTCGACTGGCTTGAGCAGGACAAGAAGCATCTCACGGCCAAACAGGTTCAGGCGAGACTCTACCAGGCGGCGCGAAAGGCGCGCACCGCGATCCTGATTGGCATTTTGTGCCGAATTCCCCTCCGGATCAAGAATCTTGCCTCCATTCGGATCGGGATCAATCTGAAGTTCTCCGGTGCCACGTCCGACGTGGTCACCCTCGCCTTTGAGGCGTTTGAAACCAAGAATTGGTTCGCTCTCGAGTTCTCCGTAGGCGCTCGTCTGGTGGAGATGCTGCGGGTCTATATCGACAAGTTCCTGCCGATCCTGGAGGGCGGCCGCACCGATATCGGGCCGCATCGCTGGCTGTTTCCCGCGGGAGAGGAGGGCCGATCCGGCCCGCTCTCGATCGAGACGACCAGAACCAGCATCGAGACTGCGATCTACGAAAGGGTCGGGGTCCGGATCAATCCGCATCTGTTCCGCGCCATCGCCGTCCGGCTCTGTCTGGAGCATTCGCCGGGTGCCCTTGAATTCTGCCGCCTGCTGCTCGGCGACAAATCTTTGCAGATCGTCCTGGCTCATTATGCCGCGTTGGAGGCGAAGGAGGCGGCGCGCCATCAGGACCAGCTGGTGGACAGGGAAGAAGACCGGCTCAGCCAATTGGCGACCTCACGCGCCAAGCCTGGCCGCCGCACAGGAGGTGTGAGATGACTGCCACCCCGCTGCCCAAAAACGTCAATCATGCGCTGAGGCTTGCTGACTGGCCTCCCGTCGACGCCTTGGCCTGGGCTCAGGCCCTAAAGCATGCGAACGGCCCGTTCCGGAAATATGGCGGAGGACGGCGGCGTAGTTCCTACACCTTTGAAAAATATGCCCAGGGTTACGGCATGTGGCTCCGCTATCTCAAGGACACGGATGAGTTGGATCCCGCCGCCGCGGCCGCGGATCGGGTGACCCTTGAACGGATCGATGGCTACTTCGTGCATCTCGAGGAGCGCGGCAACG
>CALQHT020000361.1 GCA_943330455.2 Nitrosovibrio sp. Nv4 | reverse complement strand
GAGATGGGTCGGCCGTGACGCCACCTCCGGGCCGATATGAAGCCAGTCAGGACGTGATCGGGGCGCCGCCGGCGGTCTGATGACCGCGCCGGCGCAGCCGAACAGCCGTCGTTATTGATCGAAAATCCCGAGTCCGACAGGCTGCTAGGCTTCGAGTTCGACATGGCCGAGATCGAGGCCGGTTGTTTTCTGTTCCAAACCACCGAACAGATAGGCGATCAATCGCGCCATGACGCTCAGGATACCGAGCACCACCAGCCACAGGCCGAGGTAGAAGACACCCTTCACGACCCAGCGGTTGCCCCAGCCCAGCGCGTTCTCCGATGATTCGTTCTGGATGTAGGATGTCCAGAAAAAATCCCATCCATAATAAACCAGGATGCCCATATAGGGCAGTGCAAAGACCAGGCAGCCGATCAACTCAATCCATGCGCGGATGCGGTAACTCAAGGTTTCGGTGTAGGAATCGACGCGTGGATGGGCGTTGATCGCGTAATTGTATCCCATCCACAGCGAGAACACCGCAGTGTGGAGGTAATATTCCAACTCCTGAAATTTCGTCAGGGGTATTGGAATGCCGAGTTTTCGACAGAAGATGTCGGTGCAGGTGATGCACATCAAGACGATCAGCAGCCAGCCCGACGCGAAGGCAAGTTTTTCGAGTATTGTCTTGATGGTGTTTGCGCAAGCGATCATCGCCAGCATGGTTTCTTTCTCCCCGGACCAGATGCCTGGTTGCCACGTTCTGTCTTGTGAAGAGACGGTTGTCGTTGCGATCGTTCAGGGTGACGAGTGACGGCCTGGCTGGGTTCTGTCCACCGTGACAGGGCGGGGCCGCCGCGGCGGCTTTGGTGGAACGGTCCGGTTTGGGCATCCGGCCCGCAAAGTAAGGGGACGGTTCGGCACGACGTCGACGCGAAAAGGGCGGCGACCTTACGGTCTCCGCCCCTATTGATGTTACGTTACTTCAGGTAGCCGTAGTCAGCCCAGACCTTGTAGTTCTTGCGGAACTCGGAGTAGGACGCCCAGACCTTCTTGAAGCTCTCGCTCTTGGCGGATTCTTCCTGCACGACCTCAAGCCACTTGGCTTCCAGTGTGGCCATGATCTCCGGCGACCAGGTCTTGAACTGCACGCCCTTCGCCTGAAGTTCCTTCATGGCGCCGAATTGCAGGGCTTCCGCTTCCGCGAATTCCTGCAGCATCTGCGCTTTGCAGGCCTGCTCTACGACGATCTTCTGATGCTCGGAGAATTCGGCCCATTTCTTCTGGGAGATATAGAGCTGTCCGACCGAGGTCTGCTGGTGCCAGCCGGGGAAGTAGTAGAACTTCGCGACCTGGTAGAATCCCAGGGTCAGGTCCATGGTCGGCATGGAGAATTCGGTCGCGTCGATGGTGCCGAGTTGCAGGGCCTGGAAGATTTCGCCGGCTTGGAGGAGCTGGGTGTTGACGCCGAGCTTCTGCATGACGTTGGCGCCAAGGCCGAAGAAGCGCATCTTGAGGCCCTTCAGGTCCTCCAGGCTTTTGATCTCCTTGCGGAACCAGCCGGAGCCTTCGGGGGGCTGCAAGCCGCAGTTCACCGCCACGATGTTGTACTTGGCGTGCATCTCCTTCATGAGCTGGTTGCCGCCGCCGTATTCGTACCACGCCATATACTCGCCGGCACCGGGCCCAAAGGGGACGGTGGTGAACATGGCGAAGGCGATATCCTTGCCGGTGAAATAGCCCGCCGCGGTGTAGGCCATGTCGAGCGAGCCATTGGAGATCGCGTCGAAATACTGGCTGCCGGGCACCAGGGCACCGGGTTCGAAGAACTTGATGTCGATCGAGCCGTTGGACAGCTTCTTGATCAGATCGATGGTGCGGGCCTGTGCCGGCCCGAGGATGCCCATGGAGCTGGGAAAGGCACCGGCCATATTGGCGCGGACCTTCTTTTCCTGGGCCATGGCCGAACCGCCGGACAGTGCGATCGATGCCGCCAATGCCACGCCAGTTGCGAGCCGTGCGACCCGCTTACGGATAGAACGCATTTAGTTCTCCCTGTTGGGAAAGGTCGGATTGATCTCCGACGCTTCTGCTTTCAAACAGCGACAGGCTACCGATCTCACGCATGCCATCAAAGTTAGGTTTCATCCATGTGCGGAGATAATCCCGCGCACAGGCGTTGGAATCGCGGGAAGCGACCTTCCCCCTCGCCATGACGCGGGAATCGGCCTATCTAGCGGCCCATGATGCAGCGCCGAACCGCCAGCCGGGTATCCCGGTCCAACCCACCGAGTGCCCGTTGAGCGACTCTCCGACAGACCCGCCGTTCGATCCCGCGATGGAGCCCCCGATGGTCCCCGCTGGTGAGCCCGCGATGGTTCCCGCTGGGGGTCCCGCGATGGTTCCCGCTGGGGATCCCCCGATGGTTCCCGCTGGGGGTCCTCCTGGCGGTCCCCCGCGTGATCCCCCGATCGGCGCCGGGGGAGACATGCAGCCGGTGATGCTTGAGGAGGAGATGCGACGCTCCTACCTCGACTATGCCATGAGCGTGATCGTGTCTCGCGCTCTGCCCGACGCGCGCGACGGGCTGAAGCCGGTGCATCGGCGCATCCTGTTCGGCATGCATGAGGCCGGCTACACCCCTGACCGGCCCTATCGCAAATCCGCCCGCGTCGTCGGTGACGTCATGGGTAAATACCATCCGCATGGCGACAGCTCGATCTACGACGCCATGGTGCGGATGGCGCAGACCTTTTCCATGCGGCTGCCGCTGGTCGACGGGCAGGGCAATTTCGGCTCGGTGGACGGCGATAATCCCGCGGCGATGCGGTACACGGAAGTGCGCCTCGCCAAGTCCGCGATGCTGCTGCTGGACGATATCGACAAGGACACGGTCGACTTCCAGGCCAACTATGACGAGAGCGAGAAGGAACCCAAGGTCCTTCCCGCCCGTTTCCCCAACCTGCTGATCAACGGTGCCAACGGCATCGCGGTCGGCATGGCGACCAATATCCCGCCGCATAATCCGGGGGAGATCATCGACGCCACACTGGCTCTGATCGCCGATCCGGACACCACGCTCGAAGACCTGATGAAGATCGTCCCGGGGCCGGATTTCCCGACCGGTGGGATCATTCTGGGTCGCGCTGGGATCAAGGGCGCCTTTGAGACGGGAAGGGAATCGATCACGATCCGCGCGCGGGCCGATTTCGAGGAAATCCGCAAGGACCGTCAGGCGATCATCATCACCGAAATCCCGTATCAGGTGAACAAGAAGACCCTGCTGGAACGCATCGCCGATCTGGTGCGCGCGAAGCAGGTCGAGGGCATCGGCGAGATGCGCGACGAGAGCGACCGCTCCGGTATGCGCATTGTCATCGAAATCCGCCGCGATGCAACGGCGGAGGTGGTGCTGAACCAGCTCTACCGCCACACCCAGTTGCAGACCACATTCGGCGTGAACATGCTGGCGCTGGACAACGGCCAGCCACGGCAGATGGGGCTGAAGGACGCCCTGGAGTGCTTTATCCGATTCCGCGAGGAGGTCATCCTCCGGCGGGCGCGGTTCGAACTGAACAAGGCCCGCGACCGGGCGCATAATTTGGTCGGGCTGGCGATCGCGGTCGCCAATATCGACGAGGTCATTCGCCTGATCCGCGCCAGCCCGGACGCCGCCACCGCGCGCGCCGCGTTGATGGATCGCGACTGGCCGGCCGAGGATATCGGCGCCCTGCTGGCTCTGATCGACGAACCGGGCAATGTGATCGCCGCCGACGGCACCGTCCGGCTGACCGAAGAACAGGCCCGCGGCATCCTGGAACTGCGCCTCGCCCGCCTGACCGGTCTGGAACGCGAGAAGATCCAGGCGGAACTGACCGAGGTTTCCCAGAAAATCCTGGAACTGCTGGAAATCCTGAGCTCGCGCATCCGCCGCATGGAAGTGATGCGCGAGGAACTGCTGGAGGCGCGGAAGGAAGTCGCCTCCCCGCGCATGACCGAGATCGCCGATTACGCCTCGGACCAGGACGATGAAAGCCTGATCGAGCCCGGGCAGATGGTGGTCACCATCACCCGCGACGGGTTCATCAAGCGCACCAGCCTGGAGACGTTCCGCGCGCAGAATCGCGGCGGGCGCGGGCGGTCGGGGGCGTCTACTCGCGGCGACGACATCGTGACTCGCAGTTTCAACGCCCATACCCATCAATGGGTGCTGTTCTTCTCGTCGGGTGGCAAGGCGTTCCGGGAGAAGGTGTGGCGCCTGCCGGAGGGCGGACCGCAGGGCAAGGGGCGCGCGCTGGTCAATCTGCTGCCCGACCTTGGCTCCGACACCATCACCACGGTGCTGCCGCTGCCGCAGGATGAGACCTTGTGGGAAAGCCTGCACCTGGTCTTTGCCACCGGGTCCGGCAATGTCCGGCGCAACCGGCTGTCGGATTTCCGCAATGTGCGCTCCTCCGGCCTGATCGCGATGAAGCTGGATGAGGGCGACAGCCTGATCGGCGTCGCGACCTGCCGGGAAGGCGATGACGTGCTCCTGGCCACGCGCACCGGGCGTTGCATCCGGTTCCAGCTTTCGGACGATACGGTGCGGGTCTTCGCGGGCCGTGACAGTTCCGGCGTGCGCGGCATCAAGCTGCTGAGCACCAAGGACAAGGTCATCAGCCTGTCCGTCCTGCGTCACGTCAGTGCGAGCATCGACGAACGCGCCGCCTATCTGAAGATCGCCAATGCCAAGCGGCGCGGCGACGAGGCGGAACCGGAGACACCGGCCGTCGAAGGCGAGGAGCCCGTCGCGGATGTGACATTGTCGGCCGATCGCGTCGCGGAACTGGAAGCCGCCGAGGAGATGCTGCTCGCCGTCACCGACACCGGGTTCGGCAAACGCACCTCGGCTTACGAGTATCGCGTGACCGGCCGGGGCGGGCAGGGGATTGCCAACATCACCTTGGCACCGCGTAATGGGAAAGCCGTTGCCGCCACGTTCCCGGTGCGGCAGGGCGACGACGTGATGCTGGTCACCGATGCCGGACGTTTGATCCGAGTGCCGGCCGATCAGGTGCGCATAACCGGGCGTCAGGCGATGGGTGTCACCCTGTTCCGGGTGAACGCCGGGGAGCACGTCACCAGCGTGTTTCCGATCCTTGAGGACGAGACGGACGATAACGGCACGCCAGATGAAGGCACGCCCACCGAGGAAGGAATCGATGGCTGAAACCGCGCCGGCATCCGGCTCACCCAGACGCGTCGGGCTGTATCCCGGCACCTTCGACCCCATCACCAACGGCCACATCGATGTGATCGGCCGAGCGGCTCGGCTGTTGGACAAGCTGGTCGTGGGGGTGGCGATCAATCTAGGGAAGGGACCGCTGTTCTCGTTGGAGGAACGGGTCGAACTGGTCCACGCGGAAACCCGCTCCATCGCCGAACGCAACGGCACCGTGATCGAGGTCGTGCCATTCGACACGCTGCTGATCGATTTCGCACGCTCCCTGGGGGCCAGCATGATCGTGCGCGGCCTGCGCGCGGTGTCGGATTTCGATTACGAGTTCCAGATGGCGGGCATGAATTACCGCATGGCACCGGATATCGAGACCGTGTTCCTGATGGCCAGCGAACGCCACCAGTTTATCGCGTCTCGGTTGGTGAAAGAGGTTGCGCACCTTGGCGGCGACATCACATCGTTTGTGCCGCCTCTGACGCATGAGCGGGTAATGAAACGCATTCGGGGCTGAACCGAGTCTCCAACTCTGATATCTCCTCCCACTACCAACTGGTCGCAAGACCGACCTACGGCGTTTCCCTACCGTCATTGCCGGGCTTGACCCGGCAACCCGCTCCCTGCCGTTGAAGCGTGGGTTGCCGGGTCAAGCCCGGCAATGAGTGCGTCCGTGAGGACGCTTTGTCAGCGGGGTGCAAGTCCCCGTCTGGGTTGGTCGCAACCCAGCAATCGAAGGTAACTGCGTCGTCGTGAGACTTCGTGGAGAGCAACCGGAGG
>CALQHT020000360.1 GCA_943330455.2 Nitrosovibrio sp. Nv4 | reverse complement strand
TCAAGGATGGCCGAAGGCCACCGCGTAGCGGCGCGAAGCGTCCTTGACGGTGGCTCAGCCCAGCGTCACGCTCGACTCAGGTGGGCCAGAGCAGCCAGAGCCCACCCGCAAATCGGTTCGTTACCACCCACTCCAAACAGCGAGGAGCCTGAGAATTGCTGCTCGAAGCCGAGCGCCCATCCGTCAAGGCGATCAGGTCCAACGATCGGGAACACTGGCGGATCCGTGATCAGTCGGACCGTCGCCACCGTGACCGTCCCCCGATTTCCACCGCCTGATTTCCACTGGTCCGACTTCCACTGGCCTTGCCCAGATCGTCCGCCTCCATCAGGATCACCCCCGATCGAGGGAGGAACAACATGGCCTTGCATATCGACTACTACGCGTCCCTCAATTCGCCGTGGACGCATCTGGGCGCGGCTCGGATTGAGGCGATGGCCATGGCCAATGGTGCCACCTTGCGCATCTGGCCGGTCGATTTCGGCACAATCTTCCCGGCCTCGGGCGGTCTGCCGCTGCCGAAACGCGCGCCACAGCGCCAGGCCTATCGGCTCCAGGAGCTGCGGCGTTGGCGCGAATATCTGGGCATTCCGATCACTATCCAGCCCAAGCATTTCCCCTCGCCCGAGGGGCCGGCGGCGAGTTGCGTCATCGGGCTGCGAGAAACAATGGGCGATCAGCCGGCGATCCGCCTGGCGCATTTGGTGCTGAAAGCGGTCTGGCAGCAGGAAAAGAACACCGGCGACACGGACACCCTGATCGGGCTGATCCGCGAAGCCGGGCTGGACCCCGACAAGGTGATGCCGTTCGCCGACGATCCGAAATGGGCCGAAATGCGGACCGCGGACACCAAGGCGGCGCTCGACCGCGGTGTGTTCGGCGCCCCCAGCTACGTGATCGGCGACGAGATCTTCTGGGGGCAGGACCGCCTGGAATTCGTCCAGCGTCGGCTGGCGAGAGGCTGATCGGTCATGCGCGGACTGCCTGACCGACGGGTCATCCTGACCGGCGGCGCCAGCGGCATCGGTCGCGCCGCCACGGTGCGGCTGGCCGAAGAAGGGTGCGTCGTCGGGATTTTCGACCTGAACCTGGACGGCGCGCGGGAAACCGCGGCGCTCTGCCCGCCCGGACAGGTCAGTGCCTACAAGGTCGATATCGCCGACCGGGACCAGGTGACCCAGGCGATGGAGGCATTCGAACGCGACCACGGGCCGACCGAGGGCCTGGCCAATGTCGCCGGCTGGGACGTGCCGATCAACTTTCTCGATACCGACGAACCGTTCTGGGACAAGGTGATCCGCATCAATCTGCGCGGTCCCTTGGTCATGCATCATGTGGTGGCGCGCGGCATGGCGGCACGCGGTTTCGGGCGGGTGGTGAACGTGTCATCCGACGCCGGGCGGGTCGGATCGTCCGGCGAGTCCGTCTACGCCGCCTGCAAGGGCGGGATCATCGCCTTTACCAAGACATTGGCCCGCGAACTGGCGCGCAAGGGGGTGACGCTCAATGTCCTGTGCCCTGGCCCCACCGACACGCCTCTGTTCGACAATTTTCAGGCATCCTCGCCGGCCGGGAACAAGATTGGCGAGGCGATGGCGCGGGCGATACCTCTGAAGCGTATCGGCCAGCCGAACGATTATGCCGGAATGATCGCGTTCCTGCTGTCCGACGACGCCGCCTACATGACCGGCCAGACGATCAGCGTCTCGGGCGGTTTGACGATGGTTTAGGGGGCGATCAGCCATGCGCGTCTTCACCATCCTGCCGCTGCGTCACTGGCGCGATGCCGCCCCCGCCGCCCGTGCGGCCGAGGCCGCGGGGTTCGACGCCGTCATGACCGTCGAACTCGGACACGACGTGTTCGCCCCGCTGGCCTTCGCCGCCCTGGCGACCGAGCGGGTGGAACTGACACCGTCTGTCGCGGTGGCGTTTCCGCGCAGCCCGACGGTGCTGGCGAGCCAGGCTTGGGACCTGCATGCCAACTCCGGCGGGCGCTTCGTGCTGGGTCTTGGCAGCCAGGTGAAGGGCCATAACGAGCGCCGCTTCGGCATTCCCTGGACCGCCCCGGCGCCGCGGATGCGGGACTATATCCTGGCCTTGCGAGCAATCTGGCGCGCCTGGGAAACCGGCGGAAAGCTCGCGTTCGACAGTCCGCACTATAAGCTGTCGTTGATGACACCGGATTTCTCGCCGGAGCCGACGGGCCTGCCGATGATCCCGGTCACGATTGCCGCGGTGGGCGAAGGCATGTTGCGGGTTGCCGGTCAGGTGGCGGACGGGGTGCGGCTGCATCCGATCTGCTCGCGGCTTTATCTGGAGCAGGTCTGCATGCCGCAGATGCTCGAAGGCATGCGGCGCAGTGGGCGCGACCGCGCCAATTTCGACGTGCATGGCGGCGGATTTGTCTGCACCGGGCCGGACGAGGCAACGGTGGCAGCCGAGATGGACAAGGCGCGCCGCCGGATTGGCTTTTATGGCTCGACCCGGACATATCTGCCGATCCTGGACCTGCATGGGTTGCGTGATCTGGGCCTGAAACTGCACCGCATGTCGGTCGAGGGGCGTTGGAACGACATGGCGGCGGAAATCCCGGACGACGTGGTGCGCATCTTCGCGGCCTGCGGCACGTTTGCGGAATTGCCGCGCGCCGTCGAGGAGCGGTTCGGCGGTGTGGCCGACTCGATCGACATCCATTTCCCCGCGGATACGCCGGCGGGGCTGGCGAAAGAACTCGTCAGCGACATCCAACGGATCCCGCATGATTTCGCGGGATTCAATACGAACTGGTAGGGAGAAACGACAATGGCGACACCGATGTTCCGGTTCGACCCGGTCGAACTGCCGCCCGAGGCGCAGACGCTTCGGATGGAAGTGCGAGAATTCATCAAGGAACACGAACACCTGATGGGATTCTCCAAGGGCGAATTCAACCGCGACTTCAGCCGAGCGATGGGGAAGAAGGGCTGGATTGGGATGACGTGGCCGAAACAGTATGGCGGCCATGAACGTAGCGCGTTCGAGCGTTATGTCATCATCGAGGAGATGCTGGTGGCCGGCGCGCCCTTGTCGGCGCATTACACCGGCGATCGCCAGAGCGGGCCGTCCATCCTGCGCTATGGCACCGAAGAGCAGAAGCAGACCTTCGTGCCGAAGCTCGCCGCCGGCGAACTGACTTTTTGCATCGGCATGAGCGAGCCGAACTCCGGTTCCGACCTTGCTGGCACGCGCACGCGCGCGGTGAAGGTGGATGGCGGCTACAAGATCAACGGGTCCAAACTGTGGACGTCCGGCGCGCATCGTGCCGACTATGCGATCATGTTCTGCAAGATGGCGCAGGAAGGCCAGCAGGATGTCGATCGGCATGCGGGCGGCACGCAATTCCTGCTCGACCTGAAAGCCCCGGGCATCGATATCCGTCCGGTGATCAACCTTTTGGGTGAACATCACTTCAACGAAATCTTCCTCACCGACGTCTTCGTCCCCGACAATCGTCTGTTGGGCAAGGAAGGCAACGGCTGGAACCAGGTCACCGGTGAGTTGGCGTTTGAGCGCAGCGCGCCGGATCGGTTCCTGGTCCTGTTCCAGATGCTGCGGGAGATGATCCGCATGGCCGGGCCGAACCCGGACAAGGCGACCGCGGCGGCGCTCGGAAAGCTGATTTCGCAGCTCGGGACGTTGCGCAACATGTCGGTCTCGATCGCTGGGATGTTGCAGGAGGGCGAGAACCCGAACAACGAAGCCGCGGTCGTGAAGGACCTCGGCACGCGGTATGAGCAGGACATTCCGGTCGTGGCGCGCCAGTTGTTCCAGACGGAACCGGAACTGGAGGCGGCCGATCTCTATGCCTCGATGATCGCGCGCAGCACGATGAACGCGCCGCGGTTTTCCATCCAGGGCGGGACGCGCGAAATTCTGCGCGGCATCATCGCCCGCGGTCTTGGCCTTCGGTAAGGAGACGCATCATGGCTATTCGCGACGAAACCCGGATGCTGCTGGAAACCATGGGGCGGCTGTTCGAGGACAAATCCACCAAAAAGGCGGTCGATGCCGCTGAAACCGGGGTATTTGCCGCCGATTTATGGCAGGCGGTGGCGGAAACCGGTGTGCCGCTGGCCGCGCTACCGGAATCGGCCGGTGGCGCCGATGCCGAGTGGGAAGACCTGTACTATGTGCTGCGGGTGGCGGGGCGTTTCTCGGCGCCGATCCCGTTGGCGGAAACCATGCTGGCCGGCTGGGTCGCCGCCAGTGCTGGTCTGGACACGGTCGATGGGCCGATGACGGTCGGACCGGTGCGTGCGTCCGACGTGCTGACCGTGGAGCGGGATGGCAATGGCTGGCGGTTGAATGGCACCGCGAGCCGGCTGCCCTATGCCACCAATGCCCAACGTATCATCCTGATCGCCGATGGCCCCGACAGCGAAATGGCCGTGGCGCTGGATGGCACCGGCGGCGCCGAGGTCTCGCCCGGCAAGAACATCGCCAACGAGGCTCGCGATACCCTGACCTTCAACAATATGCGGCTGGAGGCCGACAACGTCCGCCCGCTGGGTGACGGTGTGTCGCGGGCCGGCCTGTATCTACGTGGCGCCTTGGCCCGTGCTGCCATGATGTCTGGTGCGATCGAGAATACGCTCGATCTGGCCTGCACTTATGCCCAGCAGCGGGTGCAGTTCAACCGGCCGATCTCCAAGTTCCAGGCGGTGCAGCAGAATCTGGCGGTGCTGGCCACCCAGACGGCGGCGGCGGTGGCCGCGGCCAATATGGGCATCATGTCGCTGTCGAAGGACCTGGAGCGGCAGGAGTTCCTGATCGCGATGGCCAAGACCCGGGTCGGGGAGGCGGCCACGCTCGCCTGCGAGATCGGGCATCAGGTGCATGGGGCGATCGGCTTTACCAAGGAATACGCGCTGCAACTGTCTACACGGCGGCTGTGGTCGTGGCGGGAGGAGTTCGGCGCCGATCCCGAATGGGCCGCAAAGGTGGGGAGTTATTTCTGTGGGATCGGGGCCGATGAACTTTGGCCGACTCTGACGGCGGCATAGGCTCAGCGGGTCACGGGTGGGCTGGCGGAGTGACGGCACCGGTCCGTCCCGGCCCGCTCACCTCCCCTCACCGGCAATGGCGGTGAGGGCGAGAAGCTATCGGTCGATTGCGTCTATCATGGCGTTCCGCGCCAATCGGTTTCGTCAGCGGGGTCCGAAACATCTATAGCCTCTCCGGCGGCCCACCCGGCCGAAGGGGTAGTTCGACCAGCCGGTCCAGCACCGCCGGCACGCCGGATATGATCTCGTAAAACCCGCGCGTTTCTTCCGCCGCGAACCCGTTGGCAATCGTCGCCTGCAGCATGGCCACCAGCGGGGCCGCCGATCCGTCGACATCGCAAATCAGGATCGGCTTGTCGTGCAGGCGAAGCTGGCGCCAGGAGATGATTTCGACCGTTTCGTCCAAGGTGCCGATGCCGCCGGGCATGGACAGGAACGCGTCGGACTCCTCGAACATGCGCCGCTTCCGGTCGTGCATGCTGTCGACGACGATCATCTCGACGCCGTCATGTGCGACCTCCCAGCGTTTCAGGAACTCGGGGATGACTCCCAGCACCGCGCCACCGGCTTCCAGCACCGAGTCGGCCAGCACGCCCATCAGCCCAACGCGGCCGGCACCATAGACCAGGCGGATCCCTGCGCGGGCCAGACCTTGGCCGAGCAGGCGGGTGGCGGCGGTGTGGGCGGGGTTGGTGCCAAATCGAGAACCGCAGAACACGGCGATGGAATTTATTTGGGTCATGATCGTCTTCCATCCAGGGTTCTCCGGTTTGCACCGGCGGATTCGTCTGCTAGTGCCCCCCGTCATTGATTTTGTCGTGAATTTCGGACTCGCTCCTCCCGGAAGAATGCGGAGATGAGTCGTGACCGCGAAACAAAGTTCTGTAAAGAAGTACGTCGTGAAGCTCAGCGATGAAGAACGTGCACAGCTCAGCACG
>CALQHT020000359.1 GCA_943330455.2 Nitrosovibrio sp. Nv4 | reverse complement strand
GAAGGCAAAGGCGCGCGGATATCGATCAACCCGTAACCTCAAAGCCATGGTCTATCTCATCGCCGGAAAGCTCGACCTCAGGCTGCCAGTATGAAATCGTTACCACCCACTCCAAACAGCGAGGAGCCAGGAAATCGCAGCACTACCGTGCACCGTTGTGCCGTCTCGGACAAACCTACCATATAACATTTTACGCGACATTGCCCAAAAAATATTTCCGGTGCAGGGGCCGCTGCGGTTAAGAATCCTGGACATGCGGTGCTTTCCTATATTCCCTACACCGGGACTGCCAACCAACTAATATGGCGAAAAAAAATCTTGCGCCTAACGGCTAACGGCTAAGCGCCCCCCCCCCCCCTCAAACCGGTATCGGAAACGCCTTAGCAAAATGGCAAGCCGCCATCTGCCCACCCCCAACATCCCGCAAAACCGGCACCGTCTCCTTACAAACCCCCTGCGCCACCGGGCACCGAGGATGAAAATGGCACCCGCTCGGCACATTCGCCGGGCTGGGGACATCGCCCGTCAGCACAATCCGGGTCCGCCGTCGTTCCGGGTCCGCCACGGGCGCCGCCGACAGCAGCGCCTGCGTGTAGGGATGATGCGGCCGGGAGAACAACGTTTCCGTATCCCCCACCTCCACCAGCCGCCCCAGATACATCACCGCGACCCGGTGCGCGATGTGACGCACCACCGCCAGATCGTGGGAGATGAACACATAGGCCAGCCCGAACTGCTCCTGCAGGTCCTGCATCAGGTTCACGACCTGTGACTGGATCGAAACGTCCAGCGCGGACACCGGCTCATCCGCCACGATCAGCCGCGGTTGCGGCGCCAGGGCACGCGCAATCGCCACGCGTTGGCGCTGCCCGCCGGAGAACTCGAACGGATAGCGCCGCAGATGCATGTCGTTCAGGCCGACCAGGCGCAGCAGCTCGACCACGCGGTCGCGGCGGGCGGTGGCGTTCTCGCACAGGCCGTTCACGTCCAGCGGTTCGGCGATGATGTCCTCCACCCGCTGGCGAGGGCTTAGGGACGCATACGGGTCCTGGAAGACGATCTGGATTTCCCGGCGGCGGCGGCGCATCTCGGACCGCCCCAGGCCCAGCAGGTCGATGCCATCGAAACGGATTTCGCCGCCGGACGGTTCCGTCAGGCGCAGCAGCATCCGCCCGGTGGTGGATTTGCCGCAGCCGGACTCGCCGACCAGGGCCAGGGTTTCGCCGGCACTGACCTCGAAGGAGACGCCATCGACGGCCTTGACGTGGCCCACGGTGCGAAAGCCGAGCGGGCCGCCGGCGATGGGGAAGTGCTTGCGAAGGTCGCGGACGACCAGGATGGGTTCGCTGCCCACGGTATGCCCCACGGTCTGTCCTGACACAGGCCTAGACGGTTGTATCGACGCGCTCATGCCAGCGCCCAGCAGGCGGCGCGCGTGCCACCCCCGACATCGACCAACGGCGGCTCCTTCTCCCGGCACACATCCATCACCAACGCGCAGCGCGGGTTGAAGCGGCACCCTTCGGGCATGGCATGCGCGGGCGGCACCGTGCCGTCGATGGTTCTCAACCGGTGTTCGCGCATGTCCAACGACGGCACGGATCGCAGCAGGCCGCGCGTATAGGGGTGTTGCGGGGCGGCGAACAACTGGCGGACGGGGGCGTGCTCCACCAGCTTGCCCGCGTACATCACGACCACCTCATCCACCAGATCGGCGATCACGCCCAGATCGTGTGTGATCAGGATGATGCCGGTGCCCAGATCGTCGCGCAGGCGACGCAGCAGCTCCAGAATCTGCGCCTGGATGGTGACGTCCAGCGCGGTGGTCGGCTCATCCGCGATCAGCAGTTTCGGATCGCAGGCCAGGGCCATGGCGATCACCGCGCGTTGGCGCATGCCGCCGGACAACTGGTGCGGATAGGCGCGAGCCACCCGGTCGGGATCGGGGATGCCGACCAGTTTCAGCATCTCGACCGCGCGCAGGAACGCCGCGTGGCGGCCGTCATGGCGATGCAGGCGGACCGATTCGGCGATCTGCTCTCCCACGGTGAACACCGGGTTCAGGGTGGTCATCGGGTCCTGGTAGATCATCGCGATCTGGTTGCCGCGCAGCGCCCGCAGACGGGCGTCATCCATGGCGACGACGTCCTCTCCATCGAAGCGGATGCTGCCGCCGACGATCTGGGCGGGAGGCGTTGGGATCAGCCGCATCAGGGCCAGCGCGGTCATGGTCTTGCCGCACCCGGACTCGCCGACGATGCCCAGGCTGCGTCCGGCTTCCAGGGAGAAGCTGACGCCATCCACCGCGCGGACCAGGCCGCGATTGGTGAACAGATGGACCTGTAGCCGGTCGACCTCCAGCAGGCTCACGAGTCCAGCTCCGGGTCCAGCATGTCGCGCAAGGCGTCTCCCACCATGTTGAAGGCCAGCACGGCCAGAGTGATGGCGGCACCGGCGAAGGCGGCGGGCCAGGGATCGCCGACCAGGTCGCTCATGCCGTCACGGATCATGTTGCCCCAGCTTGGGGTTGGCGGCTGCGCGCCCAGGCCCAGGAAGGACAGGGCGGCTTCCAGGCGGATCGCGGTGGCGACCCACAGCGACAGGGCGACGACCAGGGGGCCGGCGATGTTGGGCAGCACATGGCGCAGCATGATGGAGAATGTGCCCCGCCCGGCGGCGATCGATGCGTCCACGAACGGCTCCCGCCGCAACACCTGCGTGGCGGAACGGGACAGGCGGACGAAGCGCGGGAACAGCGCCACGGCGATGGCGATGACCGCGGTCTGGAAGCTGGGGCCGAGAGCGGCGGCGATCATGACGCCCAACAACAGCGACGGGAACGACATCAGCAGGTCGGAAAAGCGGGAGATCATCCGGTCGGTCCAGCCGCCGAAATACCCCGCGATCATGCCCGCCCAGACGCCGAACAGAGCGGACAGGACGGGCGCGCAGATGCCGATCGACAGCGAGATCCGACCGCCGATCAGTACGCGAGAGAACACATCGCGGCCGAACGCATCGGTGCCGAACCAATGCAGGTCCGACGGGCCTTCGTTGGCGGTCGCGAAACTCTGTTCCAGCGGATCGTGTGGGACAATCCAGGGCGAGATCAGGGCGACGAAGATCAGCAGGCAGCACAAGGCCGCGCCCATTGCGGTCAGCTTGTTGGCCGCGAGATAGGTCAGTACGGCGGATTGCCGGCTTGGGGTCACGGCTATGTCGCTCATCGTAACGCGATCCGTGGGTCGATGGCGGCGCAGAGCAAGTCGGTCAGCAGGTTCACGCACACCACGAAGAAGGCGAACACGACCAATCCGGCCTGCACGACGGTGTAGTCTCGGGCCGACACGCCGCTGATCAGCATGGTGCCCAGGCCGGGACGGGAGAAAACCAGTTCCACCGTGATGGTGCCGGACAGGGTGGTCAGCAGATAGATGCCGAGGCCGGTGGTGACCGGAATCAGCGCGTTACGCAGGGCGTGCTTGAAGATGACCCAATGCTCCGGCACGCCCTTGCCGCGGGCGGTGCGGACATAGTCGCGGCGCAGTACCTCCAGCAGGGAGGATCGGGTGAGGCGCATGACGAAGGCCGCCATGACGACTCCCAAAGTAATAGCAGGTAGCACCAGGTGATGGGCCTGGTCGACGAAGCCTTTGCCCGCGCCCAGCATAGGGAACCAGTCCAGATGCAGCGAGAACACGATGATCAGTAGCACCCCGAAATAGAATTCCGGCAATGAAAAGCCGATCAATGCGAAGATCCGGCCGAACCCGTCCAGCTTGCCGTTGCGGTGTACGGCCGTCATGGCGCCGAATGGGATGCCGACGACGATGCCGATCGCGGTTGCCGTCAGACCCAGGACGATAGTGTGCGGCAGCGCCTGCGCCAGCAGCGCGTTGACGGACGTGTTGTTGTTCATCGAGCGGCCGAAATCGGCGGTCAGCGCCTGGCCGATGAAGCTGAAATACTGAACATAGAGCGGCTTGTTCAGACCCAGCTTGTCCCGGAACGCCTCGATCGCTTCGGGCGCGGCGAACTCGCCCAGGGCAGCGACCGCCGGATCGCCCGGCATGATTCGCAGTGCGAAGAACACCAGGGTCAGCACCAAAAGGACGGTGGGGATGACCTCCAGGATGCGGCGCAGGATGTAACCGGCCATGGATCAGGTCGCCATGGCCGCGGGTGTCTGGCTTCGGAAGGTCGGCATCACAGGCGGCTCGCCTTACCCATCGTGAAGGTGCCCATATAGGCCTTCACCGGGAACCCGATCTCCAAGGTCTTCGCATTATGCATCCAACTCCCCGCCGGGCTCGGCAGCGGAATGGACGGGACTTGGCGCATGATCTCGATCTGCACTTCCTTCAGCAGAGCCAGGCGCTTGACGTTGTCCACTTCCTCGTTCGCCTGCTGCATCAGCGCGTCCGAGTTGCCGGCAAGGTCACCGTAATGGCTGAAGTTCATGTTGCGAGTCGGCTTCCCGACGATCGCGCTGGACTTGTAGAACGCGTTCAGCACGGCCTGAGTCAGCGGCGGCTGGCCCGAGCTGTACATGGTCATCGCGTTCAGGTCCTTGCGGATGTCGTTGTGGTAGCTGGTATGCTCCACCACCCGCATGTTTAGCTGAATCCCGACCTTGCGAAGCTGCTCCTGGATGATCAGGACGTTGCTTTTGTATTCCTCGCGCTCGCTCACGAACATGTCGATGGCGAATCCGTTGGGGAACCCGGCTTCGGCCAGCAGTTTCTTGCTCTTTTCCGGGTTGTAGACGAACGGCCAGTCGGCGTCCTTCGGCACGTCCTCAGGCCCCATGGAGCCGTAATAGCCGTGCGGTGCGATCCCGTAGGTCGGGGAGACGAAGTCGCCAAACGCCGCCACCCAGGCGCGCTGGTCGATCGCATGGGCGATCGCCTTGCGCACGCGCAAATCGTCCAGCGGCTTGCGGGTCATATTCAGATGGAACGCCCAGATCGAGCCCGGGCGCCCGGTATCGAACGCAATCGACGGATGTTGCTTGGCCACGCTGGCGCGCCAGCCGGGGACTGTCGCGCCTTCGATCATGTCGACATCGCCCTTGACGAAGGCCAGGGTGCGAGAGGCGGTTTCCGGGAGAAACATCACCTCCAACTGGTCGATCTTGGGCTTGCCTTCCCAGTATTTGTCGTTGGCGCGCAGGATGACTTTCTGCTTCGGTTCGTAGCCATGCCAGACGAAGGGACCGGTGCCGACCGGGTTGTGACGGAAGCCGTCGCCCAGTTCCTCGACCGCCTTCTTGGGCTGGATGTAGCCGCCGAAGCGAGGCATCAAAGCAAAGACGTAGTAGAACGGGTTGGGCGATTTCAGCCGGATCGTTACGGTGTACGGGTCGGAGACCTCGACGCTTTCGATCTCCCGGAAGTTTGACCCGTAGGCGGAGCCGGTCTTCGGGTCCTGCATGCGCTTGATGGTGAAGGCGACGTCTTCCGCCGTGACCTCTCCGTAGCCGCGATGCCACTGCACGCCTTTGCGCAGGTAGAACGTGAAGGCGCGGGCGTCGGGGGCCATTTCCCAGCGTTCGGCAAGCTCACCCTGCAACTCGTCGATCAACAGGTTGGTGGTGCCGTTCTTGGGAGAGACCAAGGTGTTGAACACCTGACGGATGGGGAATTCGTCGCCATTGCCGATGCCGAAGGCCGGGTCCATGGCGCCGAGGTCGCGCTGCCCCACACCGACCTTGATGACCGCTTCGGCCATCGCCGTGGAGGCCAAAAGCGCGGCGGTAAGGCCGGCGGCGCAGAAGCGAAAGAAGCGATTCACGTGTGGTCTCTCCCTGGTGGCGGGCTGGTGCCGGCCTGTCGTTCTGGTCTGGCGGGACCCTAGGCAGGCGGGGTTGTCGGCGTCAACCGCGGGGAGGGGAAGGACGGGGCTTCCGCCCCGGACCCCGACCAGGGCTCTGCCCTGGACCCGCCAAAGGCACGGCCTTTGGAATGCGATTCTTTTGTCGTTTGAAT
>CALQHT020000358.1 GCA_943330455.2 Nitrosovibrio sp. Nv4 | reverse complement strand
TGTATGACTGTATTCCTGTGCGGTTCCATGTGATTCGACCCTGTCCCGATTCGCGGTGTTGCGATGGGTTCGAGTCGAATCCATAAATATGGAAAGTACAAGTTATTTAAACCGGACAGCCGTGGGTCAAGCCCGGCAATGACGGTGACGCACTTGCCAGATCGAACACCTTTGGTTCGCACCCGTTTAAACCGCCGCGCCCCCTGCCCGTCTCCCGTCATGCCGCTAAAACGGCATGACCGTCGCCTTAGACGGTTTCCCCGGCGGCCGGCTGGGTCATGGCGGCGGCAATGGGCGCCGGGTTTGCCACCGGGGCTGGCGCTGGGGGCGCGGGCGGCTTGGGCCTGGCCGCGATCCGTTCCAGATGCGGCGCCGGTGTCAGGCCATTGGCCTTAAGGAAGGCGACATAGTTCCTCGCCCGCTCCGATCGCTGCCGGTCGTAGACGATGGGATTGAACTTGATCATCGTCTTCAGCGACGCGCGCGTGATCGGGCGCTTGGCGAACTCCTCGACCCGGACATGCGGGATGCCGGTCTGCACGCACATTTCCTCGGTGCGGGAATCGATGGCCACGGTCAGCCCCATACGCTCCGCCTGCATTGCCAGCGCCACGCCGTGATAGCGCGGCCCGATCGTCAGATCGTAGCGACGCAGTGAATCCATCCATGACGGGATGTCATAGAAAGACCGCGCATAGGCTCGGCACCACGACTTGAACTCGTCCAACGTATAATGCGGCACGGTGTAAGCGTGGATTTGCGCCAGCACGTCGGGTTCGATCGAGTCGAACTCCCCGCGGGAGATCTTGATCATGTCGGCCATCGATTGGACGACATATTGGCCCGGATGCACCGGGTCCTGCATCATCGCGATCAACCGATGCTCCACACTGCGGGCATTCGCCCAGCGTTCATGGCCGGCGGCGACAGAGATGGCGCGGGGCAGGCCGATCGAGGTCCAGTTCTTGTGGATCCGCTGGCCCAGATCGGCGTTCTCGTTGATGAAATGGGACGGGCATCCGCCCGCGACCGCGTCCGGAACCCCGAATCGCGCCAGTTGCGTCACCGTATCAGGCCCGCGCGTGTAAATGTTGGACGCCGACCCGGGCCGGTGGCTGTTCAACACTCGCAGCCATTCCAGTGTGCCGGGCGTGACCTCCACCTCCGATTCCATGTTCTTGGCCTGCGCCCCCAGGCCTATCCCAATGATCGGCTTGTTGGCCTTTTCGAGCAGCCCGGCCAGCGCTCTGAGATCGGTGTGCTTGCCGAACTGGTTGGCGCAGGGAATGACGATGACGTCCACATCAGCGACCTGCTTGGGGTCGAACTGCCAGGGGATATAGGTCAGCTTCTCCTGGATCTGGTTCACGATCGCGTAGACGAACGCCAGATTGCCGTTGTTGCGCCCGATGCCGCGATAGAGATGATCGAACGGCGCATTGCCGTACAAGCCAAGCGACTCGTTTGCCCAGAGTATGCCGACCTTGGTCACCCAATCCCCCTATCCGGAGCCGCCGCTGTCGAGTGCTCGCAGCGCGGGACATGTATCTGCAAACCTGCGCAGATGCCAGCACGACGGCATTGGGTGGGTCGCAATCCCACGGCGGCATACACCCATACGAAGCGAGGTGCCGCCGCGATCCTGGGCGAGGTGGCCCGAGCGCGGGGGGCGGTTTCGGGGCGGCTTCGATCGTGATGGTAGGTCGTTGGGACGAAGCTGCGCCGGAATTCGCGACGGGGATCCCCGGTCGGTGATTCGACGCGGTCGCGACGGGATGGCTGGCGTCGTCGTGGCTGTGCGACGTCCGCGCTTCTCCGGCATCGGCGGTGGAGAAAGTTCTCCCCCTCCCCTTGCGGGAGGGGGCTGGGGGGAGGGAAATCCCGCACGGATGTTGCGTGAAATCCCTCCCCCCGGGCCCCTCCCGCAAGGGGAGGGGGAGAATTTTCTCCACGACCGATATGTGTGATCACCATAGACCGCAACGGGACGGAGAAAGTTCTCCACAACGGGGACGTCGGAGCACCGCGAGGCGACAACCAAAGCCCCCGCCCCATTGGGTCCGCTCCGACTCATCCCGTTGACGGCGCGCGACCGGCCGCCTATAAGCCGCCCCCTGCGTCGGGCTGCCCCTTCAAGGGTTGGCCCGCGCCCGCGTTCGCGCGGGTCCCCAGGGGTTTCGGAGAAAAGTCGTGAAGCGCACCTATCAACCGTCGAAGCTGGTCCGTAAGCGCCGGCACGGGTTCCGCGCCCGCATGGCCACCGTCGGCGGCCGCAAGGTGTTGGCCAACCGTCGTGCCAAGGGCCGGTCCAAGCTGTCGGCCTAGGACAGATCGTGGCCGCTGGTATGACCCTCATGCCAGCCGAGGTCCTGTCACGAGTCCCGGACGCCAACGTGCCGGGGCGGCTAAAACGCCGAGCGGAGTTTTTGCGCGTGGCGTCGAAGGGGCGTAAGGCACCGATGCCGGGCGTGGTGCTGCAGGCGATGCCGCGCGGGGATGATGCCCCGGTGCGCCTGGGGTTTACCGTGACCAAGAAGGTTGGCAATGCGGTGATCCGCAATCGCACCCGACGCCGGTTGAAGGAAGCCGCTCGGCTGCTATTGCAGGATCATCCGGTGTCCGGGTTCGATCTGGTGTTGATCGGGCGGGATGGCACGCGTGGACGGCCGTTTTCCGATCTTAGGAAAGACATCCAGCGTGCGATGAAGAAGGTTGGCGTGGCATGACACCTGGCATGCCCCTGGTCTCGGAACTGGCGACACGCTGCGCGATTGGCGCGGTGCGGACCTATCAATGGACGGTGCGTCCGATGATCGGCCCGAATTGCCGGTTCTGGCCAAGCTGCAGCGACTACGCGATTGATGCCTTCCGCGAACACGGCACCCTGCGCGGCGGAGCCCTGACCGCTCGGCGTATTTTGCGCTGCAATCCGTGGCATACAGGCGGCGTCGATCTCGTGCCGAAGCGCGAGGCGACAACACGCGCCCAAATGCGCGATACCGCGCAACGCGCCCAAATGCGCGATACCGCGCAACGCGCCCCAGTGCGCGATACCGCGCAACGCGCCCCAGTGCGCGATACCGCGCAACGCGTTCCAGCGTGCGATACCGCACAACGCGTCTCCGTGCGCGATACCGCACAACGCGCCCCAGTGCGCGATGAACCTCCCGTCCGGCAGCGGCGCAGCGATCAGGACTCCGTGTCGGATTGGGGCGGAGACCACCGGACGCCGTCGCACGGTGGAGATAATTTCGTGACCGCTCATCGAGAAAGGGCGCGGGGTCCGATCGGACCGGCCCCCACGCGCGATCGGCGGGCACGTCGCAGCCAGATGGGGCATTGATGGACCAGAAGCGGCTCTTCCTGGCGATTTCGCTTTCGCTGCTGATCATGATCGGCTTTCAGACGCTGATCTCACCTCAGCTTCCGAAGCCTGCCGAACATGCGACGGTGCAAACCGGTCAGACGGCGGGCAAGACAACCGCCCCGGTCGCCGGCTCCCCGGGCGGCGCGGTCGCGACGGCGGCATCGCAAGTCGTGCCCAAGGACGTCCCCCGGGTGAAGATCGAGGCGCCGCGGGTGCGCGGCTCCATCAGCCTGCTGGGCGCGCGGATCGACGATCTGGTGCTGCTGGACTACCGGGAAACCCTGTCGGCGACGTCCCCGTTCGTGCGGATTCTAGAGCCTCGGTCCGATGCCAAGCCCTATTACGCGCAATATGGCTGGACAGCGCCGGCCGGCGAAACCGTCAAGGTGCCCGACAACGACACCGTCTGGGCCGCGTCCGGCGGCAGCCTGACGCCGGACAGCCCGGTGACCCTGTCCTGGGACAACGGCGCCGGCCTGACCTTCCAGATCGAGATGTCGGTCGACAAGGACTACATGTTCGGCGTGCGTCAGGTCGTGCGCAACGCCTCCGGTCAGCCCGTCAAGCTGTTCCCCTGGTCCCGCGTCCGGCGCGACTACAAGCCCGAGGTGCTGGGATACTACATCCTGTTTGAGGGTCTGCTGGGCGTCGTCGACGGGACGCTGAAAGAGACCACCTACGACGCCGCCAAGAGCGATTCCGAGAAGACCAAGGGTATCGCCTATGAGGCACCGGCCACCGGCGGTTGGGTCGGCATCACCGACAAATACTGGCTGGCGGCACTGATCCCGGACCAGACCGTCCCGTCTCGGGTGTTCTTCCGCTACACCGGAGAGGCCGGCGACCACTACCAGGCCGATACCGTGACGCAGGAACCGCAGACGGCGGCCCCGGGCGGGGAGGCGACCATGGAGTCGCACCTGTTCGCCGGCGCCAAGCTGGTCAATCTGCTGGACCGCTACCAGGACACGTTCAAGATCCCCAGCTTCGACAAGGCGGTCGATTTCGGCTGGTTCTATTTCCTGACCAGGCCGATCTTTTTCGCGATCGACTACCTGAACCATATGCTGGGCAATTTCGGCCTCGCGATCCTGGTGTTCACGGTGTTCGTGAAGGCGCTGTTCTTCCCGCTGGCCAACTACTCCTATCGGTCCATGAGCAAGATGAAGCTCATGGCGCCGAAAATGACGGAGATGCGGGAGCGGTACAAGGACGAACCGCAGCGCATGCAGCAGGAAATGATGAAGATGTACCGGGAGGAGAAGGTCAACCCGGCCTCCGGCTGCCTGCCCATGGTGGTGCAGATCCCGGTGTTCTTCTCGCTGTACAAGGTGCTGTTCGTCACCATCGAGATGCGGCAGGCGCCGTTCTATGGCTGGATCCACGATCTATCGCAGATCGACCCGACCAACCTGTTCAATCTGTTCGGGCTGATTCCGTTCGACCCGGCCATCTATTCGTCGTTCCTGCATCTGGGGGCCTGGCCGTTGTTCATGGGCTTCACCATGTGGCTGCAGATGCAACTGAACCCGCCGCCGCCGGACCCGGTCCAGGCCAAGCTGTTTCAGTTCATGCCTATCGTGTTCACCTTCATGCTGGCCGGCTTCCCCGCCGGGCTCGTGATCTACTGGAGCTGGAACAACCTGCTCTCGATCGGACAACAATGGCTGATCATGCGGCAGACAAAGCTGGACAAGCCGAACCGGGCCAAGGGCTGACCCCACCGGGGCTGACCCAAACGGGGGCGACCCAAACGGCGGCGGACGCCGCGGCGCTGGAAGCGGCTGCCCTGGAGGCCGGGCGGCTGCTGTTCGCGGCCGAATGCCAGTTCTTCTTCGGTGCCCAGAAGCTGGAGCAGGTGCCCCCGCCCGCCGGCACGGAAATCGCGTTCGCGGGGCGGTCGAACGTCGGAAAATCATCCCTGCTGAACGCGCTGACCGGGCGGCGGACCCTGGCGCGCACGTCGTCGGAACCCGGGCGGACCCGGCAGTTGAACTTCTTCGATCTGGGCGGACGGCTGACCCTGGTGGACATGCCGGGCTATGGCTATGCGCGGGCGTCGCGCGACATCAAAGCCGATTGGCAGGGGATGATGTTCGCTTATTTGCGCGGACGGCCGACCCTGCGCCGGGTGATGCTACTGCTGGACGCCAGGATCGAGCTGAAACAGGCCGACACCGATGTGATGGACCTGCTCGATCGTGCCGCGGTGACGTTTCAACTGGTGCTGACCAAGATCGACGACGTGAAGCCGCCGATCCTGGAACAGAAACTGGCGGCGACCCAAGCGCTGGCCCGCGCCCATGCCGCCGCGCATCCGGATGTGATGATCAGCAGCGCCGAGACCGGGACCGGCATCCCCGAACTACGGGCTGCCCTGGCCCTGCTGGCCGACCCGAGCTGAACGGTGCCTGGCGCCGCGCTATAACAACCGCACCATCTGGCGGGGCAGTTGGGGGAGGGAAGAAAGCCTCGGGGCTCCGCCCCGGACCCCGCGAGGGCTTCGCCCTTCGATCCCACCAAGGCTGGGCCTTGGATGCCGTTTATTGGGTCGGGGAATAAAGGGGGCCGACCGAGGCGGTTCAGCGTCCGTGTCGGCCCCCGTTATTCCCCGACCCAATAAACGGCATCCAAGGCCCCGCC
>CALQHT020000357.1 GCA_943330455.2 Nitrosovibrio sp. Nv4 | reverse complement strand
GAAGGATTTCGCCACGATCCGATCCGTCCTCTCCACCGCCAGGAAGCAGGGGTGGAGCTTGCTCGAGACCCTGATGACCGATCCGTTCAGCCTGATCGGCCGATTACGATTGGTGGGAGATGCGGCGGGGTAGCTGGGCAGTTACGATTTCCTTCGGATAGGCGCGTGCATAGCGCTCGCAGCGGACCTTTAGACCGGTCCTGGTCGACAACCGTCCAGGTTACGGCGAATCGCAGATGTGTTTATCATCCGACGAGTTTACACGGCGTTCGTGCCGGCACTCATCTAGCCCCATAGCCAAACGGTAAGCCACCTGGGGTGCGATTCAACATGGTGTGGAGTAGTATCGACGACTCTAACCATGGACCGATAGACCCGCCTCACCGTCATTGCCGGACTTGATCCGCCAACCCGCCCCCTGCGGTTGAAGCGTGGGTTGCCGGGTCAAGCCTGGCAAGGACGGTGAGACGTCTACTCGAACCCACAAATTTGGTTCGCACCCAGCCACCGGACCCGGCTCGCACATTGTTGCGTGTCGCCAGCCGGTTGGCACGGGGCGAAATGTGATGAAGGGGATGGGGCGATGAGCCTGGCCGGCCTGAGACGCGTGCTGCTTGGTGGAGGAGAAGCCCAGGTCGAACCGACCGAGCCGGTGGACGCCGACACCGTTGCCCGGCTGGCCGAACGTCTGGCGGCAACCTCTCGCCGGCGGCTGGGCCGCGGCTTGACCATTCGCCACATCGACACCGGAAGCTGCAACGGTTGCGAGGCGGAACTGCGAGCGCTAACCGGAGCCTTGTACGACCTGGAGCGCTATGGCCTGACCTTTGTCGAGAGCCCGCGCCATGCCGATATCCTGCTCGTGACCGGGCCGTTGACCGCCAATCTGCGGGAGGCGTTGGAACAGGCCTGGGACGCGACTCCGGACCCGAAATGGGTGGTCGCCGTGGGTGATTGCGCCATAGACGGTGGGGTATTCAAAGGCAGCTACGCGGTTTTGGGAGGCGCCGGGATCAGCGTGCCGGTCGATCTGACGATCAGCGGCTGTCCGCCGTCACCGGCCCGCATCCTGGCCGGATTGCGCGCCTTGCTGGAGGTCAATCGCGGGCCAGTCGTGGGATCGACAATGGGCGCTCACGCCCAGCGGGCGCCCGATGGCTGAAAAATGTCGTCTGGTCGGTCGAGGATCGCGCCAACAGCACCCCCATCGGCGCCCCGTGCTCGGCCCGGATACAGATCCCCGAGTCGCGGCGTGCCGGAAGCACACCGCGACGGCCTGGGCTGTCAGCCACTATCGTAAGGCGATGGTCCGATCAGCTCACCGGAGCGCTGGCCGGCTTCTTCTTGGCCTTCGCATGGCCGGACTTCTTGGGTTTCGGGTTCTGGGTCTGAGTCTGCGTCTTTTGTGCCGCGATGGCGGGTGCAACGACGAGCGCGGCGGCTGGCATGGCGAAGATCAGGGCCGCGAACAGACGCTTATACGGTGACAACATGGAAAAAGCTCCAGCGGGACGATAGCGGATGACGTTAAGAACCTGAGCGAAGATGGTGCTCTAAGTACTTAACCTACCATGCATCTTTCGATCTGATTCGCGCAAGCGTTATCGCGCGTCACGGCCATGCCAGGATCGCATCGCCGCCATGGGACAGACAGGGAGCAGAGGTCGAATGACACCCAGGGGGGCGTAGCACGGTATTCACATAGGTTCTTATGGCGTTCGTTGTTGGACCGTGCCCGGCAGCCCTCACCGTCATGCTCGGGCTTGATCCGGCAACCCGCTCTGCAACGGCAGTGGGCAAGTTGCCGGATCAAGTCCGGCATTGACCGGTGAAGGGGCCCTACCGGTCAATGGTTCGGGCCGGCGGCATTATACCATCACCGACGCAACCACTGACCGATGCGGCTGCCTCTCGGCGTCATGGTTGGCGGAGGCCGGCAATTCATGACTTTATCGGCTGCGAAAGCGGAAAGTCGTGCATGCCGACTTGACGGGGTGGGACCGCCGGTCGGTCAATGGTTGCGTCGGTTGCCCTAATTCCCGGTGCGAGGCCGGAAACTATCCCCGTCCGCGCGCCTTCAAGGCCGCCGCTCGCTTCAGCACCGACTGCGCCCGGTTCACCACCGGAACGTCGATCATGGCACCCTCGAACTGCACCGCGCCCAGACCCTCGGCATAGGCCTTGTCATAGGCGGCGACCATCTTCTGGGCGCGCTCTACCTCGGCCTCGGTCGGCTGGAACTCGTCGTTCAGCACCGGGACCTGCAACGGATGGATGGCGCTGGCGCACATAAAGCCCAGCCGGCGGGACCGGCGGACGATGGCGCGGAACGCCTCCTGGTCACGGAAATCGGCGATCGAGCCGACGAAGCCCATTGGCAGGATCCCCGCCGCGCGAGCCGCGAAAACGGTCTGCTGCTTGGGATAGAACAGCGCTTCCGGTTCGGATTGGGCGCCGACATCGGCGGCAAAGTCCTCCGATCCCAGGCTCAGCCCGACAATGCGGGGATGCGCCTTGGCGATGTGCTCGATGCGGAAGAAGCCGACCGCCGTTTCCACGAGCACCAGGAACTTGATCTTGCCAGGCGGGAGGCCGCGTTCGGCTTCCAGTTCGTCCACCATTTCGGCGACGGCCCAGACATGTTCGGGGCTGTCCACCTTGGTCAGCATCAGGGCGGTCACGCCGGGGATCACCGCGGCCTCGATATCGCGCACCAGCATGCGCCAGGGGCGATTGACCCGCACGACGACGTCGGCGCCGTTGCGGTTCACCTGCGGGATCGCATCGGCGATCAGAGTGCGGGCATGGTCCTTCTGGGACGGAGCGACCGCGTCCTCCAGGTCCAGGATGATGGCATCGGCACCCTTGTCGGCCCCGGTGCGGACGAATTTCTCGGCCGTTACGGGAACAAACATCAACGAGCGCCAAACGGGCAGGTCATCGCGCATGATCAGGCTTCCTTGATAATGCCGTCGGCCGCGAGACCGGCGATGCGCGCCGCGTCGTAGCCGATGGATTCCAGAATGGATCGTGTGTGTTCGCCCAGATTGGGCGCGGCGTAGCGCAACCGGCCGGGCGTGTCCGACAGGCGCGGGATGATGTTGTGCATCAGCACCGACCCGGCTTCCGCGTCCGGGGCTTCCACCAGCACGCCGCGTTCCTGGACATGCGGATCGTCGATCAACTGGTCGATCTCATAGACCGGGTTGGCGGTGACTTCGGCGGCCTCGAAGATCGCCATGCTCTCGTCCAGGGTGCGAGCGGCGATGAAATCGGCCACCGCGGCATCGCATTCATCGATGTTGCGCACCCGGTCGGTGTTGGTGCGAAATTTTGGGTCGTCGATCATTTCCGGCTTGCCGATGGCGCGGAATACGCGTTCGGCCATCGCCTGGATCGACGCCGACATGGCGATGAACCGCCCGTCGCTGGTCTGGTAGACGTTGCGCGGGGATGTGGTCAGGGACCGGCTGCCGGTGCGGCGCGGCTTCTCCCCGCTGACCCGATACATCGCCGCTTCCGGACCCAGCACGGAGACCATCGGCTCCAACAGCGGCAGGTCGATGATCTGGCCTTTGCCGCCGCGTTCGACCACGCGCAACGCCACCATCACCGCATAGGCGCCATACAGCCCCGAGACCATGTCGGCCATTGCCAGAGGCGGCAGGACCGGCGGGCGATCGTCGAAGCCGTTCTTGGCTGCGAATCCGGACATGGCCTCGACCAGAGTCCCGAAGCCCGGCCGGTCGCGATACGGGCCGGTCTGGCCGAACCCGGTGATGCGCACGATGATCAGCTTCGGATTGCGCTTGTGAAGGACGTCCGGACCGAGGCCCATCTCTTCCAACGTGCCGGGCCGGTAGTTCTCGATAAGGACGTCGCTGGTATCCAGCATGTCCAAAAGCAGGTCGCGGCCGGCCTGGGGACGCAGGTTCAGTGCTACGCTCTTCTTGTTGCGGGCATAGACCTTCCAATGCAGGGACAGGCCTTTGGTGCGCCAGGCGCGCAACGGGTCGCCGACTTTCGGGTCCTCGATCTTGATGACCTCGGCGCCCTGGTCGGCCAGTTGCAGGCTGACCATGTTGCCGGCGACCAGGCGGGACAGGTCTACGACCCGGATCCCGTCCAGCGGCACGGGCGCGGTCGGGTCGAAGGTGACGCGCGGTATCATTGCGTGAATACGCGTGGGATCGGTCGCGTGGCGACGCGTGGGATGGATTGCGTGGCCTGGTTTGGTATGATCCGGTCTGCCGGCATTGGCGTGCCTCCCTTGTGTCGGCCCATCATAGAAATGGCGCCCGACTCTCCACAATAGGACGGCGGGCGAATGCGGGTCGCCTCGGGTCCGCCCCGACGCCAGGGGGCGTCGTTGCAGGAACCAGTCCATGCCGCTCGTTACGTTCACCGCCAATATCCAGCGCCACGTTGCGTGTCCCGATATGCGCGTGGCCGGACGCACCGTGCGCCAGGCCTTGGATCAGGTTTTTGCCACCAATCCACGAGCGCGCGGCTATGTGCTTGACGACCAGGGTGCGCTGCGGCGGCACATGATCGTGTTCCTGGGCGGCGAGGTCATTCATGACCGGATCGGCCTGTCCGATACCGTCGAGGACACCGACACCATTCACGTATTCCAGGCATTGTCCGGAGGCTGACCCCATGAGCGACGCGCTGCTGGTTTCCACCCGCAAGGGGCTGTTCCGGGTGACTCGCGACGGCGTCGGCTGGGCGGTGTCTGGTGTTGATTTCCTGGGCGACAATGTCAGCCTGACCCTGACCGACCGGCGCGACGGCACCCATTACGCGGCGCTCGACCACGGCCATTTCGGCGTGAAACTGCATCGTTCCGCGGGAGACGGCTGGGAGGAAATCGCCACCCCGACCTATCCGCCGAAGCCCGAGGGCCTGGAAGAGAACGACATGTGGGGACGGCCGCTGCCCTGGTCCACGGTCCGGATCTGGGCGTTGGAGGCCGGTGGGGCCAGCGAACCGGGCGTGCTGTGGTGTGGCACCATCCCGGGCGGGCTGTTCCGGTCCAACGACCATGGCGCGAGCTGGGATCTGGTGCGCTCCTTGTGGGACCACCCGGGGCGGAAATCCTGGATGGGTGGTGGCGCCGATCTGCCCGGCCTGCATTCGATATGCGTCGATCCGCGCGATCCGGCCCGCGTGTGGATTGCGGTTTCCACCGGCGGGATCTGGTACACAGAGGATTCCGGCGCGTCCTGGGCTCAACGCGGGGAGGGGATGCGGGCCGACCATGTGCCGCCGGAGCTGGTGCATGCGCCGATCGCGCAGGATGTCCACTGTCTGGTGCAATCGCCGAACGCGCCGGAGCAGTTTTGGGTGCAGCATCACAATGGGATTTTTGTGTCGTCCGACGAAGCACGGAATTTTCGCGAACTGACCGATGTCGCGCCGTCCGTGTTCGGGTTTCCGGTGGTGGTGCATCCGCGCGATCCGGATACCGCCTGGTTCGTGCCGGGAATCAAGGACGAGAAGCGCATTCCGGTGGGCGGGCGGTTGGTCGTGACTCGCACGCGTGACGGTGGGCGCAGCTTCCAGGCTCTGGGCAACGGGTTGCCCGACCGGCATGCGTATGACGTGGTGTGGCGGCATGCGCTGGCCATCGATACCACGGGCGATCGACTGGCGTTCGGGTCCACCACCGGCAATCTCTGGGTCAGTGAGGACCAGGGCGATGCCTGGACCTGCGTGTCGAGCACCTTGCCGCCGATCCATGCCGTGCGGTTTGCGGCGTAGGGGCCCCCCTTAGGCGCCACGCAACGATAACTGCTTCATGTGGCGGGCGTTCGGGGGGCTGAGAGAAAGTCTCGGGGCTCTGCCCCGGACCCCGCGAGGGGCTTTGCCCCCTCGACCCCCACCAAGGCTGGGCCTTGGATGCCAATTATGGGGTCAGGGACGAAAGGGGGCCAACCATGGCCTATCAACGTCCGTGTCGGCCCCCTTTCGTCCCTGACCCCATGAATCGCGGTCCAGGGGCCGTAGCCCCTGGTGGGTTC
>CALQHT020000356.1 GCA_943330455.2 Nitrosovibrio sp. Nv4 | reverse complement strand
TCAACAGCCTGGTCCAGGCCGCGAAGGCAAAGGCGCGCGGATATCGATCAACCCGTAACCTCAAAGCCATGGTCTATCTCATCGCCGGAAAGCTCGACCTCAGGCTGCCAGTATGAAATCGTTACCACCCACTCCAAACAGCGAGGAGTTAAATAGTGCTTGTTCGCGAGTGCTGCCCGTCAGGCAATAGCCGGCCACCCGTTGCAAGTAGGATTGTAGTTCGGTGTTCGCGGAGGTGATCCGGTCCAAAAAGCCGCGCCATGTTGGGCAATCGCCACCCGGTGCAACAGCGGTCATCTTGGTAAAATAGTCGTCACTCCGATGTGCGCGAAGTCGCCCGGTCTTCAGGTCCACAACTCCTTCGGGGGTATTTAGGGACCACGGGTCAGCGTCGAATTGCTCTAACGTGACAGCATGCTGTCGATCTGCTCTCGCCAAACGCTCAACTGCTGCAATGGTCTTCAGGCTTGCAATTCTTGTCGCAGTCGATTGGTTGCCGGACCGGGCTGATGCTTTTCGGCAAATGGCACGCGCTAAATCAAAGGCTTCCTGCGTCTTGTCGGTACGCCATACCTCTGGTTCCCGAATGAGCCACTTGCCCGACTCGGTCACGTACCGGAGTTTGTCAGCGTGCTTCGCGGTGAATTCACGCGCCAGAGATTCGTCAGTGAACTTGTGCGCTCGGACGCTGTCGCTCTCGGGCGAAACAGCCGGTTCGGGGGCATACGCATTTACTGCACAGCGCGCCACGTGGCGCAGGCGTGCCTCTGGACTAGGCCAGCCATCACCGTTCGCCTTCCCGTGTGGAAAGGCACACAAGATTAGCGCTGTGTCCCTGTGATCGAAACCCGCGTGCCGCAGCATACCGCTTAACGACATGTCCACGCCCGAACGGGTGTCGTCCCGTCCAGACTCCGTCAGGTCGTCAATCATGCCCGCCCATCTGTCCGCGAGGTTCGGCCGGCGCCGCTGGGCGTCACGGAGCCGTGCCTGCAACTCACTAGGCAATTGATCTAGTTGGGTTACCGCGTCGGCCCTATAATCGCGTAGATCATCGATGAGCGTCGCAATTTCATCATTCGTACCTGATCCCGTGGGTTTCGCGGCATCAACCTTCTTCGGTTTGAGTCGGACTAGGTCAGTTGCAGAAAGATAGCCGCTAAGATGATCTGCCAGCGCCGCGGCCTGGGTCGGAGTGTAAACCGTCGCTGATCTGTGAATAGTCCGCGCTCGTGATAGCCCACGTCCACGCCGACGCTTCGGTTCATTCGGGAAATTGACGGTTCCGGGCAGGCGTAGAAGACGATCAATGTTGTATGCACGATCCGCCCCCAAAGCATCCCCGATTTTGGCGGATTGCGCTTCGACCCGATTGACATCCGACGGTGTCAGCGGCTCGCGTTCAACAACCCATATTGGCTGTATCCCGTTACCACTATCGATAATCACTGTCGGCGGAAACTGTGCATCCGCCGCCAGGTGGTTCGCCAATTTAGTCAGTCTCTCGCGCTCCGTGGTAAATTCAAACTGATCGTCCTGGGGGTCAATATCCGCATGGCGGCACAGCGCTGCGACCATATCGGCTTTTGCCGGTTTTCGAATGCAACCAGGGGGCGTCTCGTTGGGTTGGAAATATATGCCTTTCTGATCCCGTTGATTTTCCAAAATCCATTGACACACCGCATCCAAGTCTCCGGAATTGAAGGTCTGGGTCGATATCAGTCCGGTGTCGGGTGCGATGGCGGTTAGCGTGATGTGTGGCACGCCCGTAACCGACGCCCAGAAGGCGAGAAACTCTCGTATCGCTGCCGGGTCCGGCATCACCATTTCTGTCGGCGTCTCCATCAATGGCACATCTGCGGTCGGATAACGACCGCCAGCGCTGGGCACGAACTGTGCAATCGTCGCGCTCATCGGCTGGTCCTCCGTCCACGAAATGTCGCGGGCGGCAGACTGGCGAGGTAGGCGCGTAAACTGTCCGTTGTTATAAGCGTGCGCGCGCCGCTCTTGACCGCTCGGATATCACCCGTCGCCAGCCGGCGGTAAATCTCACTGCGGCTGATCCCTGAAAAGCGTTGCGCTGCCGGGATTGGAAGTAACATCGGCGGTAGCGCTGTGTCTTCCGACAATGTCTTCGTATTTTCGATCTGCGTCGTCATATTTGTGTTCCTACATACTGTAACGAACACAAGTATATGGCAGGCCGTCCCGCATTATCTGTCCACAAATGGTGACTCTGTATGTGTGGTCATCCTGCGCGATGCCTCCCAGCGTGTGACTGCCAGTTCGACGGCTTCCAGAGTCCATTCCTTCTTGTGCAGGAGGAACAGCGCGGCCTGGACGAACCGACCTGCCGGACCATGCCTAGACATCCCGGCATCGGACGCGACCACTTCACGGTACAAAGCGAAAAGGCGCCAGGCGTCGAAGTGCCAATCGGCACGTGGCGTTGAACGACGGTCAGGCGATACCAACGGGGCGATGTCAGTAAGCGCGTCATGCATTTTTAGTATAGGAGCAATGCGACGTTCGTATTCCTCGGGCGAAAGGAAGCCCTTCCACGCAGCGATCAAGCGATGATTGCTGATCAATTCCGGAATACCATCACGCAGAAAGTCAATGCAGTCCTGCATGTTTTTGACCTTCGCAGTTGGATAATCGGGAACATCGGGCATGTCCTCCGTCCTATACTCGTCCAGTTCCAACGAGAACCACCAGTTAGCATCGCCACATACGTCGGGATTTTGCCATTGCTCCGGTGCGCCCGCGGCCTCCAATAGCCACACCAAGGCCGCTCCCAGTTCGAACTCGCCCGATAGCCATCTATCGCGCAGACCTTGTGCGACCTCTAGCGCAGTGGGAACAGACGGTTTCTGGCGCCTGGGCATGTTGCAAACTCTGTTTTGCTCAACGTAGCCGCTCTGTCACGCCGAAGCGTGGAGAGGAATCACCGTCGCCGCCCCGTACTCAATCCCGTCAAGGGCGTCCGCCAGCCGCTGTAGCGCAGTCGCCACCCGTGGACGATACCGCGATCGATTATAGGTGGCTGCCAATTGCGACCGAATCGACACATGATTAAGCGCCGCTTCGATGATGTCTGGCAACTCCCCCATGTCACCCAACAAAGTTGCGCCTGTGCGGCGTAGATCGTGGCGGGTCCAATCGGTTGTTTCACTTTCTTCCTGGAATCTTTTGGTCTCACGATCCCAATTTCCGAGCGGCTTTCCCGTGTTGGTGGCAAACACCAGTGCACCAGAAACCGGCTGCTCCGGCCGCATGGCGGTTAGCAGGGCTAGCGCCTGTCTGGACAGCGGCACGGTGTGCGGCTGCTTGTTCTTCGTATCGCGGATTGTCCACAATCCGGCATCTAGATCAACGTCACCCCACCGCATTTGTCCGGCTTCCTCGCGTCGTGCAAGTGTCAGGAGCATGAAGCGCAACGCGGCCGCATACGGGCGGGACGACGCTCGCAGCACAGGCAACAGTGCCGCTAGCTCACTTCCGGAAAGCAACCGGACTCGCCGCCGAACGGTTGCCGGTGGGTCCAGTACCGCAGTCTCCGCCGCGACATAGCGACGTTGCGCTGCCCATTTAAGCACTGGGCGAATGTAACGGACCGCAGCCGCCGCGGATTGATGTGACGCGTGACCGTCGGCTGTCATTTGCAGGTCCGCCGCAGTGAGCATCGCTGCTGGCTTGGATAGATGGACCGCAAATACGTGGTCGATCCGACGGCGGCACTCCGGCCAGGATTTCAGATTTGAACCCCGCTGCTTGGCGTAGATATCAAGGACAGCGGTTAATGTGCCGACGCCGTTTCGCGCCTCTTGCCCTATGGCGCGAGTACGCCGCGCCTCCACAACCGGGTCTGCGCCCTTGCGGACTTCGGCTCGCATCCTCCGAGCCGCCTCTCGTGCTTCCGCGATTCCCATCGTGGGATGGTTGCCGAGTGGGAAGCGCCGCATCCCGCCCAATGTATCGCGGCACGCCAGCACCCAGGATCGTCCGCCTGCTGGCGTCAGCCGGAGCCTTAACCCTGGCAGCGTAGCGTCGCTCAGATCGGAGCGTTGGTTCGTTTCCGCCGCTCGCTTCGCTGCCGCCGTTATTGCCGTATCGGTGAGTCGCACGGTCATGATGTGTCCCTCGGGCTTCAATGGGGCTTCAATTTCACTCGAACATCCTGGAACAAGCCGGGACGCCTGGACCACAAATTAGCGGGTCACAGAGAGTTAATCAAGTTATATCAAGAGACAATGAGACACCCTGACACACCGGGCTACACTCGCCGAGGGTCTGACTAGGTAATTCGTAATCAGTAGGTCCACAGTTCAATTCTGTGCGCCGGCACCAGAGGTTCACGTTCTGATCGAGCTACAGCCCAGATGCCGGGATCAGGGTTCAGCGCGTGCGCAGGACTTGGTTATCTCGAACACGTTGCGAGTCCCGACCCGGCTGTAGGTCTGGGTGTCGGTCATGTTGCGGATCAGCACGATGCCGAGCCCGCCGATCTCGCGGTCCTCCAACGAGGCAGCCAGATCGGGTTTCTCGGCCTGGGTGGGATCGAACGCGACCCCATCGTCCTCGGTGCGCAGGCTGACTTCTATCGCGCTCTCCGCCGGCGTGGCCACCACGTCGACCACGCAGTAACCCGGAGCACCGCCGCCCCAGGCGTCCCGGGCAATATTCGTCAGGATCTCTTCCGCCACGATGGCGACCTGTTGGGCGGCGGCTGGTGCGCAGCCGACACCCAACAGGAATTCCTCGATACTCTCGACCCGCGGCATGACGTCGTCCGGGTCGCCAGACAGCTCAAAATGCAGCCGGTGGGACGCCCCAGGGGAAGCGTCAGGGTTCAAGGATAATGGGCGATCATGATGGAGGTCATGGCGTCGCGGACCTGGGTTGAGACGAGCCCCACCGAACGGCCGATTTCCTCCAATGCCGCCACTTCGGCGATGCGTCCGGATGCCTTGTCGAGCTCGTCGTCCGTCAGGATCGCCGACAGCACGCCGGTGGATTTCGCAAGGCCGAGCAGCAACGTGTCGCGCGGATCGGGGACTTCGTCGTTGAACAGGACGGACATCAGGCGGCCCTTGGCCTCCCGCTCCTCCCGTCCCGACACCTGCGGATAGGCGCGCCGGGAGAACACCCACAGGAAGCTGCGCTCTTCCTCGCGCAGGATGCCCGCCGTCACTAGACGCGCCAGGACCCGTGCCACCAGATCGGCGTGGTTGGACGACAACTGGTCGATCCACCAGGCGCTTCCCTGCGTTTCGGTCTGGGCGCCGATTTCCTTGAGGATTTCGTCCAGCAGCGCATCGCCGGTCGGCTCTTCGCTAACGATGAACAGCGCTTTCAGATCGGTGTCGATCCGCCCCAGCAGGGCAAGTTCCATGAGGATGCCGCCGGCGATCGCCACACCGGCCACAGACCGGCAATTCGCGTTGATTTCGCCCACATCGTCGTCGAGCATCAGCACGACGATTTCATCGGCCAGGGTGAGGTGCTTCACGGGTCTGGTTTCCTTCAGGCGCGCAGTTTTCAGGCGCGCAGTTTTTCGCGGGCTTCCACATCGGTCGCCGCAATGGGGATGATCTTGCCGAAGCCGGACACGGTGAACACTTCCGCGACACTCGGCTGCAACCCGAACACGGCGATGCCGCCGCCGGCGGATTTGGCCTTCTTGGCCGCCAGCAGGATCGCGCGCAGGCCGGCCGAGGACACATAGCTGACCTGACGCATATCGAAGATCACATTGTGGATGCCACCAGCGACGGCGGTATTCACCGCCTGCTCAAGCTGGGGGCTGGTGGCGGCGTCAATCCGGCCCACGACGTCCAAGAGAGTCAGGTCGCCGTCGATTTTGCTGGTAATATCCATTTTTCAGTAACTGCCCAGGTTCCCCTGGCTCGGTGAGTTCGCCGGGCCACGCCGCGAGCAGGCGATTTTGATGTAGCGGCGGCGCAATCTCCGATTGACAGAGGGGTAGGTTCCAGATTCGAAGGGGTCGGTGGAACACGCCGCCATTAG
>CALQHT020000355.1 GCA_943330455.2 Nitrosovibrio sp. Nv4 | reverse complement strand
GTCCATGACACCTGTGACTTTCCAAACCATCGGCAGGTCCTCCCTGCCGTAGATCGTGGACTGTCAACCATGTGCCCGGTCTGTTTTGTCAGGTATGTGCCCGGTTCATACCCCCGGCAACCCGCTCCCTACCGTCGAAGCATGGGTTGCCGGGTCAAGCCCGGCAATGACGATGAGGGGACGCCATAGGTTAATCTTTCGGCCGGTTGGTAAGAGGCCATCAACACGTTCCCGCCGGTCGCACGCACAGGGCCTCCGGCATCGGGGACCAGTCCGTCAGGGACATGCCCAGACAATCATCTTTACGCCGCGGTCGCGGACATCACCGCTGACCGCCCGGCCGACCGTTCCCTGCCGATGGAGCGACGGGCGCGGTCGCACCGCCCGATGCCGCGGCAAGCGCAAGACGCGCCAGGGCCGGAACAGACTTGCATCCGGTTCTCTTCATGATGGCCGCCCGATGATTTTCCACGGTGCGCTGACTGATACCCAGATCCGCGGCAATGTTCTTGCTGGGATGGCCGGCAAGAACCATGTCCATGATCTCTCGTTGTCGATCGGTCAGCTCCGCGATTTGGCTCACGGCGCTATCATGCCACGCAACAAGCTTGCTCGAATCCCGAGCCAGTTCCATTGCGCGCTCCACCGCCAGGAGCAATTCCTCGCGGGTGACCGGCTTCTCGATAAAGTCGGTCGCACCAGCCTTCATCGCTTCAACCGCCATGGGTACATCGGCACGGCCCGTGATCATGATGGACGGCAAGGCGCGGCCATCGTCTCGCAGTCGCCGCAATAACTGAAACCCATCCATGCCCGGCAGATAGGCATCAATCAGCAGACATCCTTCACGGCCCGGTCTGTATCCCGCCAAGAAAGCCTCACCGTCGGTATAGTCCTCAACGGCATAGTCTTCATCCTCCAGCACCGCCCGCATTTCCCTGCAAATATGGGGGTCATCGTCGACAATGAATACGACCGGGGAACGCGTCCGGTTGGCGGCATCGACCTTCTCCGGCGCGACAGGATGCGGCTCAGACCCGGGCGCCGGCAGGAACTGCCGCACGATCCGGATCATGTCCTGCATCTTTACGGGCTTGTTGAGATGCGTACACCGCTGAGCCGTGATTTCGCGCAACGTGCTGGTGGAAATGTCGCCCGTCAGGATAATGACGGGCACCTCTCGATGCAGGCCCTCACGCAACTTCATTGCGACCTGAAGCCCGTTCAAATCATTCGGGAGATTGTAATCTGACAGTATCAGGTCCGGTTGAAACCGATCGTCCGATAGCAACGCCAGTGCCGCGCGGCCGTCCGGGGCGACCGTAACGCCGTGCCCTCCTTCGGTCAGCACCAGTGCGAGGAGTTCGCGCATTTCGGCGTCGTCCTCGATAACCAGGATCAGTCCCGCGCGCCTGCCGACCTCCTCGTCGCTCGGCGGCTCCACCGCGGCGGGATCAGGAAGTGGAGGCGCCGCCTTGGCTGTCGGAAGCATGACCGAGATCGAGAAAATCGAGCCCCTGCCGAGATCGGACCGAACCCGTATCGGGTGATCCAACAATTTCGCCAGCCGATGCGCGATGGACAGCCCCAGGCCCAGGCCGTGTTCGCGTTTACGTGCCTGGTTGTCGACCTGGTAATACTCATCAAAAATCGCCTGGACTTCCTTGTGGGCGATCCCGATTCCCGTGTCGCAGACATCGATACTCAACATCCCGTTGCGCCGCCGGCAGCCCAGCAGAACCTTGCCGCGTTCGGTGTATTTCAACGCGTTCGACAACAGGTTGCGCAAAATCTGCTCCAGCAGACGCGGATCGCTGCGGACCGTCTGGTGGCACGCGACAACCCGCAGGGTCAGCCCCTTGGCTTGCGCATGAAGTGTGAAGTCGTCCCGCAATCGCGCCAGTATTTCGTTGATTGAAAAATCCGCCGTTTCCGCCTTTACGTTTCCCGCCTCGATCTGATTGATATCGAGCAACGTGTTCAGCATGTCCTCATGGCGCCCAATGATTCTTCCAGCCTGCCCACCAGTTTGAGGGAGGGGCCGGACCGGATGGCTTTTCCCAACAATCCCTGGATCAGCACAAGCGTCTGCAAAGGCTGGCGCAGATCGTGGCTTGCCGCCGCCAGGAACCTGGATTTCGCGACATTGGCCCGCTCGGCCTCCTGCTTGGCCTCATCCAGTGCCTGCGAGATCTTCCTTGGCTCCGTAATATCCACGAACGTAATGACAACGCCTTCGATCTTGTCGTCCTGCGTGCGGTACGGCAAGATCCGGCGTCTATACCATGCGCCACTGCTGGCCTGGGATTCACGTTCGATCGGCATAAGGGTTTGCATGACCGTCGTCGCATCGCCAATCAGCGTATCGTCCGGCACCAGCGACTTAAGATCCACCAGCGGTCGACCGGTGTCGCTGGGAATGATCCCGAACAGGGATTTGGTGGCCGGCGTGAACAGTCGGATGTTCAATTTGGTATCGAGGAAAATCGTCGCGACATGAGTGCTGTAAAGCACGTTCTGCAGGTCGTCGAACGTGGTCCGTTGCCGATCCAGGGTTTCATGAAGCTGACTGTTGAGAGCCGTCAGTTCTTCATTCAGGGATTGCAGTTCCTCCTTCGAGGTCACCAGTTCCTCATTCGTCGACTGGTATTCCTCGTTGACCGACATGGCCTCTTCGTTGATCGCCTTCTGGTCTTCCGTCGCGATTTCGAGGTCCCTGACGGCCGTGACCAACTCCGCTTTCGCGTCCCGCAGCTCCCGTTCGAGCGCCGCAACACGCGGCAAGGCCGCGGGCTCGATCGGGGTCGCAGGCCGCTGCTCCTGTCGCGGCTCATCGACAAAACACACCAGCAGCAGTTTCTCGTCTTCATAGGCGATCGGATGGATCTCGATTCTGAACGGCTGGCTATGCTCAGGGTCCTGTATCAAATCCCCTGCGATGACCACCCGCTCCAGTCGATGCTCCGCCTGCTTGATGGCCGGCCCCAACTTCTCCCGCAGGCCCTCCCGCGCCATCGACAGAAGGTCGTGGGTGGGCACGCCCGGCGGCACGCGGAGATACCGATCCGTCGGCCCGAAAGCGTACAGGCATTCGTGCTTGTGGTCGATCAACACGGCGGCCGGCGCATAGGTTTCCAGCACCAGGCGTCGACAAAGTTCGGCCAGAACCGTCTGTCGAGGTCGAGATACTCCCAATCCTGGGCGTGTCGTTGCCGAAACGTCCGGCGCGGCGGCCATGGCGGCCACGGCGAAACCGCGCGCGGCCGACGGGCCATGGCCAATATGACGATACAACCGAGCGTTTTTGTCGACGACATCGAAATGTCGTGCCGAGTCGTTGCCGGTCGTTTCGGCATTGCCGAGCAGGAGAATGCCACCGTCGCGGAGGGCGAAATGGAAGAGGGAGAAGACCTTTTCCTGCGCCTCGGGCCGCAGGTAGATCAGCAGATTGCGGCAAGACACCAAATCCAGCCGGGAAAATGGAGGATCGACCAGCACGTCCTGCACCGTGAAGACCACGTCGGATCGCAGTTCGGGCGACACCCGATAATTTTCGCCGTCTTTTGTAAAGGAGCGGGCGAGCCGATCTGACGATACCGCCGCCTCGATCGCGGCTGGGTAGAGCCCCTCCCGCGCTCGGCTGATTGCGTCCGGATCGACATCGGACGCATAAATCTGCAATCGGACATCGCGTTTTGCCGTGTTGAACTGTTCCCGGAAGATCATCGCGAGCGAATAGGCTTCCTCGCCGGTGCTGCATCCGGCAACCCAGATGCGTATCGGCTGATCGGGCGGCAGCGCGCGGATCAAAGCCGGTGCGATTATCTCTTCCAGGATATTGAACACCTTCGGATCACGGAAAAAACTGGTCACGTTGATCAGCAGGTCGCCGGCAAGATTGTCGAGCTTCTTGGCGTCGCTTTGTAGAAGCGCGAGATAGCGGCTTGTGTCTTCCGACCCGAACCCTGCCATTGCCATGCGGCGTTCTATCCGACGTTGCAGCGTGCCGTGCTTGTAGTGCCTGAAATCGTGACGGGCCTTGCTGCGGACCAGATCGATAATCCGCTCGAAGTCTTCATTCGGAAGCTCCCGCGGTGCCGCATCGGGTTCAGGGCCGGCACTATCTGGCTTCCCGGCGCGTTCCGTCAACGCCGCGGGTATTTTCGCAACGGGCAGAACAGCGTCCACGGCACCGGTCGCAATCGCGCTGCTTGGCATGCCGTCATAGCCGGCGTCCTCGGGTTCCTGCGCGATAACGTAGCCGCCATGTTCCTTTATGGCCATCAGCCCCAGGCTTCCGTCGCCTCCGGTTCCCGACAGCACCACGCCGATGGCGCGCTGGCCATAGGTTTCGGCTACCGAGTGCAGTAGAAAATCGAACGGCAGGCGGGCGCCATGGCGTTCCAGAGGAGGCGACACCTGGAGCGCCCCGTCCGCCACCGCAAGGGATGCCCCTGGGGGGATCACATAAAGGTGATCCGGCGCTACTGGCATGGCGTTGGCGGCCTCGATGACGGTCATGCCCGTATGGCGCGCCAGCAGGTTCGCCATCATGCTTTCGTGGTTCGGATCGAGATGCTGCACCAGGATGAAGGCCATCCCGTTCGGCGACGGCAGGGCGTCCAGCAGTTTCCCGCACGCCTCCAACCCTCCCGCCGAGGCGCCGATCGCGACGACCATGAAATCCTTGGGAAATGGGTCGACACGATCACGCAGGCGTGGGCGCCGGCTGGCTCGTGGCCGAGCGGCCTGGGCCTGGGGCATGTCTGACATTATGCGATCGCTTTCAGATGGCCGTGTTGCCGATGCAACCTGTACCGTATTGATACAATGCCACGAGTCGTCCGGCATAAGATAGACCATAGTACAGTCGAATTGGCACATTCGGGATCTGAGTAGTTTCCGAGGCTGCTCACGCCGATGCCTTCTCATCTACGGTCCGGGTCAAGGCCCAATCCGTGGCTGTTGGCACAATCGAACAGCGCCATGCATGCAGGTTTCGCCAGTGGCGACGACCATGCCGGTTACCACACCCAGCCAGACGCCCCCGGCCAGCCACCACAAAAACAGGAGTATTTGCCATGCGACTTGCCGCCCTAGCGACCATAGCCGCTGCATTCATCGGATCCATCGCGTTGGGAGCATCGCCAGCCGCGGCCGCTTTCATCCCGCTGGGGAGCAACATCGACTTCCAAGGCACCGTCGGCGGAATCGGCGGTCCCAACATCTGGAACAGCACGGGCGCGGATTTCCACACGAACGGCGCCGCCAGCCTGGGTGTTGCCGGCACCATTGGCATGAACACCGCCGGCGGCGCGTTCTCCGTCTTCTTGCCAGGCTCTTGCCCCTCCAGCAGCTCTGGTGGCTGCGGCACAATCAAGGATCTGATGAGCTACGTGCAGAACAGCACCACGCTGACCAATCCGACGCTGCCGCTGACCAACTTCATCACGTTCAGCCAGGGGGCCAACAACGCAACCTTCACCACGACAAGCTTCCAGCAAACGACATTGCCGCCTTCGCCGCCACAACTCGGCACGGTGGTCCTTTCAGGGTTCGGCGTCATGACCTTGAACGGGTTCGATCCGACATTGGGCGTCTATACGATCACCGCGCAGGGCGATGGCTTTACCACCTTCTCCGGGACCATCGTCGCCCAGGGTACGGCCGCGCCGGAACCTGCTTCCATGTTGCTGATGGGCGTGGGGCTCGCCGGATTGGTGGTGGCGCGGCGCCGGCCCGCCCGTGCCATAGCGTAACAAGCTGGTCATTTTGCCCGTGGTGTCATGATACTGGCACCAGACCAGGAAACGGAGGTCGCAAGGCCTCCGTTTCGGCGTCGGCGGGATACGGGATCCACACCAGAGTCCGAACCATTCATCGACAGCGTCACCGCACTGTCATTGCCGGACGTGATCCGTCAACCCGCCCGCTGTCGCTGAAGTGCGGCCATGATGGCGTGATGGTTCAACATCATAATGAGAATTGCCGCAGGGGTTGGCGTGGCGGCCGTGGGCGGGTTGCCCGTCGCCACCACATCACTCAT
>CALQHT020000354.1 GCA_943330455.2 Nitrosovibrio sp. Nv4 | reverse complement strand
TCCATGGGGTCGCCACAAAAAACCTCCCGAACTATCTCGGATGGCGCCGGACCTTGGAAGCGATGGGTCAGACCGCGAGTTCGGCCGCCATGATCCTCGGAGCCATCGGTCTGGGGCCATACCAACAGAAAACGCTATAAGAGCCTTGATTAATGAAGTGGATCACCTGGGCATGAAAAATCGTGAAATCATGAATCGCGATTACCGAATGTAACCCCGGTGACTATCGCACCGATTGGCCATGTCCCGTAGTAATCAATTGTAACCACTGTGTATCCGCGATTGAAGCCCCGCTTCATCTGTGATGGTTGGATGTTACAGACAATGAAGCGCGACATACATCGTCCTGAGGAGCGAAAATCACCGTGGCAAATCCTGGAAAATCCGTCACCATCAAGGGCTCGAACGCCGAAATTACGTTTTCCGATGTGGATGACTGGGGATCCGGCTTCGTCGGTTCCCTCTCATTCAAGAATATCGGCACTTCCCCGCTTGGATCATGGGTGATCGAGTTCGATCTGCCGACCGCGATCACCTCAATCTGGAACGCCACGATCACCAGCCATGTCGGCAACCATTATGTGATCCAGAACGCACCGCATAACGGCGCGGTGGCTGCCGGAGGCACGGTGTCGTTCGGCTTCCAGGGTGCCAGCGGCAATCCGACCCTGCCCGCATCGTTCGTTCTGAACGGGACGGTCATTTCCGGCGCGGTCGAACCGCCGCCGCCGCCGCCTCCCCCTCCGCCGCCACCCCCGCCCCCTCCGCCGCCGACCAAGCCCACGATCACCATCGACGACTCGACGGTGACCGAAACCGGCGCCGGTGCGGTGAACCAGACCTTCACCGTGCATCTGTCGCATGCCTATACGAAACCCGTGACGGTGCGGTTTTCCACCGCGGCGGGCACCGCAAAGCCCATCTCCGACTATGACCGTCTGACCGGCAAGCTGACCTTCGCGGCTGGCGTGACCGAACAGACGATCACCATCGTGACGCATCCCGGGCCGGTCGGGACGGAAACCTATACGGTCAAGCTGTCGTCACCCACCAACGCGACGATCGCCGATGCGACCGCGACGGGCACCATCATCAATCCGCCGCCAGCGCCGCCGCCCACCATCACGGTGGCCGACATCACGGTGGTGGAGGCCAAGATCGACGGACCGCTGCCCGCGGGCACCGGCAATCCGCTGAAGCCCGGCTTCCTGCACACCCAGGGCAACCAGATCGTCGATGCGGGCGGGGAGACGGTGAAGATCGCCGCGGTCAACTGGTTCGGCATGGAAACCACGAACTACGCCCCGCACGGGCTATGGACCGCCAGCTACAAGACGATGATGCAGGAGATGGTGAAGCAGGGCTTCAACGCCATCCGCCTGCCGTTCTCCGACCAGTTGTTCGCCGCCGGCAGCACGCCGAACGGCATCGACTTCTCCAAGAACCCCGATCTGTCCGGCCTGAACGGCCAGCAGATCATGGACAAGATCGTCGATTACGCCAGCCAACTCGGGCTGAAGATCATCCTGGATCACCATCGTTCGTCGGCCGGCAATGGGCCGAACGGCGGCGGCTTGTGGTATGACAATGTCTATTCCGAAGCCAAGATGATCGACAACTGGGTGAAGCTGGCGCAGCGTTATGCGGGGAATAGCACCGTCATCGGCGCGGATCTGGCGAACGAGCCGCATGGTCCGTCGACCTGGGGTGACGGGTCGTCCAACGACTGGGCGGCGGCGGCGACACGGATCGGCAATGCGATCCTGGCCGCCAACCCGAAGCTGCTGATCATGGTGGAGGGGATCGAATCCTACCAAGGCAACTCCACCTGGTGGGGCGGCAATCTGATGGGGGTGAAGGACCATCCGATTACCCTGAACGTGCCGGGCCAGTTGGTCTATTCGCCGCACGATTATCCCTCGACCGTCTACAACCAAAGCTGGTTCAGCGCGCCGAACTACCCGAACAACCTGCCGGCGGTGTGGGACAAATACTGGGGTTACATCTATCAGAACGACACCGCGCCGGTGCTGCTGGGGGAATTCGGCACCAACCTGCAGACCGCCAGCGACAAGCTGTGGCTGCAGAAGCTCGTCGAGTATATGGACGAGAAAGCGGCCAATGGTGGGTTGACCGTTGGCTCGGGCGATGAGGGGCCAAGCTGGGCGTATTGGAGCTGGAACCCGAATTCCGGCGATACGGGCGGGATTTTGGCCAATGACTGGAAGACCGTGAACACGGCGAAGGTCGAGGCGATCAATCCGATCATGTATCACGAACAGACCGGCACGGGCGGCGGTGGTGGCGATCCGGTGCCGCAGCCGAACGGGGTGGCGCAGTTTGAGGTGAAGTTGTCGAAGGCGGCGACGGCGCCGGTGACCGTGCATTACCGCACGGTCGACGATACCGCTCATGCCGGGGTGGACTATACGGCGGTGTCCGGGAACCTGGTGTTTCAGCCGGGGGATATTTCGGAAATCGTCTCGGTGCAGTTGTTCGGCACGCCGGGGGAAACCGGGCAGATGCGGTTCCTGCTCGCGCTGGATACGCCGCAGAACGCGCTGCTGGGATCGGCGTCCGCGACGGCGTTGCTGGTGCACGATCCGGTGGCTGGCTCTGGCGGTCCGACACTGCCGCCGCCGGCCGGGTCAGGGTCAGGGTCAGGGGCAGGGGCGGGGGATGGCGCGGTGTCCCTGCTGATCAACGACAATTGGGGGAGTGGCTATACCAGCACGGTCTCGGTCAAGAATATCGGCACGGATTCGGAATATGGCTGGCAGGTGCTGTTGGAGACGGCGGACGAGATCGTCAGCCTCTGGAGCGGAACGATCCTGAGCCACACCGGCAACAGCTACGTGATCGGCAATGCCGCGTGGAATGGCGAATTGGCGGGCGGCAATTCTGTCTCGTTTGGGTTCCAGGCGAGCCATACCGACCCGTCGGCGACGGTGTCCGCGGCGCTGCTGAAGATGGGGGTGTGAGCGCCGATACAAACTGAAACGTTTTGACTGGAGCGTCTGGGTTTGTCCCGGGGCGGTGCCTCCTGACGGGAGGCACCGCAAGCGCTTGATCCACCGCTATTTTTTCGGTCTATGCTCGGACTTGGAGGTTTCTTCGTTCGCCGATTGACAAGCCCGGGCCAGGAAAGGTCTACCTTCCCGGCAAAGTGCCGCGAACCACGACCGGAGAGACCCCCATGTCCCTGCCGACCAATGAGGAGCAGGAACTCCTCGAAATCATCAACCGGCTGCGAATGGACCCGGCCGGGGAGTTCGACCGCCTGATCCTGGATGCCGTCAATCGGATCGGCATTACCACCGGCGTTACCGGGGCCATCAATTTCTTCAATGTCGATCTGGCCTTGTTCCGCCAACAGATGTTGGCATTCAACGCGGTGGCGCCGCTGGCCTGGCACAACGCCCTGGCGGACGCCGCGGAGCAACATTCCGCCCAGATGATCCTGGCCGATACGCAGTCGCATCAGCTTCCTGGGGAACCGGGACTTGGGCAGCGTGCGATCAACAACGGCTACAGTTTCTCCACATTGGGGGAGAATGTCTTTGCCTTCGCTTCGTCGGTGATCTTCGGCCATGCGGGGTTCGTCATCGACTGGGGCGTCGGTCCGGGCGGGATGCAGACGCCGCCGGGGCACCGCAACAATCTGCTGTCGGGCAATTTCTCCGAGATCGGCATCGACATCACGCACGAAGCCAACCCGGCGACGTCTGTCGGACCTTTGGTCATCACGCAGGATCTCGGCAACCGGTTCAACTATGCGCCACAGGTCCTGGGCGTCGTGTTCGACGACGCCGATGGGGATGGGTTCTATGACGCGGGGGAGGGTACGGGCGGTCTGACGGTGACGCTCGCCGGGGCTGCCGGGACGTTCACCACCACGACATGGGCCACGGGCGGCTATCAGATCGCTGTGCCGCAGAGCACGTACACCTTGACTTTCTCGGGCCCGGGCCTCGCATCGGCGCGTTCCACCCAGGTCACCCTCGGCGGTGCCAACGTCAAGCTGGACCTCAACCTGGATATACCCGCGGCGCCCAATGCGCCGAGTGCGCCCGATCTGTCGGAGGAGTCCGATAACGGTGGATCGAAGATTGATAACATTACGAACGTCAAGTCCCCTGTATTGACAGGGACGGCCACGCCGCTGGCGACGGTCACGTTGTTCGACGGTGCGACCACGATCGGCAGCGGCACTGCCGGCGCGGATGGCACATGGTCGGTGAAGACCGGCACGTTAGCGGACGGTGTGCACAGCATCACGGCCAAGGCATCCAACAGCGGCGGCACCAGCGGTGCGTCCAGCGCGTTGTCCGTGACGATCGACACCGTCGCGCCGTCGACCCCGAGCATCCCCGATCTGACCACCGCTTCCGATACCGGTGTGTCGAGCACGGACAATCTGACCCGGCTGACGGCGCCAACGTTCATTGGCAAGGCCGAGGCCAATGCGACGGTCACGTTGCTCGAAGGGGCCACCCCGATCGGCTCCGCCAAGGCCACCGCCGCTGGCAACTGGACGATCAAGTCCAGCGTGCTGACGGGCGGTGTGCATGCGATTTCGGTGCAAGTGACCGATCTGGCCGGCAATACCAGCGCGGTCTCCGGTTCTCTGTCGGTCACCATCGATGCGACGGTCCCTGTTGCACCGACGGTCCCGAACATGACGCCGCTGTCCGATACCGGCCCATCCACCGCCGACAACATCACCAGCGTTACGACACCGACCTTTGTCGGTTCGGCCGAAGCGGGCACGACGGTCACCTTGTTTGAGGGCGGCAAGGCTCTTGGGACCGCGAAGGCATCCGTCGGAGGGTCGTGGTCCATCAAGTCCGCCGCGCTGGCGGACGGGAAACATGTGGTTACCGCGCGGGCGACCGATCCGGCAGGCAATCCGGGCGTTCTATCGACGGGATTGACGGTGACGATCGATACCGTCGCACCTCCGACGGCGCCGGTTGTTGCCAGCGTGTCGACCAAAGCGATCTCCGGGATCGCCGAAGCCAACAGTGCCGTGACCTTGTTCGACAACAACGTGGCGCTGCCAGGCACGATCCTCGCGAGCGCCACCGGTTCCTGGACCAGGTCGATCGTGCTAACGCCTGGGACACATACGATCTCCGGGCGAGCCACCGATCGGGCCGGCAATGTGGGTTCCATCCAGACGGCGGGCGTTGCGGTCATCGGTACGGCGGGGGCCGATGTGCTGACGGATGTCCCGGGCCCGACCCTGATGGCGGGTGGGGCGGGGAACGATACCTACCATGTCGGCAACAGCGCCGACGTCATCACCGAAACCGCGGCGGAGGGGACGGCCGACACCGTCCTGGCCACGGTTGCCTACACGATCGGGGCGGCTTCCCGGATCGAGTTCCTGACCGCCGACGTGGGCGCGCCCGGATTGGCCTTGGGCGGCAACGGCTTCATCAACACGATCACCGGTGGCGCCGGTAACGACACATTGATCGGCGGCGGTGGGAGCGATGTGCTGGTGGGTGGGGGAGGCGCCGATCTGTTCGTTATGACGGCTCTGTCGGACTCGACCGTGGTGGCCGCCGGGCGCGACCGGATCGGCGATTTCTCGGTCCTGGCGGGCGATCGGATCGACCTGCGGGCGCTGGATGCCGACACGACCGTGGCTGGCGATCAGGCGTTCACCTTCCTCGGCGCGGTTGGGTTCTCCGGCAAGGCCGGCCAGTTGGTGCAGGGGGCGTTCGGGGCGGATACACGGGTGCAGGGCGATGTGAATGGCGACGGGGTTGCCGATTTCTCGCTGCTGCTGACAGGGTCGGTCACACTCGGCGGCGGGAGTTTCGTTCTGTAGCGGCTCGTCGTCCCGCGGTCGTGGGCGTTCGTCAGACCTGCGCCGGCGCGGTTTCCAAACCGCGCCGGCCCTTTGTTTCAGCGCTCTAGCAGCCTGTCGGACTTACGCCCACCGGAGGCTCATGTTAGAATCGTAACGTCGATTCGCTCCCTCCCCGGATGCCGCCAATGAGCAACTTCCGCCCCACCGATCGCCTAACCGGCTTCCTGATGCCGCCGTCTATCGATGA
>CALQHT020000353.1 GCA_943330455.2 Nitrosovibrio sp. Nv4 | reverse complement strand
GGCGAGCACTGCACCTTCCCCGCAGTGAGCACCATGGCATGCTCGGCACCAGTCGGACGTTCAGGCCTGCCGCACATGCCAAAAACCGGAGGTGGATAAAGCAACCCTCGTTACGAATGCCGGGCGACAACTATCTTGACACTCACCGGGTGCAACAGACGCAAGGGGGACTCTACTGACGCAAGCTATTTGAAGGCTATTTGATTCAAATTATTAGTTTAGTCAGTAGAGTCCTCGGGATAACCGCGAGTCGCGTCATCAGAGTCCCCTAATCTGTCAGCAGAGTCCTCTCCCCTCGCCTGATATCTGTGGATAACTATAGGCCGCCGGACGGCGGAAAGCCTCCCCTGCCCATCCCCGACTCGGCGCGTGCGTCAGCAGAGTCCCTCAATTGGATTAGGATGGGGCAAGGAAAGTCCCACTCGGGTAGGCAAGCAGGCAGACGGCCTGCTTGCCTTCGAAGGGCCTGCCTTCGGACATCAGCAATCACTGTAGCTCGCCAAATTAAAGTGCTTACGTAAGTAGGCAAGTGAGTACTAGCGACGGATGGCGGCAATTCCTTCCTCGCGCTCTCTATCTGTCAATCCGAAATAGCGGTCGAGAGCTGCCACTATGATCTCCTGGTTGGTAGCTCGCCTTGTCATTCCCCACGTCTTCATGCGCTCGTAGCGACGCTCGTCGAGCCTCACTGTGACCGCGATGGTAGCCTGCACCCGCGATGGCAGGCGGGACGTAGTCGTATCGGAGGGCGGCGGGGAAACGGGGGTCGTCGTGGCCTCCGCCGCCGCAATAGACGCCACGGCAGGTGCCGCCTCTCCCTTCTTCGGGATGGCGGGAATAGTGAGTGGTGTGGCGGGGGATTTGCTCATGCGCTGACTTCCTCCCCAGCCGTCGGCATTGCGTGCTTACGTAAGTGCTTGCGTACGACGAGCCATAACTGGGTGACCTCGTCAGCTGACTTGCCTTCCGGGTCCAGTTCCCCCGCTACGCGTCCATCGGTCATCGCTGCGGCATAATCCGTGCGTTGATGCAGGATTGCGCCAACCGCCCCATGTTGTGAAAGCGCAATAACAGCTTGAGTGCTAATGCGGGTCCGAGCGGTAACGGCATTCAGGACGAACATCAGCGGCTTTCGTTCGGCTTCGACCATCCCCACTGTGACGCCAAGTGTACCAAGATCGAGCGGTGATGGGCGAGACGGGACAATTACGATATTTGCCTGACGAAGAATGGGCCTTGTGTGGCTGACGTCAGCGCCCGGTGTATCGATAAAGACGTATTGGTATCCGGAAGCCCGTAGCGCATCCAACTGCGAGGCAAGCCCACCGAGGGTCGTTTGCACAAATGTCGGCGTGTCCATTTGGCGGAGGTTCCACCAACGGGCCAAGCTTGCCTGGGGGTCGGCATCGATAACCGCCGCTGGGCCGTGCTGTTGCCTCTCGGCTTCGACGGCCAAGTGAGCGGCAATGGTAGTCTTCCCACATCCCCCCTTCGTGCTGGCCAATACGATTACGTCCATCCGCCCGCCTCCAAGCCGTGCTTCCTTACGTAAGCACCTAATGACGCATGTAGGCAAGTAGGTAATTCCTCACTTGGGCTACTGAGAGCAGCGCCAAACGATGATGTCCCCGCGGTCTGATGAGGGAAAGCAAGGTGGGAGTGGATGTCACTGACGTATCCTCAGAGTGCTGCAGTGTGCCTGGGAGGATTCGACGCCACAAAGCTATCCGGGGATTTAAGCCAGCGACCTTGTCGCTTACTCGTGTGGCGAGATGAGGCAGGTTGGGCCTCATTGAGGCGAAGTGGGTTAGGTCGGCGGATCGCTTGTGGCCGCCATGGAGGGATGTAGTGTATAACTGAGGCTTTCGCGGCCCACTGAGTGTAGATGAGAGAAATCACACTCAGTGGTCAGCCGGCCGCACAGCCTTACCCCGGTATATTTCCACCAATCCCGCGGGCGGACTGCAACCGAGACCTCCGCCTGATTGTCGTCGATGGTTGTCGCCGCCGGTGCCCCGCGACATTCTTGGCACTATGCTCGAACCCGACGCCCTCATTGTCCATGCTGAAATCCACATCGTAGGCATCGAGCCGCCGGTTACCCGTACGCTCCTGCTTCCCATGGACCTCAATCTCGCCCAGCTTCATGAAGTGCTGCAGGCGACGTTCGGCTGGACCGATAGCCACCTTCACCAGTTCGACATCGGGGGTCTGGTCTACGGCGCGCCTGAGTTCGACCAGGACGGTGGGACCGACCGGCAGACCTTCGAGGCAAGTAGCGTGCGCCTCGCCGATTTCGCCATGCCTTATGACGCACCGCTCATCATCCTCTACGAATACGACTTTGGCGACAGTTGGACTCACGTCATCGAATTGACCGCCACCAGGCGCGAAGCTGGCGTCAAATACCCGCGCTGCATCGCCGGCTCTCGCGCCGGACCGCCTGAAGACGTGGGCGGCCCATCCGGCTACGCCGACTTCCTGGACGCTTGGCGCGATCCGCTCCACGAACAGCACCGGGACATGCGCCGATGGGCCGGGCGAAAGTTCGATCCCGAGCGCTTCGATCTTGATGACAACAACAAAGCTATCGCCCGCGCAATCCGACGATCAAAGGGCAGCTACCGATTCCGCCATGAGAACTAAATCGGCCACCTCTGCTGTCGCCGGACAGACATCGAATTCGGCGTTGCACACGGCAACGGCATTCATGGATGGATCATCGGACCATGCCCAAACCTCGGAGCCGACCTGTGCGGGCGCGGTTCCAGCCAGACCGAGGCGCTCGGCCTGGGCCAGCAACGCCCGCCCCAATCCGGCGGCGCTGCCATCGCCTGGCTCTGGTGTTCGTGCTGTCGCGGTCAACGCTGGACCGAAGGCACTGATGGTGAAGACGGCTGGCGCTGTCTGACCTGCCATCCCAGTTCCCCGTCCGAACAAAGCTTGCCCAATCGGTCGATGCGCGCGGTTCGGCCTGTCCGAAAACGGACGGTTGCGGACAGGCCCCAGCGCTCTGTCCGGAAACTAGCTTTACAGTATTTTGGACGCGGTCCATATTCCGGACACCCTTTCCGGGCGGAATCGCCCATGCCCCGCACCTTTGCCTATGTCCGCGTCTCGACCACCAGCCAGACGACCGACAACCAGATCCAGGAGATCCAGGCCGCTGGCTTCAAGGTCGAACCGCGCCGGGTGGTGACCGAGACGATCTCGGGCAGCGTCGCTACGGCGCAGCGCCGGGGCTTCACCCGCTTGCTCGACCGGCTCGAACCCGACGACGTCCTCATCGTCACAAAACTTGATCGCCTCGGCCGCAATGCCATGGATGTAAGCAGCACCGTCGCCAAACTTGCCGGCATCGGGGTGCGGGTGCATTGCCTCGCGCTGGGCGGGGTCGATCTCGCCAGCTCGACCGGTAAGCTGACCATGCATGTCATCAACGCCGTCGCCGAGTTCGAACGCGACCTCCTGATCGAGCGCACTCAGGCTGGCCTCAACCGGGCCAAAGCCGAAGGCAAAACGCTGGGGCGGCCCGCCAGCCTCAACCATGATCAGCGCAGGGACGTGGCGCAACGCCTGAAGGACGGAGCCGGCGTGTCCGCGCTGTCGCGCGCCTTTAAGACCAGCCGCCAGACCATCATGAGGATCAGAGATGGCGCCTCAACCGCATGATCCGCCCCCTGATAGCGCTACTGAACACGCGGCAACCCATAGTTGCCTTTATGTTCACTGATTCCGGACACCTGCGAACTACTCTTGTCGTGACCCCTATATGTGGGCGCCAATTGGCTCGCGCCCTGCGGCAGTGCGCGATAACCGCCACGAATCTGCCTACCTGTTCGGCGCCATCTGCCCCGACCGGGCGGTGGGCGCTGCCATCGTCATGCCGCGGGTCAGCAGCGAGGCCATGTCCGTCCACCTGGCCGAGATCAGCCGCAGCGTCCGCCCCGACGCGCATGCGGTGCTCGTCTGTGACGGAGCCGGCTGGCACCAAACCGGCCAACGACTGACCGTCCCCAGCAACATCACCCTGCTGCGCCTGCCGCCTTATGCGCCCGAACTCAATCCGATCGAGAACGTCTGGCAATACCTTCGCGCCAACCAATTCAGCATGATCGTCTGGGACGGATACGACGCTGTCGTCGATGCCTGTTGCAAAGCATGGAACTGGCTCATGAACGACCAGGAACGTATCGTGTCTATAACTACTCGAAACTGGGCACAGGTCAGGACTTAGGGCATCTGGTATTATGCGAACCCAGCCATTCCAAGATCGCGGTAGAACGCTGACAGCCGAACGACGTCGGTCCGGAACCAACCGGCGATCCAATGGTGATAGGCGTGGGCGGCCTCCTGCGCCGGGGCCTTGCCGTCCAGCACGGCGGCGATCAGGTGCCCGGCCATCATCCCTGACAGCAAAGCCTTCAACACGCCATGCGATGACGTCGGATCGAGCGTCGCCGCCGCATCGCCCACCATGAACCAACCCGGACGCGCGGTCTCGGTGGCGAGCCGCCATGTCACGTCGGCGCCACGCGGCGTCGTCGCGGTCAGACCCTGGAACTCTTCAGGCACCCATCCACCGTCTGGAGTCCCATCCAGATACAGCCGGGTCCATTGATAGGTGCCCGGACGGACCCGAGCCGTCCAGGTCCAGCCGCTGGCGGTGCCCACCAAGGCCGGCGCCGCGTCACGGGTGGGACAAGTGCCCTCCGCATAGCCATACCGGGCCAGCAAGCGAGGGGACCGGGCTGGACTATCAACGCCCAGCAATCGGCCCAACCATCGGCTGCGGCCGGTTGCGTCGACCAGCATGCGGGCCGAGACCTCCCCGAAATCAAGAAAATCCCCTGACCTCACCCTGCGGAGAAGCATCATGACGGTCAGCGGCCTGCCACCCTATGACGATACCAACATCTTCGCCCGAATCCTGCGCGGCGAGATCCCGTCGCGAAAGGTCCATGAGGACGAATGGTCGCTGGCTTTCCATGACATCAACCCGCAGGCGCCCACGCATATCCTGGTGATCCCGAAGGGGCCGTATTGCTCGTTCGCCGATTTCAGCGCCGCGGCGTCGCCAGAGGAAATTGCCGGATTCTTCCGTGCCGTGGGCAGGATTGCCAGGGATCTGGGGCTGGAAGCGCCCGGCTATCGAATCCTGGCCAACATGGGGGACCATGGCGGGCAGGAAGTGCCGCATTTCCATGTGCATCTGTTCGCCGGCCGGCCTTTGGGACGGATGGTTCCGGCGGGTTAGCCCAACGGCCCGGGCCGTCGGTATCGGAGCCTATCGGTCAGCGCGCCACCACCGCATCGACGCGCATCCGCACGCCGGTATGGGGTGCGCGCAGGGCGACCATGCGGCGGACCGTAAGCGGCCCCTCATCCAGCAGCGTGTAGCGAAACCGGGTCAGCAAGGTGGCGAGCACGATCTTCACCTCGAACACCGAAAGATGCGCGCCGGGGCACAGGCGTTCGCCGCCGCCGAACGGCAGGAATTCATGCGGGCCGAAGCGCCGTTTCAGGAACCGTTCCGGCTGGAACGAGTCGGGATCGGGATAAAGGTCTGGATCGTAATGCAGAATGGCTGGCGCGGCGGCGATATTGGTGCCCGCCGGCAGTTCGTGGCGCCCCAACCGCATGGGTTGAGCCAGCAGGCGGTATATCTCGGTGGCGCGCGGCCACAGGCGCAGGGTTTCCTTCACCACGGCGTCCAGATAGGGCAGCGACGCCCATGCCATCGGATCGGCGTCGGGCCCCAACGGCTCCAGCTCCTGCAACAGCAGGTCCAGACAGCGCCGTTCGCGGTGGAGCCAGTAAAAGCACCAGCACAGCGACGCGACCGAGGATTCCTGACCGGCGATCAGTGACGTGATCATGTTGTCGCGGATCGTACCGTCAGGCATGGGCGAGCCATCCTCATAACGACCGGCGACCACACGATCCAGGATGGCCGGCGAAGCGGACGGATGGGACCGGGCGCGTTCGATGGCCTGCTGCAGCAGGACTTCCAACCGCCCACGCGCCGCCGTCATACCAACCCGCTTAAAGAATCACCCATTCCCGGGTACCAATCGAGGTGATCCTCGCCGGGTCCGAGACGAACCAATTCCAAGCCCTGGCGCAGGCGCGGACAATGTCGTTGTAGGTCTTCCAGACTTGGGTACCGAACCTGTTGT
>CALQHT020000352.1 GCA_943330455.2 Nitrosovibrio sp. Nv4 | reverse complement strand
GATGGGTCGGCCGTGACGCCACCTCCGGGCCGATATGAAGCCAGTCAGGACGTGATCGGGGCGCCGCCGGCGGTCTGATGACCGCGCCGGCGCAGCCGAACAGCCGTCGTTATTGATCGAAAATCCCGAGTCCGACAGGCTGCTAGTTCATGGATTAGCGTACCCGTCGCGGCACAAAAAGCCGAGGTAACATCTTCAACGATCATCTTGTGGTGCCAGCGATACGGCATCGGCCGAAAAGTCGGCGGGCGATACCGAATCGACCCTGACGCGCTGGCCAGGTTGCTGACCGGTGAAGCACAGGTGGCCGCATAGTGGCGCGCGCTCCTGCCGAAAGGCCACCGCCGCACCGTGACGCCCTGACCTACAGCCTGCCCGACGCAGCAATCATGTCCGGCCTATCGGTCGCGACACTGCGGCGTCGCGAGGCGGAGGGCCTGTTGCGATTTGTCAGGGTGGGAAGTCGAACGCTCGTGCCAAGCGATAGCTTGCGCGCCATGCTTGGGATTTCCACCACTAAGTAAACCGCCGGGTGCTGCGTGTGCGGCCCGGCGGCTGTGGTGCTGCGGTATTGGGGAAACTGTCCTGGGGGGACAGCCTCAATCTACATCATTGCGCCCATCGTTCCAAGCATTGCGCACCCGTTTCCGAGAAGGAAACGGTTAAATGAAGCACGCCGCACGCCCACGCCCACGCGTCAATATCGCCGAGGTGGCACGGGCCGCCCGCCCGCACCTTCTGGAACTGTGCCAGCGTTGGCTGCCGGGTGGCCGCCTCATGGGTCACGAATGGACCTGCGGCAGCCTGTCCGGTGAAGCCGGCGCTTCCTGCAAGGTGAACATCCGCACCGGGCGATGGGCGGACTTCGCGTCCGGCGACAAGGGCGGCGATGCGGTGAGCCTCTGCGCTGCTGTGCACCGCCTTTCCCAAGTCGAGGCCGCCGAACGGTTGGCAAAAATGCTGGGTATGGGAGGTGCGACCGATGGACGCTGACCGGTTTGCACCGCTCGGGGATGCACCGGAAATGCCTGGCCCTGACGAAGCCGGGCCGGATGGCGCCAGCTTCGAGTGGCACCCATTCCCCGGCAACAAGGACCCGTCACCCGCGACGTTCACCCAGTCCGGCAAGCTGCCGAAGCCGTCAGCGCTCTACTTCTACCGCAACCCCGAAAGCGCGGTGCTGGTTGTCGTTGCGCGATACGAAACGGTCGATTCTATTGGCATTCTAAAGAAAGACTTCCGCCCGTGGTGCTATGGGCGAAAGCGATGGACCAGCAAGGCCGGGAACCCACAGGACCGGACCGGATGGCATTGCATGGCGCCACCCACACCCCGCCCGCTTTACGGCCTGGACTGCCTTGCAGTGCGCCCGGACGCTCCGGTGCTAGTTTGCGAAGGAGAGAAGTCAGCCGATGCGGCCGGTCTGATATTTCCGGACCACGTTTGCGTCACCTCGCAAGGCGGATCGAAGGCGCCGGCTGCGTCCGATTGGTCGTCACTGGCTGGCCGGGCCGTTACGATCTGGCCAGACCGCGACAATCCCGGATGGGACTACGCCGAGAGCGTTGCGACGTTCGCGAAGACCGCCGGGGCCGCGTCGGTTCGTGTGGTGGACGTGCCGGGAGGCTGGCCGGAGGGGTGGGACCTTGCCGACGCTCTGCCCGATGGCGTGTCGAGTGAGCGATTGCGGGAGATGCTGGACGGCACCACTGCGGCGGCCGAAGCCAAACCTGCCGCCGCTTCCGACTGCCCGATGCCGTTCGGGTACATGATGAAAGCGGACGGGGTGTATTGGCGCAACCCGGATGACGCGGAAGCCACGCCCACGCATGTCTGTGGTCCGTTGCAGGTGGCAGCCGTCACCAATGACGGCACCGGGCACGCATGGGGCCGCCGTTTGCAGTGGCCGGACGCTAACGGGCACCCCCACGATTGGGCGATGCCGATGGAGTTGCTGGCCGGCGAAGACACCGGAATTCGGGCGAGATTACTGGACGGCGGCTTGTATGTGGCGTCGGGCAGGTCTGCGCGCGGATACCTGACGAACTACATTCAGCACTCGAAGCCCAAGGATCAGGTGCGCGTGGTCGCGCGGATCGGTTGGCATGGTTCGGGTGGGTCTCGCGTTTTCGTGCTGCCCGGTGGCGCCATCGGTGCGGATGGTGCGAATCACGTCATGCTTCAAACGGACCGCCCGGACGCCATGCCACCTGTGGCACAATCGGGGACGCTGGCCGACTGGCAAGACAAGGTGGCGCGGCCGGCGGTGGGCAACTCTCGGCTCGCCTTCTCCCTCGCTATCGCCTTCGCCGCGCCGCTGGTCGGGCTGATCGGCGCCGAGGGCGGCGGCTTCCATCTTCGCGGCCCGTCATCGGTCGGGAAATCCACCGCCCTGCAAGCCGCCGGTTCGGTTTGGGGGGGCGGCGGGTTGCGCGGCTGGGTCCGATCCTGGCGGACAACCGACAACAGCCTGGAAGCCGTTGCCGCCTCCCATAATGACCTGCTGTTGGTCCTCGATGAAATGGGCGAGGCCGGCGCCGAGACGGTAGCCGCAAGCGCCTACATGCTGGCGAACGGTGCGGGCAAGGGCCGCGCGGGACGCGATGGCAGCGCCCGGCGGGCCGCCGAGTGGCGCTTGCTGTTTCTATCGTCGGGCGAGGTCGGCATTGCGGATCGGCTGGCCGAGGCGCGCGGCGGGCCGATGCGGATAAAGGCCGGGCAGGAGGTGCGCGTGTTGGATATCCCTGCGGAAGCCGGGCCGCACGGGCTGTTTGAGACCTTGCACGGCTTCCCATCGGCTGGCGCTCTGGCCGATTCGGTGAAGGCCGGTGCCGCGTCCTGCTACGGCGCGGCAGGGCGGGCATGGCTGGAACGCTTGGTCGCTGATCCGGACGGCATGGCTGCGGCGGCGCGTGAGGTCATGGCGGAGTTTCTCAAGAATTGGCTGCCAGCCGGCGCCGATGGGCAGGTAGTCCGGGCGGCCCAACGGTTCGCGTTGGTTGCCGCTACCGGTGAACTGGCCGCCGGGCTTGACTTGCTGCCATGGAAACCGGGCGAAGCCGAGGGAGCGGCAGCGGCTTGCTTCCGTGCCTGGGTTGCCGCTCGGGCGGGTGGCACCGGAGCGGCCGAGGATGCGGCCGCGATTGCGGCGGTGCGGCGGTGCATCGGTGCTTATGGCGAAAGCCGCTTCCAGAATATAGACGCGCCGGACGATCGGCCGGTCCTGAACCGCCTCGGGTGGCGGAAGAAGGATAATTCCGGCTGGCGTTATCTGTTCCTGCCCGAGGCGTGGAAAGCCGACGCGGTGCCTGGATTGGACCCGGAGGCGGCCGCGCGGGCGCTGATGGCGGCGGGCTATCTTGTTCCACAATCCCCAAGCGCAAAACGGCATTCCCGAATGGAGCGGGTGGGCCTGTCCGGTCCGGTCCGGGTCTACGTTGTTTTGGAAAGCATCCTTGCGGGTGCCGCCCCGGAGGTTGGCGAGGACGCTGGCGAGGCATCAGGATGACGACACCCCGCCCCGACCCGCTGGCCAAGTGGCGGGCGTGGCGGGCGCAGGTTGCCGTCGCCGTGACCGATGCCGCCACACACCCAGAAATCGCAACGCCTGGAACCCACGGAAATCCGCCACCGTCGCCAGCGGCGCCATCTGAAAAAGCCGATGCTTGCGCGGATACCCAGGCAATCGACCTCGGCGAAGTGCCGGAACGCCCGTGCCAAACGTGCGGCGGGCGGATGTTCTGGCGGGCCGCCCTGACACTGCCGCCGCTGATAGCCGCCCCTTGGTTGTGTGAGACATGCAACCCACCCGACCCCGATCAATGGCGGGATGCGACGTGCATTCCCGAGGGCTTACCAAGATAGGCCTTCGTTCGTATGCTCCTGGCAGCATGGACGTGCGATGACCAGCAACGCTGCCTCTGATCCGATCGAACGTTTCATTGCCCGATGGCAAGGCCGGGAAGGTGGGCAGGAGCGCGCCAACTACGCCCTGTTCCTGACTGAACTCTGCACCACCCTCGGTCTGCCACAACCGGACCCGGCCACGGCGGCGGCCGAGGAAAACGACTACGTCTTTGAACGCGTGGTGCGGGAACCGGCAATCGACGGCAGTGTCTCGCTCCGCCGCATCGACCTCTACAAGCGCGCCTGCTTCGTGCTGGAAGCCAAGCAGTCCCGCCAGACAGGCGGCCCAAAGGAACTGGCGGGACAAGTGGACCTGTTCGGCGCACCGCCGCCCGCCCAACGTGGCCAACGCACCGCCTCCCGCGCCTGGGATGTGCTGATGCAGAACGCGCGGCGCCAGGCGGAAGCCTATGCCCGTGCATTGCCTGTACATCACGGGTGGCCGCCCTTCATTCTGGTCTGCGATGTCGGGCACGTCATCGAGGTCTTTGCCGACTTCTCCGGTCAGGGGAAGAACTACGCCCAATTCCCCGACCGGCAATCCTTCCGGATATACCTGGAAGACCTGCGCAACCCTGCCATCCGAGACCGCTTGGCCGCGATCTGGACCGACCCGATCTCGCTGGACCCCGCCCGCACTCAGGCACGGGTGACCCGCGCCATTGCCGACCGCCTCGCTGCCGTCTCCCGCGCGCTGGAAGAACAGGGGCACCCGGCTGAGGACGTGGCAATGTTCCTGATGCGCTGCCTCTTCACCATGTTCGCGCAAAGTGTGGACCTTCTGCCGCGCGGATCGTTCCGCGACCTGCTGGTAAAGTGCGAGGCCGATCCCTCCCGCCTGTCCCCCATGGTCGGGCAGCTATGGGAGGCCATGGACAAAGGCGACTTCGCATTCGCCCTGGAAGCCAAGGTCCGACGTTTCAATGGGGAGTTCTTCCGCACCCGCACCGTCCTGCCGTTGCCCAGGGAGGAAATCGGCGAACTGAGACAGGCGGCCGGCTATGACTGGCGGGACGTCGATCCTTCCATCTTCGGCGCCCTTCTTGAACAGGCCCTGGACAAGACCGAGCGTAAGCGGCTCGGCGCCCATTATACGCCGCGCGCCTATGTGGAACGTCTGGTCGTCGCAACGGTCATCGAACCGCTGCGGGCGGATTGGAACAGTGTTCTGGCAACGGTCGAGCGGCAGAAATCGGAGGGACGGGCGAAGGAAGCGGCTGCGGCGGTGGCGGCGTTCCATGACAAACTTTGCCGCGTGCGGGTGCTTGACCCCGCCTGCGGAACTGGCAACTTCCTTTATGTCTCCCTGGAACTGTTGAAGCGACTGGAAGGGGAGGTGCTGGAAGCCTTGGCCGATCTGGGCGGGCAGGAGGCGCTGGCGCTGGCGGGGCACACCGTCGATCCACACCAGTTCCTCGGCCTGGAAATCAACCCGCGCGCGGCGGCAATCGCCGAACTGGTCCTCTGGATCGGGCATCTGCAATGGCATTTCCGCACCCAGGGCGGGATGCCGGCGGAACCGATCCTTCGCGCGTTCCACAATATCCAGGTGAAAGACGCGGTTCTGGAAGCCGAGATGTCCCTGGCCCGGGACGCAAGAGGGGTGCCGCTGACCCGAACCGGGCCGGATGGCGAGGTAACCGAGGTCTATACATACGCCAACCCGAGGCAACCGGAATGGCCGGCGGCGGAATTCATCGTGGGCAATCCGCCGTTCATTGGAAACAAAAGGATGAGGGAGGTTCTCGGGCACGAATACGTTGAAGCTGTCTGGACAGCGCATCCTTATATACCTGAAAGTGTTGATTTTGTTATGCTGTGGTGGGATCATGCCGCTAGATTGCTAAAGAAAGCCGGGACGGTCCTGCGTCGGTTCGGATTGGTCACAACAAATTCTATATCCCATATCTTTCAGCATAGGGTTCTAGCCAATCATCTCAAGGATCGAGTGCCAATTTCTATTTTGGTCGCAATACCAGATCATCCGTGGACAAAAACTGTAAAAAATACCGCTGCCGTACGGATCGCGATGACGGTCGTAGAGTATGGCACACATAGTGGTCAACTGCTTAGTGTGCAGCATGAAAACGGCTTGGATACTGATAGTCCTGATATCATTCTCGACGCACATATTGGAAAAATAAATAGTAATCTAACAATAGGAGCAGACACTTCGGGCTCCTCGCTGTTTGGAGTGGGTGGTAACGATTTCATACTGGCAGCCTGAGGTCGAGCTTTCCGGCGATGAGATAGACCATGGCTTTGAGGTTACGGGTTGATCGATATCCGCGCGCCTTTGCCTTCGCGGCCTGGACCAGGCT
>CALQHT020000351.1 GCA_943330455.2 Nitrosovibrio sp. Nv4 | reverse complement strand
CACGCGCAGCTACCAGAAAGGCATCAAGGTCACAGATGCCGAGATGGCCGCTCTCAATATCACGGGGGACACATTCCATCCGGAGTGGAACTATACCATCTCGCCAAGGCCACCAACTTGAAGCGGTAGTTTTTGCGTGTTGCCTAAGTCCGGGAGATGGCGGGCCTGCGCCCGCCATGACGCAGTGAGACCGGCCATCCCCGCATTTTGAATGACTCTGCACGCCAGGCCCGCCGCCTCCCTGGGCCATCTGAAGCGTGTGATCCGATCTGGATTACCGGGGCGGCCGATGCCATTTGGTCGCCCGCATGCCTCGGGCAGGCGCAACCGTCTCCGACACGCAAAGCGAACGCGTTGACGTGCCCGGTCACCTTCGCGAACATGCCGGTCCTGACGTTCACTGTTTGCGGCCGACGAGCGAGCCCTTTCCGGACCAGGGTGCTGTTCCGCCGAGGCTAGGTTCGGCATATTCTGCCGCCTCGCCATGGAGGTATCGACCGCTGCCATACCCAGGAGGGACATCATGACCTCTCTATACGAAACTGACTTTTACGCCTGGGCCAACCGGCAAGCCGCGCTGCTGCGCGCCGGGAATCTCTCCGCCGCCGATATCGAGAACATCGCCGAGGAAATAGAGAGCATGGGCAAGAGCGAGAAGCGGGAGCTGATCAGCCGGCTGACTGTTCTGTTGCTGCACTTGCTCAAATGGCAATTCCAGCCCGGTCTGCGCGGTAATAGCTGGCGCTATACCATCAAAGTTCAGCGGCGCGACCTTGCCCGACATCTCGCCGATAACCCGAGCCTGACCGCGCAACTCTCCTCGGTGCTGGCGGATTCCTATGTCTCGGCTGTCTTATCCGCCGCGGGCGAAACCGGGCTGCCGGAGGCCACCTTTCCAGAGGTTTGCCCCTGGTCGTACCAACAGGTCGCCGATCCCGATTTTTGGCCGGACGCCAGGGGCTAGAGCGGTTTCACCCTGACTGGAAACGGCAAACCGCTCTAGCTCCTTGTTTGATCGCATGATTCACACGCTGTTACGTTCCGCTCAGCGTGATCATGCTCTAGAGCGGCTCGCGACGCCGGAGTTCCTGTTCGGCCGGCGGGAAAACGGCGGGTAGGCGATCCCGACCACCGGCTTTCGCCGCCAGTCAGGACCACCCGCACCCGACTCAGCCCTTCGGCCAGGTCACCTGCGCCACGGCAATGCTCTCCGGGAAGACCGCGCGCGGCTTGCCGTCCAGCCATTGGACCAGGGCCATCTGCGCACCGATCCGGCGTCCATTGGCATCGAACCTGATGCGCCCGTCCGGATACAGGTTCGCCGGGCCATCGGTGAGATCGATCTCTCGCAGCGCCTGCGCCACCGCTTTGCGATCGGTGGATTTCGCCCGCTCGATCGCTTCCTTCAGGATCATCACGTGGGCATAGGCGAAGATCGAGTCATGGCCGAACCACGGCTCCCCGGTCTTGGCCATGAAGCGCTGCTCCAGATCGCCAATCGCCTTGCCCGGCCAGTTCGCCAGGCCGACGATGACGCCCTGCAGGTTCTCCTTGCCGGCGATCTTCAGCATCTCCGGCGTGCACCAGTGGCCGCCGCCGCCAATCTGCGGCACCTTGGCGGTGGTGATGCCGAGTTCCACGAATTTGTCGATCAGCAGCTTGTTATCCGACGGCGTGGTGGACTGGAACATCACGAAGTCGGGGCGTCCGGAACGCACCTTTTGCACCAGGGTCGTCGCGTCGGCCAGCGGCGGCGTATAGACTTCATCGACCACGGCGGTCAGGTTGAGGTCCTTCAGAACGAATTCCCGGATCGGCTTCATGAAGCTCACCGGAGACGCGGTGTTGTCGCTGAGGAATGCAACCTTGGTGGGCCGCTTCCCCGTCGTCTTCTCCGCCAGCCGTATGATCGCCGGCACCAGCTCCTTGGCCTGGGTTTCGGCCGTGGGGGAGGTCTGGAAGACGTATTTGAAGCCACGTCCGGTGATCATGTCGGAATAGGACAGGGTCAGCCACGGCAGGTCGGCCCGCTCGGTCACTTCCGTCGCCGCCAGGGTGAAGCTGGATAGCCAGCAGCCGAAACCGCCGGACAGGTCGGCTTCCTGGGCCACCATGCGCTGGGCCGCACCCTTGGCCTTTTCGACGTTCTCACCGGCGTCGAATTCCAGCAGGGTCATCTTGGCCCCGCCGAGGGACTTGATGCCGCCGGCTTTGTTGATGTCTTCGATCGCCAGACGGGCACCCATCTGCTCCAGGATGCCGGCGCGAGCCCAGGGGCCGGACAGCGGCACCAGCATGGCGATCTTCGCCTCTTTCGGCGCCTGCGCGCGGGTTCGGCGGGGGGTGGCCAAAGCGGCCGCGCCGCCGGCCAGTCCCAGGCCCATGGCGGTACGCCGGCCAAGCGGTGGAAGTGTTGTCATTGAAGCATTCTCCCTGGTGGTATCTGGCTCAGGCATCGGTCAGCCCGAGATAGGATCGGCGAACCCGGTCGTCGGTCAGCAAGGTCTCGTAAGGCCCGTCCAGCACGATATGGCCGGTTTCCAGCACGTAGCCGTGGTCGGACAATTCCAGTGCCTCGACCGCCCGCTGCTCCACCAGCAGAATGGTGACGCCATCCTCCCGATGGATCTGCGAGATACGTTCGAAGATCGTGTCGGCGACGGCCGGAGCAAGACCCATTGACGGTTCGTCCAGCATCAGCAGCCGCGGCGCGCAGGCCAGGCCGCGGCCGATGGCGACCATCTGCTGCTCCCCACCCGACAGGGTCCCGGCCATCTGGTTGGCCCGTTCGGCGAGGATGGGGAACAGGGTGTGGATGCGATCGATGGTGCGCGCCCAGGCGGCCTGGCCGGATTTCGGATAGGCCCCCATCTCCAGGTTTTCCCGCACGGTCAGGGTCTTGAACACCTGCCGGCCTTCCGGGACATGAGCGATGCCCAGATGCGCCCGTTCCGAGGGGGAGCGGGCGAGCAGGTCCTGGCCCTGGAACGCGATCCCGCCGGAGACCGGTGGAACGATGCCGGAAATCGCCTTGAACAGGGTGGATTTGCCGGCGCCGTTCGGACCGACCACGGTGACGAACTGGCCCTCGGCCACGGTCAGGTTCACGTCCGTCAGCGCCCGCAGGCCGCCATAGGCGACCGACAGGTTCTTGATGTCCAGCATCACGTGCGTCCCGCTCATGCCGCCTCCGCCTTCTGGCGAGCGAGCCATTTCTTGCCGAGATAGGCCTCGATCACGGCGTCGTCCTCCACCACGTCGCGCGGCAGGCCGGTCGCCAGGACGCGGCCGTGGTCCAGCACGACGAAGCGGTCGGCGATGCGCAGCATGGCGTGCATCGTGTGCTCGATGATGCAGATGGTGATGCCTTCGTCACGCAGACGGTCCAGCACGTCCAGCACGTCGTTGCACTCGTCACGACCCAGCCCGGCCAGGGTTTCGTCCAGCAGCAACAGGCGCGGATTGCCGGCCAGCGCGCGGGCCAGTTCCATCAGCCGCAACTGCTTGTTGGTAAGCTGGCCGGCCGCGATCCCGGCCTGATCCTGCAGCCCGACCATGTGCAGCGCACGCACCGCGGACGCCAGGGCGTCCTGGTCCGACAAGCCGGCGCCGTAGGCTCCGACGATCACGTTGTCGATCGTGGGGGCGCGGGGGAAGCTGCGCACCACCTGGAAGGTGCGGCCGATGCCCATGCGGCAGACCTCGAACGTTTTGCGGCCGAGCATCTGCTGGCCGGCGAGTTCGGCGGAGCCTTCATCGGCGGACAGCACGCCGTTCAACAGGTTGAACAAAGTGGTCTTGCCGGCGCCGTTGGGGCCGATAATGCCCAGGATTTCGCCTTCTCCGACAGAAAAGCTGACCTCGCTGACCGCGCGCAGGCCACCGAAGGACCGGGAAATGCCCTCCACCTTCAGCATCGGGATCCCGGCGGCGAGTTTGACCGGCCGGGGCGGTGGCGAGAGATGGCCCAGATCCGGGATCGGCTCGGGGGCCTTCGGCTTGAACCAGCGGTCCCGCAACGTCCAGAACAGCCCGTCTGGCGACCACAGCATGATGGCGATGATCGCCGCCCCATACACCACGCCCTGGATACCCGGCAGCACGCTGCCGAGTTCCGCCTGCAACGTCTCCGACAACGGCACCAGGATGGCGGCGCCGATCAGCGGCCCCCAGACCGAGGCGACGCCGCCGAACAGGGTCACCACCACGGCTTGGGCCGATACGATCATGCCGAACACGGAGTCCGGCGTGACCACCAGCAGGACACAGGCGTAAAAGCCGCCCGCCGCCGCGGCGATGATGCCGGAGACGATCAGGGATCGCATTTTCCAGCCGCGGGCATCGATCCCGGCGGCCTCGGCGGCGAGCTCGTTCTGTCGGATCGCCAGAAGGGCCAGGCCGAAGCGGGAGTTTTCGATGATCAGCGACACGATGACGCTGGCGATCAGCATCACCATCGCGATCAGGGTGTAGATGCGTTTGTCGCTGAACTCCATATACAGGATCGGGCTTTCCCGTTGCATCGGGAACGACACTTCCTGGTATCCGAGATATTGCAGGAAATACAGAATCGCCAACGGATAGGCGAGCATCGACAGCGCGAAGTAATGCCCGCGCAACCGGAAAGTGGGCGTGCCGATGATCACGGCCGCAACCGCGCCCATCACCATGGCGAGCGGGATGCCCAGCCACGGCGTCATGCCGAAATGCACCAGCAGCAGGGTGACGGTGTAGGCTCCGATCCCGAAGAACGATGCATGGCCGAACGACAACTGTCCGCCATAGCCGGACAGGATGTTCCACGACACGCCGAATGCCGCCCAGATCGGCACCAGGGTCAGGATCAACTGGTAGTAGCTGTTGGTGACGAAGGCAGAGATGCCGAGATAAACGACCGAGACGACCGCCAAGGCCGTCAGGTGCTTTTTCAGCCGGGGGCCGGCGCCTTGTCTCATGCCAGGGATCCCAGGGTGAGTGAGGTGAGGGTGCCCATCACGCGCGCTCCGCCGAACGGCCGAACAGGCCTTGCGGGCGCAGCAGGACGATCATCAGGAAGACCACGAAGATGGCGGCGTTCTGCAACTGCGGCGGCAGGATCAGGGCCGAGAATTGCTGCACGAAGCCGACCGTCAGCCCGCCCCAGAAGGCGCCGAGGATACTGCCCATGCCGCCCAGCACGACGCCGGAATACATGATGATGACGTAGTCGAAGCCGACAAAGGGGCCGAACGACAGATAGGAGGCCATCAATCCGCCGGCGACCGCGGTGATCCCGCTGCCCAGGCCGAATGCCACGCGATAGGTGCGGTCGACGTTGATACCCATATAGGTGGCGGCGGTCGGATTGTCGGCGGCGGCGCGCAACGACTTGCCTAGGCGCGTGTATTCCAGGAGCAGATACAGCGCGACGGCCACCAGGACCGCCACGCCGCAGGCGATCAGCCGGGCCTTATTCAGAAAGATCGTGGCGTCACCGTAGAACGGCCCGATCAGGATTGCGCTGGACGACAGCGGCGTCTTCACGGTTTCCGGCGTGGAGCCGAACAGGATCAGCCCGCCATTCTGCAGAATCAGCGAAATCCCGAGCGTGACGATCAACTGACCGAAATGGCCCTCATCGGCCGATCCGGCGGTGCGCAGGCCGGACACGCGCGATATCAGGAACTTGTGCATCAGCGCGCCGGCAATGAACACGACGGGTGCTGCCAGCAGCGCGCCGACGAATGGGCCGACATAGGGGCCGAGGAAGGCCAGAACGCCGCCGCCGGTCACCAGATAGAGGCTGGTGAACATGCCGAGCATGAGAAGCTCGCCTTGGGCGAAGTTGACGATCTTCATGATTCCGAAGATCAGCCCCAGGCCGATACACATCAGGCCATAGATGCAGCCAATCGTGATGCCCGCGGTCAACGCGTTCAGCACGTTCTCAATCAGGATTTCGGCGTCCACGTGGTTTCCGTATGCCTCCCATTCGCCTTCCCACGTTGGGGGGCCTGAGTTGTGGGGGGGTCTTAACGAGTTATTGTGGGGGTCTCAAGCGGTGGAATTGGGGGATGGCGGCGCATGCCACCGACCGGAAGATTGACCGAGAGCGTGCCCTTACCCGCTCACCCCCTTACCGTCATTGCCGGGCTTGACCCACGGCTGTCCGGTTTAAATTCGCCCTCCTGCCGCCATAGGAATATCCCCCCACCTGGGTCCTCGCCCCGGCGCCCCGCATTCACGCCGCGGCCGCTCAATCGGGATCGTGCCGACCGGT
>CALQHT020000350.1 GCA_943330455.2 Nitrosovibrio sp. Nv4 | reverse complement strand
GGGAACGCGTTTGAGAAGGCTGTGTATGACTGTATTCCTGTGCGGTTCCATGTGATTCGACCCTGTCCCGATTCGCGGTGTTGCGATGGGTTCGAGTCGAATCCATAAATATGGAAAGTACAAGTTATTTAAACCGGACAGCCGTGGGGCGACCCGGCAACCCACGCTTCAACGGCAGGGAGCGTGTAGCCGGATCAAGCCCGGCAATGACGGTGAGGGGACGCGACCAGTCAATGGTTTGGACCGCTGGTATTACTTGATCAGCCCCGCGCTGCGCGGCAGGAACAAGGACAGTTCCGGGATGCAGATGATCAGCATCAGCCCGATCAGCAGCGCGAGCATATACGGCCAATAGGTGCGCGCATGCTGCCACACCGATACTTCCGCAAAGCGCAGCGCCATCAGCAGGCCCACGCCCAGCGGCGGGGTGAACAGGCCGATGCCAACGGCGGCGGTCTGCACGATATCGAAATGCACCGGGTGGATGCCGACCTTCATCGCGATCGGGAACACCACCGGGATCAGCACCACCGCGGCGGGCAGGCCTTCCAGCAGCATCCCGAACAGTAGGGTCAGCAAGGCGACCGCCGTCAGGAACAGCCAGTGGCGATCGGCCAGAGGGGTCAGCAGCCAGCCCAGGAATTCCGGCATGCCGGACAGGCCCATCAGGTATTGGAACACCGTTGCCACGGCGAGCAGGATGATCACGACGCCGGTCATCACCCCGGCCTCATACGCAAGCACCAGGACCTGCATCCAGGTGACGTTGCGATAGTAGAATTTCGCCGCCAGCAGGGAATACAGGGCGACGATGGCACCGGCCTCGGTGGCGGTGAAGGCGCCCATGTAGAAGCCGCCCAGGATGACGATCGGGATCACCATCGGCACGGCGGCGTTCTTGGAGGCGCGCCAAAGCCGCTCAAAACTCGTGCGGGTGTCCTTGGGCCAGCCCATGACATGGGCCTGGACCATCACCAGCACGCACAGACAGGCACCGATGACCGCGGCCGGAATGAACCCGGCCAGGAACAGGGCGACGGCGGATTGGTTGGTTACCGCGGCGATCACGATCATGAAGATCGCCGGCGGGACCAGCATGCCCATGGCGGTGCCAGAGGCGATCAGCGACGCCGCGTCCTCGGCCCGGTAGCCGGCGCGTTTCAGGGGCGGCACCAGGGCAGAGCCGAGCGCGGAGACTTCGGCCATTTTGGAGCCGCAGATGTCGGAGAAGAAGTAGGACACCACGATGACGGACATGCCCAGGCCGCCGCGCACCCAGCCCACCAGGGCGCGGGCGAGTTCCACCAGGGATGTGGACATGCCGGCTCGTTCCATCAGCGAACCGGCGAACACGAAGGAGGGAATGGCCAGCAGCACCCAGCTCTGGGACGCCGCGGTCATGGAGGAGCCGAGTTGCTGCAACGGATAGCCGCCGACCAGCAGACCGGCGACTCCGGCCAGGCCCAGGCAGAACACGATCGGCAACGACAGCAGCAGCAATAACGTAAAGACGATGACGGTGGCGGCGAGGACCAACGGCCTACTCCTTCACGTCGGTAATGTCGTGATCGGCCGAACCGGCACCGGCGCGGATGGCATAGATCGCCATCAGCACGCCGCCGACGGTTGCCGGGGCGTAGAGCCAGGCCAGGCTGAATTCCAGCGCCGGGCTGGTCAGGGTGACGTTCAGCAGCATCAGCTTCCAGCCCAGCCACGCGACCAGCAGGGCAAAGCCGACGATCAGGGCGTGGTTGAAGATGTGGATCGCGCGCTGGATTTTCGGCGAAAACCGATGCGTCATGACGGTCAGCGCGAAATGACTGCGCTCCCCCACCGCGATCGCGGCGCCGACCATGGTGATCCAGGCCAACGCGGCTTCTCCCGCTTCTTCCACCCAGAAGAAGTTCGGAGCGTCCATATCCAGCCAGTCGGTGACCGGCAGCAGGATATAGCGGGCCAGCACGCCGTAAAGCATGAAGCCGATGGCGAGCAGAACCAGGCCGCCGACCACGATCTTGGGGACCATGGCAACGGCGCGCAGCGCGGGGGAGGCCATCGGCTCAGCCCTGGGCTGCCGTGATCAAATCCCACAGTTCGGCGTATTGCTTCTGGTAGGCCGGCCAGACTTTCTCTTCCGCCAGCTTCTTGAACGGCGCCCGGTCGGGGACGTTGACGGTCATGCCCAGCGGCTCCAGCAGGGCTTTCGCGCTGGCTTCGGAGTCGATGCTTTCGGTGGCGTGGCGCACCATGCCCTGGGCTTCGCGCCCGGTGTCCAGCAGCAGCTTCTGTTGCGCCGGGGTCAGCCCGTTCCATTGCGCCAGGTTGATCACCACCACGGTCGAGCCGTAGTTGTGGCCAGTCATGGAGTAGTATTTGGAGACCTCGTAGGCCTTCAGTGGCACCATGTTCACCACGGGCAGGTCGGCGCCGTCGATGACCTTCTGCTGCGCGGCGGTAATGACCTCGGCCCAGCCCAGCGGCACGGCGACGGCACCAATGCCGTTGACGGTGTCGGTGAAGACCTTGGATGGCTGGGTGCGGATCTTCAGGCCTCGCAGGTCGCGGGGTTCGTTGATCGCGCGCTTGGAGTTCCAGATGTGGCGGAAGCCGTAATCGAAGAAATAGACGACCTTGACGCCGTATTTCTGCTGGAAGATCTTGTCCAGCTTGTCGCCGACATTGCCGTTCAGCAGCTTGTACGACTGGTCGTAGGCGCTGATCAGGTAGGGCACCAGGAACACGCCCATTTCCGGGAAGATCGTCGCCGCGGCGCCGGATGGCGTGCCCATCGACACGTTGCCCGCCTTTACCGCGTTCAGAATGTCGATTTCCTTGGTCATCAGAGTGCCGCCGTGAAAGTCGACGACGACCTCTCCCTTCGACCGCTCGGTCATGGTGCGGGCGAGCCATTCCAGTGCGACAGCCCCCGATTCCGGGGACGGCACGATATGGGCGATCACCAGCTTCTTCGGTTGCGCCTGGGCAAAGGCCGGCGCCTTGCCGGTGGCGAGGATGCCAGCCAATCCGGCCGCGGCCTTCAGGACATGACGGCGGGCAGGCAAAAGCGGACGCGGCACGGACATGGCCATTGGTCGTTTCCCCGAATTGATTGTTTGTCGGTTTTGGGCACCGTAAACCACGCGACTGAACCGGCCAACCGGTAATTCCGAGGCGGCCGGGGCGCGGATTGGGCAGGAGACCGAGAGTGAAGATCGAGATCGTGGGCCTGGCCACGCGGCCAGCTCTGGTGCCTGTCGTCGCCACCTGGCTGTGGGAGGAATGGGCTCGGCACAAGGGACGCAGTTTGGACCGGGTGATCGCGCGCCTCGCCTCTTACCGGGCGACGGTCGGACCGCAGCAGACCTTCGTGGTGCTGGAAGGCGACACACCGGTCGCCACCGCGAGCCTGGTGCATCATGACCTGGACCCGAGGCCGGAGCTGACGCCATGGCTCGCCGGTGTGTATGTCGATCCGCCGTTCCGGGGGCGCGGCCATGCGGCGCGGTTGGTTCGGACGGTGGAGGAAGCGGCCGCCGCCGCCGGGGTGCGCCGGCTATGGCTGCACACCGAACATGCCGCGGGGCTTTATGCCGGTCTGGGGTGGATCGCGGACGGGCCGGAGGTGGATCATGGCCATGACGTGACCTTGATGCACCGGGACCTGGGTTGATCGGCAGCGCCTGCTTGCCGAACCGCAACCCGGGGTGCCAGTTTAGCCGCAACAATCACGCGCGTTGCACCAGGAGCCTCCATCATGTCCGGCCTGATCCACGACCACTCCAAATGGGGCCCCACCGACCAGCTCGGCGCTGGCAATCTGCTGACGGCGGAAAAGCGGCTGGCGGCCTTGGCATCGGTGAAGCATGGCCGCGTCTATGACGTCAGCCATGAGATCCACATGGGCGCGCCTTACATGGCGCCGAACCAGACCCCGTATCTGATGTCGATCTGGGCGTCATGGAAGGACAGCATCAAGCGTCGCCGCGGCATGGGGATGACGAACGACGCGGGCACCAACCTCGAACGGATCGAGATGACCACCCATGTCGGCACCCATATCGATGCACTGGGGCATTTTTCCACCGGGGACCGGCTGTATAACGGGTTTTGCGCGCCGGATGTCGTCACCGATTGGGGCCTGACCAAGCTGGGGATCGAGAACGTGCCGCCGATCATCACGCGCGGGCTGATCTTCGATGTCGCCGGCTTCGATGGCGGCGCGCATCTGAACCCTGGGCGGGTGGTCACTCCGGACGATCTGGACCGCGCCGCGCGGGCCGGCGGCTTCAAGGTGGAATCCGGCGACGTGGCGCTGATCCGCACCGGCTGGGGCCGTTATTTCGCCGTGGACAATGCCAAATACCTGACCGGCGAACCCGGCATCGACGTGCCGGGTGCGAAATGGCTGATCGACCAGGGAATCGCCGCGATCGGCACCGACAACATGGCGGTCGAGGTGCTGCCGAACCCCGACCACACGCAGGGCCTGCCGGTGCATCAGTATTCGCTGTCGCAATGCGGCGTATATTTGATTGAGAATCTGGAACTGGAAGAACTGGCGCGGGACGGTGTCTCGACCTGCTGCTTCATTCTGCTGGCGACGAAGTTCAAGGGCGCCACGGGCTCACCGGTGCGCCCCGTGGCGATGGTGTAGGGCTCGGAACGATCCGGATGGGGTGGCGACCGATCGCCACCCCACGTCGGACCGATCAGACTCGCCGCACGGCGTGGAAGACCGGCCAACCGACCTGAACGTCGGCCAGACTCTTGTTGTACGCGGCTGGTTGGAAGAACTGCCCCAGTGGGGTGTAGGGCACATCGCGCCAGGACTGCATTTGCATCTCCCGCACGATCCGCCGCTGCTCCTCGACCGTCGGGGCGTTCAGCCATTCTTCGCGCAATTCTTCCATGCGCGGCATGTTGGGCCAGCCGAACCAGGCCGCCGGACCGCTGCGGATGGCGATCTGAGCCGGAACGAAGACGTTGTTCAGGCTGGTCAGGTTGGTGATGAAGATGTTCCAGCCGCCCTTGTCCATGGGCTCCTTGCTGGCGCGCCGCTGCACCACGGTCCCCCATTCCAGCGACTGGTAGTCGACGTTGAAGCCCATCTTCCGCAACAGATCGTCCGCCACTTGGGACTGGATATGCAGCGCCGGGATCGTGGACGGGCCGAGCAGAACGATCTTTTCGCCTTTGTAGCCGGCGGCGGCGAGGTCTTGCTTGATCTTGGCGAAGTCGGTGCGCTCGGTCAGCGCCTCTACCCCCGCGTCGTTCGCCATTGGCATGCCAGGCGTGAACAGCCCGACCTTGGTGCGGTAAAGATTGGGTTCGGCGCCCGAGGTGGCCTCCATGAACTCCTTCTGGTTGACCGCGGACAGCACCAGGCGGCGGATCGCCACGTTGTCGAAGGGCGGATGCAGGTGGTTGAAGCGGATGCAGCCGATCGATCCCATCCTGTTCAGGACATCGACCGTCAGGTCTCCGCCGCGCCGTAGCAGCCCGGTCAGGTCGGCGGGCGGATTCTCCCACCAATCATATTCGTTCTTGGCCAGCGCGGCGGCGGCCGTTGCCGGATCGGGCTGGTAGGTCCACACGACACGGTCGAAATGCACGACACGCGGGCCGGACAGGAAACTGACCTTGCCGTCCGGGCGCGGCACATAACCGGCGAATTTCTCATAGACGACGCGGGAGCCGGACACTCGCTCATTCATCAGGAAACGGAACGGGCCGCTACCGACCGGATCGGTGACCTGGGTGTTGGCGTCGGTCTTGGCGATCCGCTCCGGCATCATCACGCAGGCGGGTTGGGCCAGGGCTTCCGGCACCAAGGCGAACGGCTTTTTCAGTCGGATGCGAATCAGGGAGTCGGACGGGGCGGAGATCTCGTCGGTCCGGCTCATCATCGCGGCGCCGAACGCGTCGCGCTTGAAGCAGCGTAGCAGGCTGGCGACGCAGTCGCGGGCGAGGACTTTTTCGCCGTCGTGGAATTTCATGCCGTCGCGCAGGGTCAGTTCCCAGACCATGCCGTCGGCGCTGACGGTGTGGCCGGCGACCATCTGAGGATGTGGCGCGAAGCTGGAGTCAAATCCGAACAACTGATCGTAGACCATGTTGCCGTGGTTGCGGGTGATATCGGCGGTGGTCCAGACCGGGTCCAGGGATGCGACGTCGGCATGGGGGATGAACCGCAGCTCCCGCTGCCCCTGGGCGGCGACGATGCTGGGCGCGGATAGAGCGATGGCGCCGGCCGAGGCCAGCACCCTACGTCGGGTGACAGACATGATTGATCTCCCTGATCGGTCGGATGCCGATTGCACGCACGATCCTAGTGCCCCCCGTCATTGATTTTGTCGTGAATTTCGGACTCG
>CALQHT020000349.1 GCA_943330455.2 Nitrosovibrio sp. Nv4 | reverse complement strand
TGGCCAAGAGGCCATCCTTGACAGCCGCCATCCCCGGCGTCCTTGGATCGTCAGGCCGGGACGGAGAAACGGCGCCCAACCGAACAGAGAAACACTTGAGGAAGACCGGATTGGGTCGTTACCACCCACTCCAAACAGCGAGGAGGCCAGTTTGTCGAAATCCCGGATGATACCGTTTTTACGGTAGAATATTCTGTCCGCGCCGCCCAGATCGCCGTCTACACACTACTGGGAATCACACGCGCCATCCCCCCTGTCACGCCCCACGACAAATCGCTGCGGACCCGGTTCGAAGCCTTCGTCAAGGCGTTCGCGTAAAACGCTCGGCCCGAACCGTTGATCGATAACGCCCCCTTACCGACATTGCCGGACTTGATCCGGCAACCCGCTCCCAACCGTCGAAGCCTGAGTTGCCGGGTCAAGCTCGGCAATGACGACGGGGCCGTGCACCGGTCGTTGGTTCGGTTGCTTGGTCGTAACCCAATTAGACATTCCATGTCCCAACTGATCGCCATCGCCTATCCGGACCTGTTCAAGGCCGAGGAGGTCCGCCTGACACTTTCGAAATTGCAGAAAGAATACCTGCTAGAACTTGAGGACGCGGTCGTCGTCACGAAAGATGCACAAGGCAAGATCAAGCTCAACCAGGCCGTGAACCTGACCGCCGTTGGCGCGATCTCAGGCGGTTTCCGGGGCTCCCTCATCGGCATGATTTTTCTCAGCCCGCTGCTCGGCGCGGCCATCGGCGCGACCTCGGATGCGATTTCCGGCGCGCTGACCGATGCGGGGATCGACGATCAGTTGATGAAGACCCTGGCTGCGAAGATGGAGCCAAACACCTCCGCGCTGTTCGTGCTGATTCGCAAAGCGACCCCCGACAAGGTGGTCAAGGAAATCGAGAAATTCGGCGGCACAATCCTCCAATCGTCGCTAAGCCACGAAGACGAGGCTCGCCTGCAAAAGGCGCTGACCCCGCTCGCCGCCTGACCGAACTGGTCCTTCCCGATGGAGGGGAAGGACCGGCCCCGCGTTGCCTTCAGGCAGCGACCTTCACCGGTTTCGGCCACCGCGCGGCCATGCGCGGCAGCACCTCTTCCACCAGCCGTTTGGTCTGCGCGTACATGTCGGCATCGCCCTGCGCCGCGGGGCGCAGGATGAACTTCGACGCACCCGCTTCGACATAGGCGGACAGGCGATCCATGATCTCATCGGCGCCGCCAATGGCGAAGTAGTCGGCGGCGTCGCGGCCGGTGCGCGCCTTGTAATGCTCCATGATTTTCGCCATGCCCGGATCGTCCGGCTTGCCGAACCGATACGCGAGCGCGGCCCCGTAATGGTCCTCATCGATGACGCGACCATTGGCGATGGCCGCGGCCTTGATCCCGGCGATGACCTTGCCCACGGTCTCGGCGGTTTCCGCGCCAGCCTGCCAGCCGGTGCCGTATTTGGCCGTGCGCTTGATCGCGGCGTCCGATGACCCGCCGATCCACATCGGCAGGTCCGGCTGCACCGGCAACGGAGAGATCGACGCCCCGTTCAACTGGAAATGCCGGCCCTTGAAATCCAGCTTCTCGCCGGCCCAAAGGCGGCTGATGATCTCCAGCGCCTCGTCGGTTTTCCGGCCCCGCGTGGTGGGATCAAGGTTCATCGTGGTCCATTCCGGTCCACGCGGACTGCCGATGCCGAATCCCGGCAACAACCGGCCGGACGACAGCAGGTCCAACGTCGCGCATTGCTTGGCCAGCAGCACCGGCTCCCGCATCGCCACGGACACCACGTTCACGCCGAACTTGACCCGCCTGGTCCGCCCGGCGATGGCCGCCAGGGCCATCATGCATTCCAGAATCGGGGTGCGGCTGACCAGGCGGTCGGTCTGCCAGATCGAGTCGATCCCCCCGGCCTCACACAGATCCACCCAGCGCCAGAATCCGTCCGTGGTGTCGAACGGATATTCCTGCAGGCCCACGCCCGCCGCGATGGCTCGTGCCATGGGTCAGCCCTCCGCCGCCGGAGGGACCTTGCCATCGGGCGGCCAGGCGGCCGTGCCTTCCTCCAACGGCACGCCCAGATTGCGCAGCAGGATCGAAAACAGCGTCCAATTGCCCATCGCCACGATGAACTCCATCTGTTCGGCCACATCGGTGATGTACTTCGTCACCTCGGCCCAGGTTGCGTCGGAGATCGTCTTGCCGGCCAGGGTTTCATCCGTCGCGGCCAGCACGGCGCGGTCCGCCGCCGTCAGCCGATCCGAATTCCGCCAATCCCGCACCGCCAACACATCCTCCGCCGGGATGCCGACGCCGGTCGCGACGCGCCAATGCTGGGTCCATTCGTAAACCGATCCCGTGGCCCAGCCGATGCGCATGATCATCAGCTCCCGCAACCGCGTATCCAGCCGGTTGCGGTTCATCAAGGTCATGAGCTGACCGAACACCGCTTTCATCAGCTCCGGATTGTGCGCCAGGGTGCGGAAGGCGCTGAGACGGCCCATCCGTTCCGGCAGTCCGGCTTCGGCGCAGAGCCGCTGTGCCTCTTCGAGCGGCACCAGGGGTATCCGTTGAGTCATGGTCGAGCCTCCCGCTGTCTTGTCGGCGGATCGTCCCTCGTACCGCGCTATCCTGCAATACGTCGCTGGGTCTGGTCGCCATCGCACCGCCATGGTGGATTGGTCGCGCCGGCCTATAATCCGGCGGGAGGATGGAACGGCTTGAGCGACGCACGCAGCAGTGGACGGACCGACGCGTCGATCAGGGACCTGTTTGCGATCCAATATGCCAATTTCTGGCGGCTCTGGTTCGTCGGGTTGGCGTTTTCCATCGTCCGGTGGCTGGAAACCGTGGCCGTCGGAATCGTGGTGTATGAGCGCACCGGGTCGGCCTTCACCGTGGCGATGATGACGATGCTGCGCATGCTTCCGATGGGCCTGTTCGGCGCGTTCCTGGGCGCATGGGCCGAACGGGTAGAGCGACGTGCGTCGTTGATCGGGATGGTGCTGGTGGCGGGAACGAACTCCGCGCTGCTGACCGCCCTGGCCTATTCGGACCGTCTGGAAGTCTGGCACATCGGCGTTGCCTGTTTTATCAGCGGGCTGGGTTGGGCCACCGATAATCCAGTGCGTCGCGTGATGATCGGCGATGCGGTGGGACCTCACCGGATGGGCATGGCGATGTCGCTGGATGTCGGCGTCGGCAATGCCAGCCGCATGGTCGGCCCCACCGTGTCGGGGCTGCTGCTGGCGGCTTTTGGCATCGTGGGCGCGTTCGCGGCCTGCGTCGTGCTGTACTGCCTGGCGCTGATCGCGGCCTGGCAGGTGCGTTACCGCAACAGCGAGCCGGTGGGCGGCGGGTCGGTCATCGCCCGGATCGCGGATGGATTGCGTATGGTGCGTGGCGATGCGCGCCTGATGGGCACCCTGGTGGTCACCATCATCTACAATGTCTTCGGTTTCCCGTTGACCAGCATGATCCCGGTCATCGGGCGCGACCGGTTGAATCTGGGCCCCGAGGGCATTGGGATCCTGACCAGCATGGATGGCGTCGGGGCCTTTACCGGAGCGGTTCTGGTGGCGATGTGCGTGCGGCCTGCCTGGTATGGCAAAGTCTATGTTTGCGGCGTGTTGACGAGCATCACCATGCTATCGGTGTTCGCGCTGGTTCCGGGACCGGAGTGGGCGGGGGTGTCGCTGATCTGCAACGGACTGGGTGGCGCCGGTTTCGCCACGATGCAGGCAACCTTGGTCTATCTGGCATCCCCGCCGGAGATGCGGTCCCGCATCCTGGGTGTTCTATCGGTCTGCATCGGCAGCGCGCCGATCGGTTTTTTCTGCGTGGGGCTGCTGGCGGATGCGATCGGCGCCCCCTGGGCCACGGCGGCGACCGGAGCCGCCGGCTTGCTGGCAATGGCCGCGACATGGCGGATGTGGCGGTCGATCTGATTAGGCCGCAAGGGTGGGCCGCCATCCGCTACATCGCCCCTCGCCCCTCGCCCCTCGCCCCTCGCCCTGGAGCGGTTCTGACGCCGATCCGTTACGCCAGCACGCTGGCAAGCCGTCTGGCGAGGCGGTCGGGATCGATGCGCCATGGTTGCCGAGGGTCATCAGGTTCGGCGGTGCACGTAAAGCATTCCGCGTGGTACTCGAGCCGACGGACCTGGGCGACCCGGTTGAAACACGGGTTCACGTAACTGGATTGGAAAAGTTCGAGAATTTTCGTTCCGGGCTGGCAAAATCCGATATTGGTCAGGCCCGCGCCATGGGGACCGACGACGACCCGCGCGCCCCGGAACAATCGCGACTGCTCCCGCACCGAGAGGGAACCCGGAAGCACACTGACGAACCCGGCGGCTTCGAGCACATCCTGGACCGCCCGCTCATTCGTCAGGACTCGGTTCGCCGAGTCCGACCGCGCCACATAAATCATCTCAGGACCGCCGCTCGGCGTACCAGCATCCAGCGCGATCTTGTCGAAGACCTCCTGCGAACGCGGGGACAGAAAGAACGACGTCGCCCCATTCAGGAATTCGCAGAAATATGCCTTGGGGAAATGATATTGATGCGCCAGGTGAATCGGGATCCGCGGTAGATCGGCGAGGCCCAGGATCGACAGGGTCTCTTCATGCCAGGCTGTCATCCTCGGCAGTGCCAATACAGCGTTGTCGGCGCCGAGCTCGCTCACCGAAAGATCGAGCGCCGGCAGGGACTGGGTCATCCAATGATAGTAATTCTTCGATGAGCGATTCAGGCCGAGGACCACCACCTTGTCCGCGTGCAGGCAGCGAAGCCCGCGCGTGACGATGCGGACCCGTGCGTATTCGTTATCGTCGATGATGTACCGGGTCTCCGGTATTTTCCGGTCGGCCTGCAACAGGACGGAATGATAGGAATCCAGCGTAACGTCTGTCAGCTCCGCGCCGCGCACGTCCCGTGTGCCGGGATTGTCCGCCAACGAACGCCGAGCTGCGGGATCCGAGAAGGTGTCGCTGGCATGCACGGGCCCGACGACGACCGCGTCCGACTGCCGCTCCATCCAGCGAATGGTCGCGGCGGCATCCTGGAGGGCGACTTCCGGGGCCGAACCCTCCGCCGCATCGGCGGTGAGGCGTTGCTCATCGCACTGAAGGTGGGACCACTCCCCGCATCGCCGCAGAAACTCCGCGGCCGCGGCGGCATTTCGGCACATCGCGTACCACGGGGCGAAGTCAATGTCGTCCGCCGCGCCATAAGGGGCAAAGCGCCCGATATGACCTTTCAACAGGCCATCGCCGAGATACTCGACAAGACCGGGCGGATGATCCTGGTCGGCAACGGTAACCCACAGGAGCAGGTTGGGGCCATACCGGCGGAGGCAAGCGACCAGATCGCGCAAGTCCCGTTCCGATACTGGCAGGTTGGATTTCCAGACGAAGACCCGATGCGCCTCCTGCAAGTCCTCCAGCAGCTTGCGGCGTTTAAATTGCAGGACCCGCACCTGCTGACGGTGCAACGCGTCAGGCTCGATTTCACGTTCGTCGTAGTCGGTGTGATACAGGAGCTGCCAGCGTGTCTCCTTGACCATGAACTGTCTCGGCGGCACCGCTCCGTGCAGTTCGGAGATGATGGAAGCGGGATCGCCAAGACCGGAGAATCCATCCGAGATTGCATTGATCGTCAGCCGCAGGCTTTGGTCCAACTGACCGTAGAAACTGGCAAATCGCAGCAGGTCGAGTGTTTCCACCCTGGCCCATCGTTGCAGCAACCCGAACTCGCAATTGTCGCCCAGGCTTTGGAACCGCGCCATTATCTCCCGCATACCCCTCGCCGGGGGCCAAACGGTCCCGCCGTCGGTCGATGCGATCGTCTCCGGTTTGGCGTCGGCGGACGGTGGCGGTTCCGGGTCAGAGGGGAGCCAGGGGTTCAACGCCTCCCGCATGAACGCGCATCCGTAAATGCCCTTGCCGCGGCTTACATCGAGGTTCCGACAGGTTGTCTCATACCGGGCGCGCTCGTGCGGCAGAACGCCCCAATACGTTCTGCCGTCGATCAGGAACATCGGCGGACTTCTGAGTACGAAGCCGCAGGTCGCACAGGCAGGAAGAAATACGGCCGGGTGTTCATCGGCGTCGAACATTGCGGCCATATTCACGAAGCCTCTCGGTCAGACCCCATCTGCGAGACCGCCGAAACCGTGGGCGTTCGACAGGGAGGCAACGGGCAGCGCTTGTAGCGCGCCGGCCTGCTTAGAGCGGTTTCACCCTGACTGGAAACGGAAAACCGCTCTAGCTCTTTGTTTGATCGCATGATTCACACGCTGTGACGTTCCGCTCGGCGTGATCATGCTCTAGCAGCCTGTCGGACTCGGGATTTTCGATCAATAACGACGGCTGTTCGGCTGCGCCGGCGCGGTCATCAGACCGCCGGCGGCGCCCCGATCACGTCCTGACTGGCTTCATATCGGCCCGGAGGTGGCGTCACGGCCGACCCATC
>CALQHT020000348.1 GCA_943330455.2 Nitrosovibrio sp. Nv4 | reverse complement strand
TGGCCAAGAGGCCATCCTTGACAGCCGCCATCCCCGGCGTCCTTGGATCGTCAGGCCGGGACGGAGAAACGGCGCCCAACCGAACAGAGAAACACTTGAGGAAGACCGGATTGGGTCGTTACCACCCACTCCAAACAGCGAGGAGGCAGAAAAAAGGGCGTGGCTCGACCGTCGGCTCCGCGATAGATCGACGATACCAGATGGCCGCGCGCATAGAATGTGTGATGGAAACTGATGTGGTTACGGAAGAACCAACCACCGCTGGGATTATGACCCAGCCATTGATGCAGCACCGTCTGGCCGCAGGACACGGTCAGATGCGTGGCGACGATCACCATCGCGAACCATGGCATCTCGAACATCAGCCAATGCACCCATCCGGACATCATCGGCCCTTAACGTCAGGCCCGATCGGCGGGCGGCGAACCCAAAACGGTCCAACGTGGCAACGCTCGTTGCCGGTGCCGCGGCAAAGCGGCACCGGCACCAGTGATCAGACCGACTTAAGGTTGATCGCCGAGGTCTTGCCCTGTTGACCCTGCTCCAGGTCATAGGTCAGCTTCTGGCCTTCGTTCAGGCCGGAAAGACCGGCCCGCTCCACCGCCGAGATATGGACAAACACGTCCTTGGACGAATCATCGGGCTGGATGAAGCCAAAACCCTTTTGCGAATTGAACCACTTAACCGTTCCTTGAGACATAGTCGCTACTCCGTGCTAACCGGCGGCCCACATCGCATGGGCCGAAATACTTTTCAAAATCTTGGTCACCGGATGCGAGATCATCGCCAGGGCAGGTACAACCAGTCTACGCAGAAAAGCGCCGTGCTCATAACATGGGGCCGCGGAGCCGATTTCGCCACAAAAATAATTCGGGCTATGACACAACAGCCTCCGAGGTCGCCTCGGATGGGATGATTTCTGCCGAGATTATCTCATCGACGACTGTCTCGACGACCACGACCTCCGGCGCTTTCGTCTCCCGCAGCACCTGCGTCAGACGCACCAACGCCTCGGTCTTGTCCACCCCGGTTACCGCCGCGTATTCGCCGGCCAGACGGTCGATCGCCAGCTCGAACAGGTTGCGCTGGCTGTAGCTGGACCCCGATCCATCCGCCGCCTTCTGCAGATCGCGCACCACCTGCGCCAGCACCGTCAGATCCCCCGAATTGATCCTCGCCACGAACTCCTGCGCTCGGCGAGCCCACAACAGCCGGCTGACCCGCGGACGACCGGCGAGCGTCACCAGGACCTCGGCCATCGCCTCCTTGGTCGCGATCTTGCGCAGGCCGCACACACCGGCCTGAGACACCGGTACGCGGAGCGTCATCTGGTTATCGTCGAAGGAGATCTGGATCAGGTTGAGCGAGTGCCCACCGATCTCCTGCGCGCCGACCCGGTCCACCCTGCCGACGCCATGCGTGGGGTAGACGACAAAATCGCCCGCCTGGAATTGCGCCGCATCGGGCGCTTCGATCTGTGCGGCCGTCGCATCGAAAGCGGCATTCACCATCGAGGTCGTGATCGGGATCGCTACCACCAGTTTCGCCACCTTGTTTGAGGAACGCTAATATGGGGCCGATCCCGCAAAAATGCACCCGCGCGTCGCGCGCGATCGCGCATTCCTGTCGGACGCGGCCCGAAGTCAGGGCGGATTGCCGAAAATCCGCTGCCGCACGGTGTCCCCAACCCGGATCTTCAGGCGCGCGGTGGTGCCGCCCCGCAACTCCAGCGTGGCCCGCACCGGGCCGCGGCTGTCGATGGCGGCCAGGCTGTAGGGCACCGTGTTCTCCGCGATCGAACGGATCGTACCGTCAGAGTTGATGAACACCATGTCCAGCGGCACCAGCGTGTTTTTCATCCACATGATCGAGGTTCGCGGCGTCCCCCAGTCGAACAGCATGCCGCCGTCCTCGGGCACCGAGGTGCGGAACATTTCACCCACTGTCTGCTGATCCGCGGTCAACGCCATTTCGACGTTGAAAACATGCTGTTGGCCACCCTTCGTGGCGATGACCAGCTTTTCCTTGGGTAGCTCGGGCTGCGGTCCGGTCGGGTCCGGCGATTGCGCCCAGGCCGGCATATGGGCCGGCACAAGGACCGCCAGCGGCAATACGGCGAACAAGGCCAGGATATGGCGGCGCTTCATGCGTGGGTCGTCTCCCAGGGGCGGCTTGGCGTGGTCTCTCTTCGGGCAGCCGCGGCGCTATCCGGCATCGGTTTCCCGCAGAATCTCCGTGCGCAGGCTCAGCACCTCCCCCATCCAGGTGGCGTTCAGGGTGTGGTCGTCGCGCGGCCGACCCGATTCGGGATGCAGCAGAACCGTCAGCCCCACGCGGTTCATCATCAGGAACGGCACCAATGTCGGGAACTGATCGGGCGCGAACGCGATCTGATACATCGCAGTGGGATGCGGCCCGACCGGGATGTCGTGCCAGCGCCCCATGCGGACGGTGAAGCGCGCCTCCACCCATGCCCGCAGTTGCGCCGCCCGTTCGCGGCTGACCGCGTTATAATAGATATGCGCGTGATAGTCGTGGATCGCGCCGATGTCCTTGGCCTGCCGCATCGTCACATCTCCGCCGCTCATGGCTGAATTGTCATGATGGTACCGATCATAGCACCCCACCTGAAGATGAGGAGGTGCCCCATGCCAATGATGAAAGCCGCCGTATTCGTGGAGCCCGGACGGATCGTGCTGCAGGACAAGCCGATCCCTGACATCGGGCCACTGGATGCACTGATCCGCATCACCACGACGACGATCTGCGGCACCGACGTGCACATCCTGAAAGGCGCGTATCCGGTCGCCCGCGGCCTGACGATCGGCCACGAACCGGTCGGAATCATCGAGAAGCTCGGTTCCGCCGTGCAGGGCTACGTGGAGGGCCAGCGGGTCATCGCCGGAGCCATCACGCCCTCCGGCTACTCCAACGCCTGTCTGTGCGGCTGCCTCAGCCAGGACGGCGCCGGCACGAAACATGGCTTCAAGGCGCTTGGAGGCTGGAAATTCGGCAACACGATCGATGGCTGTCAGGCCGAATACGTGCTGGTGCCCGACGCGATGGCCAATCTGGCACCGGTGCCGGACGGACTGACCGATGAGCAGGTGCTGATGTGCCCGGACATCATGTCGACCGGCTTTTCCGGGGCGGAGAGAGGCGCGGTGCGGATCGGCGACACGGTCGCGGTGTTCGCCCAGGGACCGATCGGCCTCTGCGCAACCGCCGGTGCTCGTCTGGCCGGTGCGGCCACGATCATCGCCGTCGAAAGCGTGCCGGCGCGGATGACGGTCGCGCGCCAGATGGGCGCCGATCATGTGGTGGATTTCCGCGCCGTCGATCCAGTGGAGGAGATCATGCGCCTGACCGATGGCCGCGGCGTTGATGTCGCGATCGAGGCGCTGGGCACCCAGGCCACCTTCTCCGCCGCATTGCGCGTGCTGCGCCCCGGCGGAACCCTGTCGAGCCTGGGGGTGTATTCCTCGGACCTGTCCGTCCCGTTGGGCCCGTTCGGCGCCGGACTGGCCGACCTGACAATCGTCACGACATTATGTCCCGGCGGCAAGGAGCGGATGCGCCGCCTGATGGCGGTGATCGAGGCCGGACGTATCGACATGAAGCCCCTGGTGACGCATCGCTTCAAACTGGACGACATCGAGGCCGCATACGACCTGTTCAGCCATCAGCGTGACGGTGTGCTGAAGGTCGCGATCACGCCCTGACGGTCGAGCCCAGTCGCCCGTATCAGGCGAAGTGCGGTCCGGACGTCACCACAGCCAAGGGTCGCGGTCGATCCCGGAGTGCCCGCGTTATCGCCGCCGGCGCAACCCGCAAAGCCCGAGCAGCCCCACGACAAGCATACTGGCGGATATCGGCTCAGCCACCTCCAACGGTGCCAGTGATGCCAGATCGCCTCCACCAGCGTTGAACGCGGGGTAGAAATTCGCGGCGACAACCGTGCGCAGATAGGACGGCAACGCGTATTGGAACAGGTCGTCGGAGGCATCACCATCCAAGGTGAACAGGACATCGGGGTTTTGGTCGCCGCCTGCCGCGAGTCCGCTGTTGTAGACCGGGATGCTGGGGAAGAAGGGATCCGGCGTCGTGTCGACGAAGGCGAGGGTCGCCTCGCCGGTATCGAGGTCCAGCGTGTAGAAGGTCGGGCCGTCGAAATCCGCCTGCTCGAACCGGTATGTGGTCAGGACCACCGTTCCGTCCTCGCGCTGCGCCAGGTCCGTTCCAGGAGCAATGTCGCGCGGCAATCCGCCGACGGTGATCGGGGTTTCACTCAGTACCGCACCGGTGGTGGGATCGATGCGGAGCAAGCTGTTGCTCGCCGAATCAACCACCCACAGCCGGTTCTGCCGATCGAACATCGCGCCGCGCATCGCGCGTCCAGTCATGGCGGATCCGATCGAGGTCGCAACGGCCGATGACGTGTTGATCGACACCAGCCGCGACGTGGGGCTGGCGTCCGTGCCGGTCATTTCAAAACCCAGCAGCCCATGCGTGCGCGACAGCGCCAACCCGTCCACATCGATCTGGGTGCTGTCGCGCGTCACCAACCCGATGATCGAAACCCCAGGCCCGCCGGTATCAAGGAACGAGAACAGCACCGCGGGCGCGGTCGAGACCTCCGTCCCGCCCGGCGCGAGACTTTTGACGCCATAGACCGTGCCGGACATGGCCGGCCAGGCGAAACACATCAGGGCGGCCGCCAACGGCAAAGAACGGATCAGCACCTGCGATTCTCCATCGGAACGTCTCGATTTTGATCGTATGGGGCCGGATTGAGCGACGCACAAGACGTCCCGGCCTCAACCGCCATCCAGCAGCCGCTGCTTGACGTCCTTCTTCGCCACCTTGCCATATCCCGACTTGGGCAATTCGGGCCACAAAACGAACTGCCGCGGCCATTTGTATTTCGCCAGCCTGCCGTCCAGATGCGCGAGCAATTCGGCCTCCGAAACGCCAGCCCCCTGTTCGAGCACCAGAACGGCGACACCGGATTCGCCCCATTTCTCGTGCGGCATGCCCAGGACACAGGCTTCCGCGACGGCGGGATGCAACAGCAGGGCTTCCTCGATCTCCCGCGGATACACATTGGACCCGCCGGAGATATACATGTCCGAGGCGCGTCCCGTGATGTAGACGAAACCGCGCGCGTCCATGTGGCCCAGATCGCCGGTGTGGAACCAGCCATGGGCGGTCGCCTTTTCCGTGGCTTCCGCATTGTTGTGGTAGCCGGCGAAGACGCCAGGGCCGCGCACGCAGATCTCTCCGGTCGTGTTGGGCGGCAGATGGGTGCCGGCATCGTCCAGGATCGCCACATCCATCCCGGTGCGCGGAAAGCCGCAGCTTCCCACTGGCATGTCGTCGTCGTTCTCGCTGTGCAGGTCGGCCGGCAGCACGGTGATGTTGCCGGTCACCTCGCCCATGCCGAAATACTGCACGATCACGCGGCCCAGCTTGCGCAGCGCGTGGAGCTGATCCGCGCGATACATCGGCGCGCCGGCATAGATGACGTGACGCAGGGAGGAATGGTCGTAGCGGTCCACCGCCTCATGCCGGGTCAGCATGGTCAGGATCGTCGGCACGGTGAACATGTTGCTGACACGGTGTTTCTCGACCAGGCGCCAGGCTTCCTCGCAATCCAGCCGTTCACCGGACAGCAGGATGGTTGCCGCCCCGCGCGCGATCTGCGGCAGAGCGTGGATGCCGGCGCCATGCGACAGCGGCGCCACCACCAGGGAGGCATCGCGCTCGGTCGTGGCCGGCATCAGGTCGCAGAGATGGTTGCAGATGACGTATTCCATCTGCCCGTGGGTGAGAATGCCAGCCTTCGGGCGCCCGGTGGTGCCGGAGGTGTAGAAGAACCAGGCGGGATGGTCGCGGTCCACGTCGGCCAGGCGGGTGAGCGGCCTCGGGTGGTTGGCCAGAGCCTCCCATTCCAGGTCGCCCTCGCCGATGAAGACTTCCAGGCGGCAGGCCGGGTTTTCCGCCTTGGCGGTGGCGGCGTGGTCCGGGAAGGCGCTGTCGAAGATATGCACCGAGGCGCCGGAGGATTGTGCCAGATAGGCGACCTCGGGCGGGGTCAGGCGGAAATTGGTGGGGACCCATGTCGCGCCGATGGTCCAGGTCGCGAACATGGTTTCCAGCACGGCGTTGGAGTTCCTGGCATGCACCAGCACGCGATCGCCGTGGCGGAGGCCGAGCTCGGTCAGGGCGCCGGCGGCGGCTTGCACGCGGCGGAGAAAATCCGCCCAGGTCCAGGTCTGGTCGCGCCAGACGATGGCGGGGCGGTCGGGAAAGCGCCTTGCGGTCTGGACCAGGAGATGCGCTAGGTTCGAGGTCGGGATCACTGGTGTGGCTCCTTCCTGGGGTCCGTGCTGGGGAGAGGTAGGGCGGGGCTCTGCCCCGGAACCCCACCAGGGGGCTTTGCCCCTGGACCCCACCAAAGGCGCGGCCTTTGGAATGCGATTCTTTTGTCGTTTGAATTC
>CALQHT020000347.1 GCA_943330455.2 Nitrosovibrio sp. Nv4 | reverse complement strand
GTTGGAACGTTTGATCTTGCGTCCGTCTCACCGAGCCTGCGCTCAGTCGCAAACAATCTGCGTCGAGACACCCCGATAGTCTCACCTAATCTGCGTCGAAAACCACCCTTGATTGCGCGTCGGACCGTTTATGATTGCGCGCCGCTACACCTACCGGGTTAAGCCCGGCAATGACGGTGAGAGGGTGCACGGTGAGGCGACGCACGGTGAAGTAGGCGGTGCAACGGCCATTGGATCGGGCGGTTGATGTTACCGGGAGCCTTTGTCGAAGCAGATGAACACATTGCGGTGCGGCTCCCCGCCGCCCGGGGCGAACCGCATGGTGTTGAACCGGAATCCGGGCAATTCCTCTTGGATCAAGGCGATCAATTCGTTGGGTCGCGGCAGGTCCGTCATATTGGCGAAGGCCGGGCAGTTGCGGTTGTATTCCGCCACCACCACCCGGTTGACGGTCGTGGACAGCCGACGCAACGACGCCCTGAACAGGGCGCGCCGATTGTCCAACGTCTCCGTTTCAGCGCGCTTGCCGAACAGAATATGCAACAGGGCGGATTCGTAAGGCAGCGGGCCAGAGGCCGCGACCAGGTCGGTCGACACGATCCCGCGTGTGCAGGGGTAATCGAGATCGGTTCCAGCCAAGGCGGCGTCCTCCGGCGACCAGACATGCAACGCCGGCTTGTGAACCAGGCCCGAGGCGATCAGCACCCAGTAACGATGGGCATCGAGGACTTCATTATTCTTTTCGTGCGAGTATAATGGGATCAGCAACGGGCAGTTCCGGATATATTTCCGCAATACCTCCACCGGAATCGACGCATTGCTCAGAAAAACCACCAGTGCTCGGCCTTTCGCATCGACCTCGGGGATGTCGAACGTCAACTGCGGTTCCATCGCGGTTCGCAACCGAGCAACGGTCTTTTCGTAACGGTCGCGTTCGGGGCTCCAGGCGAAATCGACGTAATAGATCGGGCTCAGCAGCGATGTGGAGCGGGTCCGCATGTCGTTGAAGTCGAAATGGGCATCGTTGGTGAATGACAGCGAGTGGCCGCCAAGGCCGAGCTGGGGGAGGTAGACGACGTCTGGGTGGTCTTCAAAGTATTTGTCGAGGTCTCGGAATTGTTCAAACTGCTCGAACGGCGTTTTCATCAAATATTTGTAAATGGAGCTCCACTTCGTATGTTCGGCCAGGTTGGAATCGAACAGTCTGATCCGCTGGAACGGGAAATCCGCCACCAGTTCGAGGAAATACATGCCGCCGATCAACGAGATCAGTTCGAATTCCATGCCCTGTTCGACCAGGCCCTGCAATTGCTGAAACAACGGCCGCTGGATCGGGCGCAGGCCGCCGTCGCTGGTGCCCATGAACACGGAGGAGATGGATAGCGGGTTCATATTCCATTTGAAGGCGGTGCCAATCCGCGATTCGAACGATAGCGGCGCGGTTTCCTGTCGCAAGGCATCCAGTCGGGCATAGACCTCGGCCTTGCGCGGTTCGAAGCCGCGCAGCCAGACGGCGGCGCTGCGGCCACGCGCGGCCAGTCGGTAAGCCCGCCCGGCCTTGGATTTCGCGGCGATATCCTCAAACGTCTGGATGGCTTCGCGATAGCTGCCGGCCGCAAGCGCGTCGAAGCCTGCCTGCAGCGCCTTGTCGGTGTCCGACACTGTCGCGGCCGGCCCCCCCGATCGGCCTTCGCGGCGCCCGCGTGAGGTGTAGTGATGCCGTCCGCTCTTGATGGTTCCGGCCTGCACCGCGCGCGCCACATCGGGATAGCGTTCCAGATACCAGGCCTCGTCGAAATCGGGCGCCGTCGTGAGCGTGACCTGCATGATCCGTCCTCGTCTTACGATGTCGCGAAGGCGAACGCGCGGACCGGACGAGGGACCGCGGGGGCGAATGACACCGCGGCAACCAATGGGGTCGCTGTCGGGATGTTTAGCGTTAAGCCACTCGCGCCGCCGAAAGACATGAGACGAACCACCCTGTCCTGGTTTCCGGGGGCCGTATGGCGGCACCTGGCGGCCTTGACGGGCTGGCCACCGGGATAATGGCAGACGCGAACCATGACATGTTCCGTCACGCGAGGCTGATTCACTGACTTCCCTATCTTCGATAATGACCGCGTGCACATCTGCCATCCTGCCCCTCTCCAAGGCAACGACATGTTACTCAAGGTTGCCTCAAATGGTACGCCGCCGCTGTTTTTTCTCAAACTGCACCGTCCTGTATGGATCGCATGCATCTTCGGCGGTGAGAACGATCCCGCCATCTGCTACACGCCACGTGCCAGCGGCTTCGCAGAAGGCCGGCGTGAGGAGGGGGACGGGCGGGGTTGGCGTTGTCGCGGCGGTGAGACCACCGAGCGAGCAGGAGATGAGGGTTCATGGCTGGCAGCGTTTTCGTCCGCGGTACCGAAACATCGGTGACCGAGGCCAACACGACGATTCTGGTCCGGATCGACCGTACGGGATCGGTCTCCGGCGACGTGACCATCGTGTACGGCGTGGACGGGGACACAGCGACCTCGGGCGTGGACTATATCGGCAATGGCGGCACCATCGTCATGGCGGACGGTGTGGCCAGCGTTACGGTGCCGATCACCATTCTGGATGACGCGATCGGCGAAGCGACCGAGGTCGTGACCCTGTCGCTGATCACCGCCACCGGGGCCGATCTGGTGGCGCCGCGCACCCATCGCATCTCCATTCTGGATGACGAAAACCGGTTGCCGCCACCGCCGGTCGAGCCGCCGCTGGTGTCGCCCTATAGCGTGAACAAATCGCTGCTGGTCGATGGTTTGAACGACCCGGTGCGCTTTGCCTTCTCGCCGCTGGACCCGAACCTGCTCTACGTGGCGGAGAAGGGTGGGGTCGTGCGTCTGGTCGATATCAGGACCGGCGCCATCGACACCGTTCTGGATATCCGCAGCCAGGTGAACAGCGCGGGCGATCGCGGGTTGCTGGATGTCGTGCGGCATCCGGACTTTGTGCATCAGCCTTATATCTACGTGTTTTACGTGGTCGATCCGCCAGGAGTCGCCGGTGTCGGTGGCAATGCGGGCACGGATGGTCGGGGCAACCGGTTTTCCCGGGTGGTGCGCTATACCGCCGATGCGGCCAACGATTTCCGGACCTTGGTCCCCGGCAGCGGGGTTGTGATCCTGGGCGGCGCCGGACAGGACCTGGCCGATATCAGTGGGGGAGGCGCGGTCGATTTCTCCGACCCGACGACCGTGGCGGATCTGGCGTCCGACCGGGTCATCGCGCCGGACGACCGGGTGATTGGCGGGATCAAGCAGGATTTCCTGAAGGCAGACAGCCTGACCCATCAGGGCGGGCGCATGCTGTTCGGTCCCGACGGCAAGCTGTACGTCCTGACCGGCGACGGTGCCGCCTATAACTATGCCGATCCGCGTACGATGGATGTCCAATCCCTCGACAGCCTGTCCGGCAAGGTGCTGCGCGTCGATCCGCTGACCGGGCGCGGTCTGGCCGACAATCCGTTCGCGGCCCAGGCCGAGGACCTCGATGCCAATCGCGCCAAAATCTACCAGAGCGGTCTGCGCAATCCGTTCGCATCCACCTTCGATGAGGAAGGACACCTGATCCTCGCCGATGTCGGCTGGTTCAGTTTCGAGGAAATCAACATCGGCGGCCCCGGTGCCAATTTCGGCTGGCCGTTCTTCGAAGGCGGCGATGGGGGCGTGTCGCTGAAGACGCCGCTGTTTCGGAACACCGCGGAAGCGCAGGATTTCTACGCCAAGGTCGCCGACGGCACGATCTCCATCACCGCGCCGTTCCGGGCTTTCTCGCACGACAGCAGCGCGCCGGGTTATGAGGTCCAGGCTATCGTCGGTGGTGGCGTGGTGTCGTCCCACAGCGTCTATCCCACGCAGTTGCACGGCAATTTCGTGTTCGCCGATTTCGTGGGGGGCGACGTCTATGCGGTGAACATTGCAAACAGTGTCGACTCGACATTTCTATACGACTGGTCGGATTCATTCGGCCCGGTCTTCCTGCTGGAAGGCCCAGATGGGTATCTCTACTACGCGGATTTGATCACGGGCGAACTTGGGCGGCTGAATATCAGCCTGTCCACCGATAACCTGATCGGCACGACCGGCGCGGACACGCTTCAGGGCTCCGCGGCCGATAACGTGATCACCGGGCTGGCGGGGTCGGACCTGCTGTTCGGCGGTGGCGGCAACGACCTGTTCGCGGCCCAGGCTGGCGATGGCAACGACACGATTGACGGTGGAGCCGGCAACGACACCTACAGCCTGAAGGATCTACGCGATCCCGTCGTGATCTCTCTGCAAACCGGGATCGCGACCGGCCCGCAGATCGGCACCGATGTGCTGATTTCGATCGAAACCGTGTTGAGCGGCGCCGGTGCCGACCGCATCACCGGAAGCACCGGGGCCGATCGCCTGCTGGGCTTCGGCGGCGCCGATACACTGGATGGCGGCCATGGCAACGACACACTCGAAGGCGGGATCGGCAACGACATCCTGACCGGTGGGGAGGGCGACGATTTTCTGCTGGGCGGCGTCGGCGCGGACACCTTGGATGGCGGCGTCGGCATCGACACGCTCAGCTATGGTGGGTCGTCCGGGGCCGTGACGGTGAATTTGGCGACCGGGACGGCCTCGGGCGGTGACGCGACCGGCGATCAGGTGACAGGGTTCGAGAACCTGATCGGTGGCAAGGGGGCCGATCGCCTGACCGGGGGAACTGGCGCGAACATGTTGTCCGGGGGGATCGGCAACGACACCCTGACCGGAGGTGAGGGGATCGACCGGTTCCTGGTGAGCATCGGAACCGACTCAGTGACCGATCTCGGTGTCGGGGGGAACGATGTGCTTGTGGTTTCCAGCGGCGCGACGGCCAACGTCACGGTGGCGGCCTCCTGGACTGCCACAGCCGCCAGCAGCAACCACGGCACCGCCAGCCTGACGGCCGCGGGATTCCGGGTGAACTTGTCCGCGGCCGGCGGCACCCATGGCTGGTTCGTCACCAACCGTACGAACCTCACCGGGGTCGGCCTGATTGGTTCGGTGCAGGCGGACACATTGCGTGGTGGCAGCGGCAACGACACGATTATCGGCGGCCTGGGGGCTGACTCTCTGAACGGCGGCGATGGCGTCGATACGGTCAGCTATTCCGGATCGTCCGGATCCGTGGTGGTGAACCTGGCGACGGGTTCGGCGTCCGGCGGTGACGCAACGGGTGACAGCGTCGTGGCGTTTGAGAATGCGACCGGTGGCACGGGCGATGACAGTTTCACCGGCACCGCCGGGGCCAATGTGCTGAACGGTGGCTTCGGCAACGACACCCTGTCCGGGGGCAACGGCAACGATACCTTGCAAGGCGGCGACGGTGACGATGTGCTGATCGGTGGCCCGGGCGCCGATTCAATGAATGGCGGCCTTGGCGCGGATACGGTGAGTTACGCCGGTTCGGTCACCGGCGTGGTGGTGAACCTGGAGACCGGGGTTGGATCGGCCGGTGACGCGGCGGGCGATACGCTGGCCGGCTTCCAGACCCTGGTCGGAGGCAGCGGCAACGACACTCTGACCGGAAATGTCGGCGCCAATACGCTGATCGGCGATTCCGGCAACGATACGATGGCGGGTGGCGGAGGCCACGACACGCTGCAAGGTGGCATCGGCAATGACGTGCTGACCGGCGGCACGGGGTTGGACAGGTTCGTGGTGGATTCCGGCACCGACCGGCTGACCGATCTCGGTCTGGGTGGGGCGGATGTCCTGGCGGTGTCCGCCGGCGCCATCGCCAATGCCACTTTGGCCGCCTCCTGGACCGCCAGCGCCGCCAGCGTCAACGCCGGGACGGTCAGTTTGGTGGCCGCCGGATTCCAGGCGAACCTGGCCGCGGCGACGGGTGATTCCGGTTGGTCGGTCAGTAACAGCGGGAACACGACCGCGATCGCGTTTATCGGCTCGACCCAGGCGGACAATCTGACTGGCGGCGACGGCAACGACACGTTGACCGGCGGTGGTGGCGCGGATCGCCTGGCCGGAGGCGCCGGTAGCGACGTCTTCCGCTTCCTGATGGTATCGGACAGCTCGGCGGGCGCTCTGCGCGACACGATCGCGGATTTCAGTATCGCGGATGCGGATCGGCTCGATCTGCGGTCGATCGATGCCAACAGTCTTGTCCTGGGCAATCAGGCGTTCGTTTCGATCGGTTCGGTCGCGTTTTCGGGGGCGGCGGGGCAGTTGCGTTTCGCGTCCGGTGTTTTGCAAGCGGATGTGAACGGGGATGGCGTGGCGGATCTGGAGGTCGTGCTGACCGGCGTGTCTGCCTTGGGGGCGGGGGCTGTCCTGCTGTAGCGCGAGTCTTGCGCCGGGCGCGAACCCAAGTTGTGCGATTGAGTACTCTCCTCACCGTCATTGCCGGGCTTGACCCACGGCTGTCCGGTTTAAATTCGCCCTCCTGCCGCCATAGGAATATCCCCCCACCTGGGTCCTCGCCCCGGCGCCCCGCATTCACGCCGCGGCCGCTCAATCGGGATCGTGCCGACCGGTTGC
>CALQHT020000346.1 GCA_943330455.2 Nitrosovibrio sp. Nv4 | reverse complement strand
TATCGCCGTCCCGGTAGGCCCCAGGAATTCAAACGACAAAAGAATCGCATTCCAAAGGCCGTCGCCTTTGGCGGGTCCTGGGGCAAAGCCCCTGGTCGGGGTCCGGGGCGGAAGCCCCGCCCTTCCCCCTCCCGAATTGCGGACCCAGCCCCGTCTGCTACCCTACCCTCATGCTGGACATCCTGTTCTACCCACTGATCGCCATCGGTCGCATCGGCCTCGGGTTTCTCACAATCGCCGTCTTCGTGATCCTGTTCGCGGCGAGCGAGTTCGCCTTCCGCCTGGGACGCCGGACCGCCGATCGCCAGGAACCCACCGAGTCCATGCGCTCCTCCGTCGGCTTCATCACCGGCGGCATGCTCGGCCTGTTCGCCTTCCTGCTGGGGATTTCGTTCTCGCTGTCCGCCGCCCGCTACGACCTCCGCCGCCAATCCGTCCTCGACGAGGCCAATGCCATCGGCACCGCCTGGCTGCGCGCCGGCATGGTGGGCGGACAGGAAGGCGCGGACATCCAACGCATCCTGCGCGATTACACCGCCCTGCGGATCGCGTTCGTGGAATCCGCCACCGACCCCGCGGCAGAACAGCAGATCATCGACCGGACCAACACAATGCAAACCGGGATATGGACCCTGGCCGTTCGGGTCACCGAACGAGCCCCCACCGCGATATCGGCGATTTTCATCGCCTCCATCAACGATATGTTCGACCTTGCCACCACGGCTCGCCGGAATTTCGGCCACGGAGTGCCACCTTATGTCCTGCGGCTGGTCTTTGTCGTCGCACTGATGTCCGTCGGCGCCATGGGCTACCAGTTCGGCATCAACCGCAATCGCCAACCGATTGTCTCGGCACTGCTGCTGATCACCTGGACAATGACCATGGTACTGGTCGTCGATATCGACGCACCCCGAGCCGGCAGCGTCCGGGTCGATCCATCGCCGCTGATCTGGACCCTGGAAAGCTGGGGGCCGCCGAAATAGAGCGGGATCAGCCATCGGCACCTCGTAAAGCCGCAAAGGCCGCATCCCGCCGCCCGCCTGCCCGCGCCTGTTGATCCCTGATGCCCGCCACCCAATCCCGATCAACGCCCAACCGGCCCCGCTGACCGGCCAGCATCCGCGCCACTTCCGCCGGTTGCGGGCCACCCAGGCCTTTGCTCGCCCGCACCATGCCCTGAGCGGACAACGTCTCGCGAAACACCGACTCGGTCAGCGGCAGGGAGGCCGGCAGACCGAATCCGGCAACCGCGTGCGCATACAGACGCTGGGCCTCCGCATACGGAATCTCGGCCGGACGCAGCCGGTTGGCGCGCCCGTAGGTCACCAGGTCCGACGCAAAATGGTGGCCGGCGCGGAACGGCACGTCGGCGTCCCGTTGCAGCACGTCGGCAAGTTCGGTGGTGGTGGAATATTCGGCGTTCACCTCATCCAGCGCCCGATCCGCATCGAAGCGGAAGTCTGGCAGCAACCCGGCCAGGTCCGCCAGCATCCGTGTTGCATCGGCCAGCATCGCATCCGGGCCATCCGGCTTGTAGTCATGCATGCCGGACGGGACATTATGCGCCTGGAACGCAAAGACCGAGGCGCCCGCGGCCACCGTGCTGGCCAAACGGCGCAGATGCACCAGCCCCGACGGATTGCGCTTCTGCGGCATGATGGAGGACACGCCCGTCCTCGACCCCTGATTCAGGATCAGCCAAGGCCGGGTCTGGGCATACTGCTGCGTGATATCGGCCAGCAGCATCCCCACCGTCAGCGCGGCGGAGGAGGCAACCCCGATCGCCTCGGCCCGCAGATCGGCGGGCGCGATCTGCGTGGCGTCCAGCGAATTTTCGGCTACCCCGTCGAATCCCAGCAGCTCCGCCAGACGCGGCCGGTCGACCGGGAAGCTGGACGTCCCAAGCGCGGCCGACCCCAGCGGCGAAAGATTGACCCGCGCATGGCACTGCCTGATCCGTTCGGCCGAGCGGGCCAAAGCGGCCTCATAGGCGCCCAGCCAATGGCCGAAACTGGTGGGCTGGGCCTGCACGCCCCAGGTATAGGCGGGAACGATGGCGTCGGGATCGCGTTCGGCGAGGTTCAGCACCGCGTCGCGGGCCTGGTTCAGCGAGTCCAGCAGAACCAGCAGGTCATCGCGCAGGAACAGGCGGATGAAGGTGGCGCCGATATCCTGACGGCTGCGGCCGGAATGGACTCGGGTGACATCGGGACCACCGGCCTCGATCAGCAGGGCTTCCAGGGCCAGGTAGTCGCCGGGCCGATCGGCGCCCGGGCGAGCGCCGTTGGCGATCACGGTGGCGATGGCCTTTGCGATCGGGGCGGCGAGGGTCGGCGGGACGATGCCCTGTTCGACCACCATCACGGCGGAGGCCTTGTTGATCTCGCCGAGCCAGTGGAAGGCGTCCGGTTGGCGGATGGTGGTCATTGTGGCGTCTCCCCTGGGCCGGGTTGGATCGGGTCCGGCGGCTTCACGATTTCGATGGACGCCTGGATACCCCTTGTGGCGCCCCAGTTTGAATTGGCGGGGTATTGTCGGGCAATGGCCTGCTGACCGCCATCGTCAACGCGTCCAGGATCGGCGTCCGTCCATAGCGGGAGGCCACTGTCCGCGGTCGGTCGAACGGGACCTCGCCGAGGCCTGTCCCCCATCCGTGCTGCCCGGTTTTCGCATGTCGACATTCGATCGCGGCCATATTTGTTGCGATTTCCGTCATATCGGCAAGCGGACCATGGATCGGTTAACACCACGCTCCCGCGTGCTCGGCCTGGCAAACCAGCAGCCCTGGCTTGGGCGCCTGGTGGCGTGGTCGGACCCTCGGATTTTTGACAAAAATGGCTCTTATTCAATGGATTACTACGCCTGGCTCGGTGGTATCGGGGTGGCCGATCCGGTGTCGGGAGAGCCCGCGACTTCGCCGAACGCCGACGCAATCCGCCGCGTCCCGAGCGGCAGGGAGGCAGTCTTCGCGGAGGCCGTCGAAAGGATACCAGCGCCACAGGTTCATTTTTTGTTCTAACCAAGACACAGGTGGATGGCAAGCGGATCGGCTCGTCAGCCTCTCATCGCGATGTCAGAAAGTCTCGTGACCCGTTGATTTCAGGGGGTTTGTACGAAGATTGGGCATGTGTTAACACGCCGGACCCGAATTCCGATTGGACACGGCCGCGACATTCGCCGCTGCTCCGACACCGGATGAGGAGTCGCCGCTATCATCCGGCAACGACACAGAATTGTTGCATTTCCTCGGTTCGGCCACGACCATCCGCGCGTGACGGTTTCGTTGCCGGACCATGCGGATAAGGGGGGTTTTCGTTACAGAACCACGCGAGAAACCGGGGGTTTCATTCCGGATTGGCGCGGTTAACCCTCTGGCGGAACTGCACAAAAATCGCGCGATTATGCCTATGTTCGAGGCAGATCCGCCCTCGCGTCATCCGACATTACGCAATCGGCCCGGCAGCCCCGCGCCGGTTGGCTTTCAACCCGACCACGCGTATCCGCGCCCAAATGGAGATTGGGGCATCACCCATGGCAGGCACGCCCGGTCGCCGACGCGATTGGCAGCCAAAGAGAAAAACCTCCCCTTGCGGTCTTGGGCCGCGCAGCGGACCAATGCTGGGGGGCTACGGCATTCACATATCTCGGCAGGGTAGAAAATTCTCCCCCTCCCCTTGCGGGAGGGGGTAGGGGGGGAGGGGTTGCGCGCAATATCCGTGCGAAATCTCCCCTCCCCCCGCCCCCTCCCGCAAGGGGAGGGGGAGAACTTTCTACCCTGCCGCGATGTGTGAATGTCGAAGCGCAAGGGGAGGGGGAGAATTTTCTCCCGCCTCTAAAACATCCGCCCAACCCTAGCCCTCGGCTTCTGGTCCTCGGAAATACGCTTCGACCGGGCCGCTCGCCTTCATCGTCAGCGGCATGCCGCGGCGATCGACGGTCTTGCCGACCGCCATGCGGACCCAGCCCTCGCTGATGCAGTAGTCCTCGACATTATTCTTCTCGACCCCCTTGAACCGGATGCCAATGCCGCGGCGCAGCGCGGCTTCGTCATAGAACGGGCTGGCGGGATTGTTGGACAGGCGGTCGGGCGGGGTGTCGGTCATGGGTGTTCCTCGGTCAACGCAATCTCTGATCGCCTGATAACGGTCCGCGCGCCGCACGCCAAATGCCGAACAGGCCGAGGCCAGCCCGGTGGCGCCTCTGGACGTTGCCGCCGCGACCCTGCACCCTGCTGCCCTCGCACGGGAGGAAGAAAAACCATGCAACTCGGCATCCATCTGCCCCATATCGGCCGCAAGGCCGGGCCCGCCTCCATCCGCCGCTCCGCCGTCCAGGCCGAGGAACTCGGGTTCGCCGATGTCTGGGTCAGCGAGCACATCATCGTGCCGAAAGACGGCGGCTATCCGCCATCGCCGAATTTCTGGGACCCGGTGCTGACCCTCACCTGGGCCGCCTCCGCCACGTCCCGCGTCCGCCTTGGCACCTCCGTCCTGGTGCTGCCGATGCGCCACCCGCTGCCGCTGGCCAAGGAACTGGCGACATTGCAAAATCTGTCGGAAGGCCGCCTGATCCTGGGCGCCGGTGTCGGCTGGCTGGAAGCCGAGTTCGACGCCCTGGGCGTGCCGTTCAAGGAACGCGGCCGGCGCATGGACGAAGGCATCGCCCTGATGCGCGCGGTCTGGAGCGAGGACCCCGTCACCTTCGAATGCAAATGGATCGACGCCAAGGTCGAGAACATGCGGTCCCAACCTCAGCCGATCGTGCCGATCCCGATCTGGATCGGCGGATCGTCCGATGCCGCGATCAAGCGCGCCTGCCGCCTGGATGGCTGGCATGGCAGCCGGGTGAAACCGGAAAACGCGGCCGAGGTCGTCAAACGCTTCCGCGCCGAACGCCCGGAGGAAAGCTTCACAATCTCCCTGCGCATTACCTGCAATGCCAACAATGTCGACGAAACCCGTGCAGCCCTGGCCGCCTACAAGGCAGCCGGCGTGCAGCACGTGCTGGCCGCGCCGGAAGATCGCGACATCGATACTTACCTGAAAACGACCGAACGATTCTGGAAGGCGGGAGAGGGGCTGTAAAAGCCACCAGCGCCAAGAACGGAGGAATACACGCCATGAAGATCGATGACGTTTCTCTGACCATATTCACCTGGGATGGCATCCCCTCGACGATCTACCATCAGGGGTCCCTGGCCTCATCATCCAGCAATCTGGGGCTGCTGCGGATCCACACCGATGCCGGGCTGGAGGGCCACGCGTTCCTCGGGTCCGCGTCCAACCCCGCCTCCATGGACGGGGCGCAACTGATCCGCTCGCTGAAACCGATGCTGATGGGCCAGAACCCGCTGGAACGCGAGCGCATCCACGCCGCCATGCGCCTGGTCAGCCGCACCGTCAGCTATCGCACCGTCGGCGCGGTCGATACGGCGCTGTGGGACCTGGCCGGCAAAATCGCCGGGTTGCCGGTGCATGCGCTGATGGGCACCTGCCGGACCTCGATCCCCGCCTATGCCAGTTCGCAGGTGCTGCCCGACGCCGCCGCCTATGTCGATCAAGCGCAGGAGTTCAAGGCCAAGGGCTGGCAGGCCTACAAGATCCACCCGCCTCGGGACCCCGACCATGACATCAAGGTCTGCGTCGCGGTGCGCAAGGCGGTGGGCGACGACTACCGGATCATGCTCGATTCAACCTGGTCCTATGGCTACACCGACGCGCTGCGGGTCGGGCGTGCCATCGAGGAAATGAACTACTACTGGTACGAAGACCCGCTGGCCGACGAGGACATCTACAACTACGTCAAACTGCGCCAGAAGCTGGACATCCCGATCATGGCCACGGAATACCCGGTGGGCGGGCTGGATTCCTATCCGATCTGGCTGACCGAGAAAGCCACCGACTACCTGCGAGGCGACATCCCCAACAAGGGCGGCCTGACCACCATGCTGAAAACCGCCCATCTGGCGGAGGCGTTTGCTCTTCGGTACGAAGTCCACCACTCCGGCAACTCCCTGAACAACCTGGCGAACCTGCATCTGTGCATGGCGATCCGCAACACCACGATGTGGGAGGTTCTGCTGCCGGACGGCGCGCATAAATACGGCATGGTGAACGACCTGGAGATCGACAAGGACGGCCTGATGCACGCCCCCACCGCGCCCGGCATCGGCGGCGAGATCGACTTCGAGCTGATCAAGCGCAAGACGGAGGCTGTGTTGAGGTAGGCGCGCACGGGAAGTCGTTGCGCTGGGGGTGCACGAGAGATCGTTAAGGTAAGGGGCGACGGCGATGTGCGCCTCGACGATCGCCGCCGGATCCGGTGGTGCTGATCCAGGGTGCGCTTCAACATTGTGCGGAGTAGTATCGACAACTCAAACCATGGACCGATAGGCTCACCTCACCGATAGGGGTAGGGAAGGCTACCAACCTCCCCTCCCTCCGAACCGTGCTGGCGGTTCTCCCGCACACGGCTCTCCAGTGGCTGGTTATCCTCATCGGGGGTGTCTCGCGGTGTCCAGAGCCATGGTCAGGGAGAAGAGGTCCTGG
>CALQHT020000345.1 GCA_943330455.2 Nitrosovibrio sp. Nv4 | reverse complement strand
GGAGTCGGTCCGTGACATAGCGCGATGAGAGCGACCGAGCCAGGCTCGTTCAATCGGAACAAGCCCACTAAAGTGTCAACCATGTGCCCGGTCTGAAGTGTCAAGGATGTGCCCGGCCCTACAGGGTCAAGCCCGGCAATGACGGTGAGCTGAGGCTGTCGGTTCATGGTTAGAGCGGTCGATGTTACTCCGCACAATGTCGAATCGCACCCCCCCAAACCCCTTCCCGTTCGGCCTGATCCCCTGCTAGCCGAGGCTCGCCCGAGCGTCCTCCCGCAGCATCACCGCTCCCTTTTCGGCGATCATGATTGTGGGTGCGTTGGTGTTCGTCGACGTCACCGCCGGCATCACGGACGCATCGATCACCCGCAACCCCTGCATCCCGTGCACGCGCAGGCGGTCATCCACCACCGACATCGCGTCCGGCCCCATCCGGCAGGAGCACGTGGCGTGGAACACCGTCCCGCCGGTCTGGCGCGCATAGTCCAGAATCTCGTCGTCCGTTTGGACATTGGTCCCAGGCACGGTCTCGGCCTTGAAATATTGGGCCAAAGCGGGGGCGGCAAACCATTGCCGAGCCAGCCTGATCCCGCCGATCACCGCCCGCCGATCGCGCTCGTCGTCCAGATACCGAGGGTTGATCGTCGGCTGATCCCGCGGGTTCGGGGTGCGCGCCTCCACATGGCCGCGGCTGAGCGGGCGCATTTGCCACACCCCCGTGGTCATGCCCGGCTTGGTATCCAACTGCCGTGTCGCCCCGGGTGCATAGCTGGCCGACGCGAACAAGGCCTGCACATCCGGCGTGTCCGATTCCGGCAGCACCTTCACCGAGGCCGCCACCAAAGACGCCGCGTAGGTCAGCATCCCCCGCCCGGTCGCCACGTATTTGGCGATTTCGCCCAGCAGGCCGAGGCCGCGAGACCGCTCGTTCATCGTGGCGATCCCCTGCACGTCGGCCGATAGCCGCACCAGGAAATGGTCCTGGAAATGCTTTCCCACGCCGCGCAATCCGTGGTTCACCGCGATCCCGGCGCGCGCCAGATGGTCCGGATCGCCGATCCCCGACAATTGCAGAATGTGCGGGGAGCCGATGGCGCCGGCGGACAGGATGACCTCGCCGCTGGTATCGGCCCGCTCGGTGGCGCCGCCGCGAGAGAACTCCACCCCCGTCGCCCGGTTGCCGTCCAGCACCACGCGATGCACCAAGGCGCCTGTAATCACTTGCAGATTTGGCCGCTGCATCGCCGGACGCAGATAGGTCCGGGCCGTGCTGGCGCGGAACCGTCCGCCTCTTGTCTGCTGCACCCAGCCGATATGGTTGCCCAATCCGTGCGGCAGGTCGTTCACATCGTCGCGATATTCCCAGCCCATCTGCCGGCCGGCCTCGATCGCCGCCTTGCACAATTCCGGCTGATCGCGAGTCCGCGACGTGAACAGCGGGCCTTCCTTGCTGTGGACATGGTCTTCCTTGCCCTCCCAGTGTTCCGCCTTGCGGAAATAGGGGAACACGTCCGTGGACGACCAGCCGCGATTGCCGAGCTGAGACCAGTGATCGTAGTCCTCGGGCTGGGAGCGGATGTAGATCATGCCGTTGATGGAGCTGGACCCGCCCAGCACCCGACCGCGCGGATAGTTGATTTCCCGCCCGTTCAGGCCGGAATCCTTGTCCGCCTTGTAGCCCCAGGTCAGGGTCTTGTGTTCCAGCAGCTTCATGTAGCCGGCGGGGATGTGGATCAGCGGGTTCCAGTCCTTACCCCCGGCCTCGATCAAGATGACCTTGGTGTTCGGGTCCTCGGTCAGCCGGTTGGCCAGCACACACCCGGCCGAACCGGCCCCCACGATCACGTAATCCGCCTGCATGGTCGCCTCCCGCTTGTTGGGTCCTGGTATAACGGGACCGCGCCGCTTGTGCCAAACTGGCTTGGCGTTGGTCGCGATATCGGAGGAAACCCATGCACATCAATACCATGCGGGCGGCGGTCGAGCGGGGCGAACCGCAGATCGGCACCTGGCTGACCCTGTTCCGCAACCCGTCCATTCTGCCGTTGATGAAATCCGCCGGCCTGGATTTTGCCCGGGTGGACATGGAGCACACGTCGCTGACCATGGATGTGGTCGCCGACATGGCCGTTCTGGCCCGCGCCATCGACTTTCCCATCGCCGTACGCCCACCCAAGGCGAATCGCGAGTGGATTACTCGGCTTTTGGACAGTGGCGTGTGGAATCTGCACTGCCCGCAGGTGGAAAGCGCCGCCCATGCGCGGGAAATCGTGGCGGCATCCCGCTATGCGCCTCGTGGGTTACGCGGCAACGGCGCCCTGAGTGCGGCGTCCGATTTCGATCCTTCCGGCACAGCGGCCGACAGGCGGGCGCATGCCAACCGTCAGGTGTTCGTGACGGTCATGTTCGAGACGGGCAAGGCCTTCGACGATCTGGACGAGATCGCCGCTATGGACGGGATCGACGCGTTGACGATCGGGCCGGCGGATCTGTCGCAGGATCTGGGCGTGTTCGGAACGCCGGATATGGCGCGGGTGTTGGACGAGAAACGCGATCTGGTGATGGCCGCGGCGAAAAAGCACGGCAAGACGACGGCCATGCTGGTGAACAGCTTCGAGCAGATGCAGCAGTGGAAGGCCGCGGGCGCGCTATTGCTGGCGTATTCCAGCGATACCGAGATGATCTATGGCGCGTTCCGCGATGCGATGAAGCGTATCAAGGGATAGGGCAGGGGGTTCGCGTCCGCGCCGAGCCGTGCGGGTTCGGCGTGGGGGCGCGGCTTTCCGGGTGGATGGGGCGGGTCGCGTTCGCGCGCGTGGGACAGTGATGCCGGGCCATGGCAGGGGCGCGCTGGCCATGGACAGTGCCAGGGTCAGGAGGGGTAGGAAGAACGGGATCGGGAGGTGGTTGGGTGGCATCTGTCCGGTTTATGTTCCTGGTATGTTCTATAAGGAGGGGTGGGTTTTGGCAAGGGATAAAGTGCGGCCGGACTTAATGTGATATCTGAAGTTTGTCTTCAGACATGAGAGTGTCTGGACTTCGAGTCTTTTTGGGCGTTAATTCGTGGTTAACGTCAAATTTGATATTGTCGTTTGTGGTTGGGAGCCGTTTTGCGTCTTCTCAGATATCGGGTTCGGATAGTGGCGCAAGATATTGATAACAAGGCTCAATCCGGCCTGTCTTGAGAGATTGGTTTAAGTCCGACGATCGTCGAATTTGTTTCGGACAGGCGCGGATATCGGGGGTTTTGGTTGCAAATTCGTGCGGGAAGCGGGGGGTATTGTTCCGGATAGGCGCGGTTAATCTTTGCCTGTCTGGTGGGCAGAGACCTCTTGTGCCTAAAAAACCGGCGGCGAGGAGGTAAGGGGCCGTCGGATGCGCCTGCTCGCGATGTCTGACTGGATGGTCGGTCTCCCCGCCAGATTCTGCCCGCTTTGACATTCAGCGCAAAAATGAGTACACAAATTGCAGCCACATAGAGGGTGCCATGGCAGAACCGGAGCCAGACAATCATGTGCCGCAGCCGGAACGGGTCGGCGTGCGTGAGTTCCGCGGGAATCTGAGCGGTTTCCTGCGTCAGGTTTCGCAAGGCAGTTCGTTCCTGATCATGTCACATAATCAGGTGCTGGCCGAACTGCGTCCGCCACCGACAGCGGAGCGACCTCCGCGACGGCCGGGTGCTCTGCGCGGCAAAATCCAGATGGCGTCCGATTTCGACACACTCCCGCCCAATGTTCTGGCCGCGATGGAGGGCGAGGAGGAATGAAACTCCTCCTCGATACACACGCCTTGCTATGGTGGCTGGCCGACGACACCCAACTCGGACCGCGCGCTCGGCGGCTGATAGAAGACCCCGGTAACGCCGTCCTCGTCAGCGTCGTGTCGCTGTGGGAAATTGTTGTCAAGATACGGATTGGAAAATTGCAGGCCGACGTCAAAGAACTGACGGACAGCGTCCCACGGGAGGGATTCGCCCTGCTGGACATCAACTCGGCGCACCTGCGGACACTTGCTGGGCTGCCGATGCATCACCGCGACCCGTTCGATCACCTGCTCATGGCACAGGCGATCGAGGAGGACGCCACCTTCATGTCTGAGGACCGGAACACCAGCCGATACCCGGTCCGAATGATCACCTGCTCGGATGCACCGTCAGCGGTATTCCCGAAGTCACCGTAGCAGAGGAACGACTGAACGGGGCCGAAATTCAAATATTGCCCTCCCCCTTCGGTCGCCCTATCACGGGATAGCCTTCAAGTATGCGCTTACAGTCGGCGACCACGTGCCGAATATAAGTCTGGTCTATTAAAAATATGAACTGATGCGATTGCGTCATATGGTCCGGGCTGATCTCAATTGTAACCTCCATGTGGCCAAGAGTGCCACAAACGATTTTCGCGTGCAGCGCAGGTTCCATGCACGCCAATTCGGCAGTCCCGGTCACATCCCTGTCGAGGGCCGTTAGCTGCTCCGCAAACCTGGAAAGCTCATCGGTGCGCAACCACGGCCCGCCGATCTCAACGTACGCACCTGATGCCTCAACGCCCGCGCGGATATCAAGCCAGTTGCCATCCCAATAATCGTCGGCACCGGGGAACTGTCGTTTCAGCACCCAGAGTGACAGGCCTGCAAGCTTGAGATCGGGCTCGCCCTGAACATCCTGCGGCTTCATACGATCCACCTACCCCTCCTTCAACAAAACCGCCCGTATCGCCTCCAACTCCCGCTGCCGCGCAGCATCGGACGTCGGATACCGCAGCCCCAGGTCCGCAATCGTATCAACAACGATCTGGGCCACGATCAATCGCGCATTATGTTTGTCGTCGGCCGGAACGATATACCAGGGTGCGTGTTTGGAGCTGGTCTCGCTCAGGCAAGCCTCATACGCCTCCATATACTTGTCCCAGTGACCTCTCTCCGCGATATCCGCCTGGCTGAACTTCCAGTTCTTCTCCGGCTCCTCGATCCGATCGAGGAATCGTTTGCGCTGTTCCTCCTTCGACATATGCAGAAAGAACTTCACGATCCGGGTCCCGTTGGCGTGCAGGTGCCGCTCCAGATCTCTTATGGACCGATACCGGTGTTGCCAGATCGTTTCGGCATCGCCGAGCACGTCCGGTAGTCCTTCGGCGTTCAGGATGTCCGGATGCACGCGCACGATCAGCACTTCCTCGTAGTAGCTACGATTGAAGATACCGATGCGACCGCGCTCCGGCAGATCCCGCGTGCATCGCCACAGGAAATCATGGCGGAGTTCCTGCGCGCTCGGGTGCTGGAAGCTGAAGACCTGGCAGCCTTGCGGATTGATGCCCGACATCACATGCCGGATGACGCCGTCCTTGCCCGCCGCATCCATTGCCTGAAATATCAGGAGAATCGCATGACTATTGGCCGCATACAGCATCTGCTGCAATTTATCCAATGTTTCTACCTGATCGGCCAGCAGCGACTGGTAGTTAGACTTCGATTTATGATAAGGGTCCACCTTGGTCGGCCAGTCGGAGAGTGTGACGCTCTGACCGTCGCGGCATCGGAATTTGGCTGTGTCGATTTTCATGCGGCGATCTTCGCGCCTTATTGGACGGACGATCAAGAACAACCTGGACCGTCCGCCGGTGTGCGTCCGCCGACCACCCGTCGTTCACGACGTTCCGACGGCACGTGCTTCAGGGACGTGCGGAAGAGTGAACGGTGCCGCATCGCATGCGCCCGTCCGGTATGCCGGCCCCGCCATGACAGACCGACGGGCGCGACAGCCAGTCCGGGCAGCGCCACGGTGCTGCCGGCCCCTGCTACACCCCGATCGGGACACCCACCAGCGCAACCTGCGCGCCGATCCTCACCCGCGTGCCCACAGACCCCGGCGCGCTGCCTTGGCCTGTTGTTCGGCGGCGAGCAGGGCGGGATGGCCGGCGCCGGCGCGGGCCCAGCCGGCCCTGACCAGGGCCTGGTTGACGTCGATGCCACGGGCTGAACAGAGCGCCAATGGACGGCCGACGGGGTCGCGGCCTTTCCAGTTGCACTCGACCCGGGTGTCGCGCACCAAGCCGGCCAGCGCATTGGCGGCGGCGGCGCCACACTCGGTCTCGGCGGGTCCGGCGCCGGGGCACAGATCGCCGCGTTCGGGCGCGGTCAGCCCGTCCAGCCGGACCACCCGGTCTCCCAGGCGCAAGGTGCTGCCGTCCAGGACCGCGACACCGGACGCGGTGGCTGCCAGCACGCCGGTTTCCGGCGCATTGGCGGGCGCTTCCGATGGGTGGCCCAGCAGCCAGATCCCCGCGCTGAGGATGGCAACGCAGCCCAGAACCGCAACCGCCGTTGCCCGGTTGGGCAAGGTTGGGCCGCCGCGCGGCAGGGAAAGGGTCGGCGGCCGAAAAATACGACGTTTGCGATCGAGTGGCACGATGCCCGGTCCCTGCTTCTGATTCACCCCGTTGCGCGACTCGGTGCCCAGCCTGATGCCATCGGTCAAGCCTAGAAATCCGTCCGCCGTCGGATTTTGTTTGCCGCCTCCGAATTCGAACGGCGGTCGATGGATGCGCGTTGTTGCAAGGTCGTTCCGTTGGCCGGCAACCGATTGCCGTGGCCACGCGGGGTGATCCGTGGCTCGGTCGCAGCGGTTTGGCGGTCCCAGGTCCCGGGGCAGGCTCCGGCCAAGCTTTGTGCAAACGCGACTGGCTACCCGCCGAGGCGACCCGTCGTCGGGCCTGGTCGCATGACCTT